>JACZUQ010000048.1:2935-7019 GCA_022573065.1 Nitrososphaerota archaeon
GTTACCACTGCCTGTCATTGGTATTCAAAAAAATCAAAAATGTATGAGATCTTACCAAAGAGGCAATTTTTTGTAACCTTAATGTCTATCCTTTGCTTTTTTTAAATCAATATAAGAAAATGACTGTAATCTATATTCCCATAAGACCCAGCAAAAGTACTTCTCAGGTAGAAGAATTAAACGAAGAAGAAGATTAAGATTTAATCTGTTTGAAGGATTCTGAATTTTTTTCGTTATCAAAAATATCAGGATGGATTATCTTTGCTAAAATTTCAATACCTGTTATTGTTCTAAGACTTGGTTTACTAAAGTATGAATTTGCATCAACTGCAAAAACATTTTGTTGTTTAATAGCTCGAAGGTTATTCCATTCATGATTGTTTTGGAGGATCTTTTTGTATTCTAAAACGGTTCGATTAATATCAAAACCACAAGGCATTAAAACAATGAGATCTGGATCACATTTTTTTATCTCTTCAAATTTCATTCTTCTTGATTGTTCTCCTTTAGAGCTAATCTGATTTTTTCCTCCAGCAATTTCTATCATCTCTGGTACCCAATGGCCTGATGTAAAAAAGGGATCAAGCCATTCTAAAGCTAAAACTCTAGGTTTACTTTCAAAATTTTTGCTTTTAATATAATCAATTCTTTTTTTAAGTGACCGAATTATTTCATTTCCCTTTCCTTCCATACCAATTTTTTCTGAAACATTTTTGATGCTATCTAAAATTCCTTTTATATCGTGTGGATTTAGAGAATAAATCTCTGGTTGGTTGTCTAAAACATTCAGTGCTTTAGTTACATGATTAGTATATGCAGAACATACCTCACATGTATCTTGGGAAATAATCAGGTCTGGATTTGCCAGTCTTAGTTTTTCTTCATCAAGTTTGTAGATTTCCTTTCCTTCTCTCATTAACTCTACAATCTTATCATCGATTTCTCTACTTGACATAGTATTTGGATCAAAAACAGAACTAATAATGCGGGGTTTTGATTTTGCATCTTCAGGATAAAGACATTCATGTGTTACCCCAAAAATCCTGTCTCCTACTCCTAACTCGTAAAGTAATTCTGTTGCACTTGGGAAAAAGGAAACAATTCTATCTACACCCATAATGTTTGATAATCCATTCAAATTAAAAATCATATCTTTAGTACAAGTCAAATTTTCGTATTAGTCAAATTAATAGGCATAAAAAAGGTATGAAAATTGTGTCTCGTAGCTCAAAAGAGATTAGAAAATCAATTGAAGAAAACTGGAGAGAATATCTGTCAAGATATGGGAATTTATTTTCATCAAATTCTATAAGCGGTTCTAGTCCTCCATCTGTTTTTGTTGGCTCTTATAATTATCCCAAAGTAGGTGTTGGCCCAATGGTTCCTCCAATACATGGTGATACCAGCCTTCTTGACATCCCAGAAAAATGGAATGGAAAGAGTCTTGAAGAAATTGTTAATTTTAGATTAAGTCTTGTAAGAGGAGTTCAGAAAGTTTCAGTTTTAGAACCTGAGGGACGCTTCATTGAAAATCTTCAAGAAGTTGCTATGTCCACTAAACCAATTGATTCTGAAATTGAATTTTATAAAAATACAATTCCAATTACATCAATTGATGGAGAAAGTGCACCCTTTGGACCAATAGGTGAAATAAAAAAAGCTAAGTTTTCTGGATCGTCTGCTCAAAGAATAATTGAAAATTCTTACTATGATAAAGATCTGAAAGCAGAAGACGCTGTACTAAAATTGTATAATTCTGGCATTAATGTTTCTCAAATCCAAAAGTGTTTTAGTATTGGAATGTTTGGCAAAAAAAGAAAACTTGTTCCAACAAGATGGAGTATTACTGCCACTGATGATATAATTTCAAAATCACTTGTATCAGAGATTTTAGATTATCAAATAATTGATTCTTGTAAAGTGTTTTCCTTCAATCATCTTGGTAACCTGTTTTCAATTATATTATTTCCACATAGATGGTTATTTGAAATGGAAGAAGCTTGGTATGATGAACAAGGACAGATTGGATTTGGTTCAGACTTTGAAGATGCAAGAGGAATTGATCATCCCCCGGCAATTGCAGGAGCTTACTTTGCAGGAAAATTAGGTGTAGCAGAATATCTTTCCAAAAATAAAATCCAAGCTGCCGCTTTGGTATTGCGTGAAATTAGACCAGAGTATGCTATACCTGTTGGAGTATGGCAGGTAAGAGAGGGAATAAGAGCAGCTATGAATCAACATCCTTTCATTACCAACACTCTTGATGAGGGAATAGATTATGCATGTAAATCTATGAGTATTAGTAAATTAGAATGGCTGGCTAAAGGTAATCTTTTCAAAAAAATGAAACAAACATCAATTACTGATTTTTTCTAAAGGAGTTTTTCAAATTCTATAACAGCTGTTTTTTCTTTATTAGAGTAGTACCATAATGCATTCCTAATTTATTCAACGAAACTCTTCTGTTAGTTAATGCACCAATATGGATTGGGTCAATTGAAATAATTTTATCAAATAATGATGTTGCCTCTTCATATTTTTTTAATTTTGAAAGAACAATTGCCTTGTTATACATTGAACTAATGTCATTAGGAATGATTTCTAAGACTTTGTCATAACAAAAAATGGATTCTTTTAGTTTTCCAATATTGTCCAAAACATTTCCTTTGTTATACCATGCTACAATATCTCGTGGATTTTTTTTTATAGCTATATCATACCAAGAAGCTGCCTCTTCATACTGTCCTATTTCATCAAGTGTTTGTGCATTTTTCATAATTGTCGCTAATTGTTCTATGGTAAGTGTATCAAAAAAGCTAGTAAATTCGATCTTTTCATCTTGCCCAGACAATAATTACATCTAATATCTGAGCAGTATTAAAAGAAGTGGACTATTTATTGGTCATTTTTATTCGCATATTTTATGCAAAAAAATCTTTTTCTTGGAATTATTCTCATTGCTAGCCCTACTATATTTGCACTAGCTGCATATCCTGACACCATCAGCATGAGCTGGAACGAGGGACGAGGAGGATTCATGTTTGCAGTGGTGTTTCTAGTTGCAGAGCTATTTGGATTAAAGCTAGGCATTTCAAAAAAGAGACTTTTGGCAATCATACCTTTAGCCATTTTAGTAATTGCATATCTTATTGCGTTAGATAATGGACTGCAAGATTCCATCAAGCAAGCAGGACTTGATTACGAAGTACCATTAATTGATTCTTGGATTTGGTTGTGGGACTATGTCATAATGACAGCATTTGTTGTTGCAACTTTGTTTATCTACTTTGGAAAAAAATGGATCAGAATTGCACCTGCCGCTCCAATATTTCTTGGAGGCTCTGCATTCATTTTAGCACTTGATGCTGTTTTTCCTTATGATACTCTAGGTCCATTGCAATCCTTTGTTCCATATTTGGTAGAGCTAAACGTTTGGCTTGTCAATGTGTCTGATTTGGGAACTGCTGTAGCTAAAGGTAATTTGATGCTTCTCAACGGGGACCACGGACGGATGGCACTGCAGGTATTTTGGCCATCAGCTGGGGTTCATAGTGTAATAATTTTCTCACTTGTAATGGGAGCATTTTTGTTAAAAATGAACATTCAGAGAAATAGAAAGGCTGTATACTTTGTATTAGGAATTATTGGAACAATTGGAATTAATGTGATTCGAATTTTTTCACTTTCAGTTTATGCATTAAAAGTAACCACAAATGCAGCAGAATGGGAAGAATTTCACTCTGTCGCAGGCACTATAATGTTCGTTCCATGGCTTTTCGTATTTCTATTAATTGTAATGGTGATAGAAAATAGACGATTAAAAAAAATGGAAGCTGAAAAAACATAAAATACTTTATTTTAGAAATAACTAGTAATATCGCTTTGACCTTGTAATTCAGATAACTCTGAAACCTTGATACCCAAACGTCTAATTTCCATCTTTTGGTTTTCTAACGCCTCATGTAGTAATTGTTTTGCATTCTTTACTAACTCACTAAGACTCAATGTAGGATTTTTTAGCATTTTTGATTTTGATTTGTTAGATAGATCAGTCTGAACAAATTGAATGCTGACGGATTTAAAC
>JACZUQ010000012.1:0-2094 GCA_022573065.1 Nitrososphaerota archaeon
TTGTATGATGAATTTCCATGGTTCTTGCGTCAATATGAGGTTCTAATGCATCGTATGCATATGGCATTTTTGGGAGTTCGTATTGTGTCATAGACGCACTATGAGTTTAGATAATTTATTGGTTTAGTAAGGAATGTATTTTTAGACATCAATATAGGTAAAAATGATGAAACATGCAAGGAAAGTTTTTTTCTGCTCAATAGTTTTAATTTTTTCAATAATTGTTTTTCAGCTTTTTCAAGAAAAAAATGATTTTGAAGTTTTCATTGATAAAAGCATACCATACATAGGCGGTTTATATCCTATTGAATCAGGATTTGATGGGACTGGAATTATAATTGCAGTAATTGATACTGGAGTTGACTATAACCATCCAGATTTGTTAGGATTCGGTAATGATGGTAAAGTAATTGGCGGTTATGATTTTGTAGATAAGGATAACTCACCAATGGATACTAACGGTCATGGAACAGAGGTTGCAGGAATTATTTCAGCTGATGGACAGCTAAAAGGTGTTGCACCAAAATCAAAAATTTTAGCGTACAGAGTTTCGGAGAATGGAGAAGCAGTCTCATCCGACCTGATTATCAAAGCAATAGAGCAGGCAGTAAAAGACAAAGCAGACATTATTAACATCAGCCTAGGAGTTAACCTAACTAGCAACAAAATAGATCAGGCTGTAAACAAAGCAATAGAGCAAGGAGTAGTTGTAGTTACTGCAGCAGGAAATCATGGACCAGAATTAGGTTCAATTGGGAGTCCTGGAATTAATCCTAATACCATTACAGTAGGTGCAACATACAACAACATTACCTCGAGTTTGGTTGCAACACTTGAGATAAACGAAAAGAGGTATCAGGTATTGCCAATGGTTGGAACCATTCCTATAGATGAACCAATTACAGCAGAGATTATTTTTGGCAAATACGGTAGAGAGCGTGACCTTACTGATTCTGTGATCAAAGATTCGATTTTGCTAGTAGAACGAGGAAGCGATGTTGATGACGAAATAGTTTATTTTTCTGACAAGGAAAACAATGCGGCAAATACAGGAGCAAAAGCAATTATTGTTTACAATAACATTCCAGGATTGTTTTTTGGTGAGCTCCTTCATGAGTTTGCACCTTCTGATTATGGTCCAACTATTCCTGCAGTATCTATGTCAAGGGATGAAGGACTAGTTCTAAGAGAATCACTAGATGAAAAAACAGTTGGAATGCTAAATATTTTTTATCATCCAGACTTTGTTGCACATTTTAGCTCTAGAGGACCTGTTTCACCGTTTTACATAAAACCTGACCTTGTTGCCCCAGGCGCATTTATTAACACAACAATTACTGATGGAAAATACAACTTTACTAGTGGAACAAGCTTTGCTGCCCCACACGTTTCAGGTGCGGCTGCATTGTTGCTTGAGAAAAAAAATGATCTAAGCCCAAGTGAAATAAAATCTCTTCTTGTAACTACCTCAAATATAGTATCTGATGCATATGGAAATGATTTTCCAGTTGAAATAACTGGTACTGGACGTCTTAATATTACTCAAGCATTTAATGCTAATTTGATAATAGATCCTACTTATCTTACCTTTAATTTATCACCACAAAAGAAAATTCAAAGTCAGTTTTTAAAAATTAAAAGCATAAACGGAAATGATGAGAATCTGGAAATTAGTCTAATTGGAAATGAAAATGTAGGGTATAGTTACAAGATAGAAAACGGTGGCATCAACATTACAGCTTCTCTTAATGAGGAATTTTTTGGACAAATTCAGGACAAGGCTTTCATCAAGCAAAACGGTATTGTCTATAACATTCCAATTATTTCTCACCTAACGCAAGGAGCAATCCAAGTTAACGAGCAAAATGGGGAGATGAGGTTTGAGGTATTATCTTCAGATGATTGGACCTATGCCAAAATTTCCGTTCGTGATCAAGATAATGTAATTGTAGATACTACATCATCTACTCCAAGAAAGGATGGAAAAATTACTGTTTACAGGCCTGGACTATACTGGGTAGAAGCTCAAATCAGAGTTAATGGGGAAACTTTTGAGACATATGAAACTGTTCAGGTAAAAACAGCTGTACAAAA
>JACZUQ010000012.1:2192-6811 GCA_022573065.1 Nitrososphaerota archaeon
CACCAGGAATGTAATCTAGTGGATAAGCTACCCTAGTATTTTCAGTCAGGCTGTTATCATCAAAGTATGGTTTGAGGGTCTGCTTGTCAATTACAACATTTTCTAATACAGATCCAGATTTTATTGCGTCCCAGATTTGTGGTTCGGCTTCTTGTTTTAGGTTAATACATTTTGCATAGCATCCACCTTCAAAATTAAAAATACCTTTTTCAGACCATCCGTGTTCGTCATCACCAATTAGCATTCTGTCTGGATCCGCTGACAGTGAAGTTTTGCCAGTTCCCGACAAACCAAAAAACAAAGCAGTGTCACCATTCTTTCCAATATTTGCCGAGCAGTGCATTGGAAACACCTCTCTCGAAGGCAAGATGTAGTTCATTACAGAAAACATTGATTTTTTCATCTCTCCGGCATATCTTGTGCCACCAATGAGTACGATCTTTTTTGTAAGATCAATTAAGATAAATACATTAGAGTTTGTTCCATCAACTTCTGGAATTGCCTCAAAGTCATTAATGCATATCAAGGTAAATTCTGACTGGTGTGATTCAAGTTCTGCAGCAGATGGTCTTACAAACAATTGCCTTGCAAAAAGATTTTGCCATGCATGGTCATTTATCACTCTAATCGCTAATCTGTTTTCAGGGTCTGCACCAACAAATCCATCAAAAACATAAAGCTCCTTTCCATCTACAAAATTTTTCATCTTTTCAAATAATTTTTCAAACTTTTCTGGAGGAAATTGGTGGTTGACCTTTCCCCAGTCTACATTTTCATGTGTTTCATCATCAAATACAATGTATCTATCATCAGGTGAGCGTCCAGTGTACTTGCCAGTCTTTACAGAAAGAGAACCAGTACTTGTAACGATTCCCTCATTTTTTTGTACAGCAAGATCAACTAGTTTTTCAACGGGAAGATTTCTGTGAACAATAGATGGCGTTATACCAAAGTCTTCAAGCTGCGATGTGAATTTACTTGTAATATTTGATTTTTGATTTTCACTCATGTTGATCCTCTAATATTGCAGGCAGTAAACAAATACTAAATAAATCATAAGGAATGAGTTTGATTTTTTACGATCCCCCTTATTTTAAGGTGTTTTGCAGGAAGCTATTTATTTAAAAATTCTCGATCTAACTTCATGCCAATAAATAAGGACAAACTCGAAGCACGAGAAAATGTTTCTAAAAACAGACCAGAGTTTATCCGACCAGAAAGCTGGAGATACAAGAGACTAGAAACAACTTGGAGAAAACCAAAAGGAATTGATAACCACCAGCGAAAGCAAAAAAGTCGCGGAAGACCAGGAATAGTCAAAATAGGTTATAGAGGACCAAAAGAGGCTCGTGGTCTTCATCCATCTGGATATACAGATAATTTAGTTTACAATGTTAATGATTTAGAAAAATTAGATCCAAAGACTGACGGTGTCCGAATTGGTCACAGCGTTGGAACAAAAAAGAGAACAACAATCATAGTCAAAGCAATAGAAAAAAAATTCAAGGTTTTTAATGCAAGGGTGTCTGCAGTTGCCAGTAAATCTTAAAGCTAAAAAAAGACTCGTCTCCCGAATTGTGGGAGTTGGATTGAAACGAATCAAGTTTGATTCGGATCATCTTGATGATATAGAAGATGCTATCACAAGAGACAATATTCGAAGTCTGATTACTGCAAATACGATTAGGATCAAGCCATTTGTAGGCACGTCTAGAGGACGAGCAAAAACAAAAAGAATTCAAAAGAAAAAACGAGGCACTACACAAGGTTCCAAAAAGGGAAAGAAGGGAGCCCGAACTAATAGAAAAGAAAGTCATATGATCAAAGTTCGTGCACTTCGCTATAGGCTAAAGATTGCAAAGGATAGAAAAGAAATAACAAATCCAGAGTTTTGGGGGCTATACAAGATGATTAGAGGCAACACAGTAAGAAACAGCGCACACCTTCGAAGCTTAATTGAAGAGATTGTAGTTAACCGCAAGTCTTAGGAAAAAAATGCAAATTGCAGAGTTTGACCAAGGGATCCCAGTTGAGAGTGTAAATGAGTTTGAGACTCCTTTAGATGATCTTGATATTCCAAATGAAATTCACATTTATCCTGGAGTTGACCATGGCTTTGCAAAACCATCTGGTGAAAGATACGCACCCGATGAATCAAAGGATGCATGGCAAAAGACTATAGAATTTTTAGATTTAAACCGTAAGATGTCTTAGAACTTGTAAAACTTTTTGTCCCAGTCTAAAATTTTTCCATTCTGAATTTTAATTCCCTCTTTTCGTAGCATATTTGTTTTAACGTCACCACCATATGCATAATCTCCAACCTTTCCATCTGACTTTACTACTCGGTGGCATGGAATTATTGAAGGATATGGATTTTTTTTCATAATTTGCCCAATCACTCGTTGTCCGTTTTTTAGTCCTACCGCTTTTGCCAATTCACCATATGTTGTAACCTTACCTTGTGGAACTTCGGTTAGTTTTTTGTAAACTTGCTGATCAAGACTCATAGTCTGATTACCTCAAGATTGGTTTGACTAAGAAGATCCATAACCATTTGCTTGTTTTGTCCTAGTCCGTCCCAATCTAAGAGCGCAGTTTTTGCCATTCTATTTCTATCTAGGATGTGAGAGAATAGTTCTTTGTCTAATAAATCCAAACTATGTTTTGGAATAACGGTTCCCAAAGCATGTTTTCCTTGGATGATTTCCTTTGTGAACTTTTCTGGATAGTGAGTTCCTCCAAAACAAATTGCAACTGGTGCAAACTTTTGTTCGCCTTTGATTACTTCAACTACAAGTTTTGCTACAGAATTGCATAGAGTAGTATCAGTCCACTGCTTTTCTGTGGTGCCAATTTCAATGAAGATAGAAGGTTTGTTTAATGCAGTAGGACCGTGGTGTGTAGCTTCAATAGTTATTTGAAAATCAGAAAAATCATTTTTGTGTTCCCACAACTTTTGCAGATAAGATTTTTGAATCTGTGGATGTGGAATTGCAACCTGTCTATTGTTCCCACCAAACTTTGCATCAGAAAAATTTCCTGTACTATGACATGTAAGAGCTAAGACGCTAGACTCTGCTGCATGCTTGGATAAAAATATAAATCCATCATAGGAATATTTTTCCTCAAGCCAATCAGCAGAAATTGCCGGAGTTGGAATTATCAATAAATCAAAATCCTTACCACGATAAATTCCGTCGTCTTTTTTCATATCTTGTGATATGAAGGTTGCCATGTTGTTGCCTGCATGATCATCTTGGTAAGCAACAAGTAATTGCATTAGATAAAAGATATAAGGACACCTTATTAATCACAGGCATTGAACCCGAAAAAAATTGTGCGAGACATGGTAAACACGATGAAACTTGCAAAAAAATCCGATAAAGAGGACTATATGCAACATATGAGATTGGTATTATTAGGAATAGCAGGAGTAGGCACCATGGGATTTATAATTCAATTTGTGTTTTCGGTAGCAACATTTGGAAGTTAGATAAAATTGATTGAAGGAACACCTCAGATAGTAAAGGCAGATGTAGAACAACAACCTAGTGTTGACCAACCTAATACAGAACAGCAACCAAGTTCAGAACAACCTAGTGTTGAGCAACCTAATACAGAACAGCAACCAAGTTCAGAACAACCTAGTGTTGAGCAACCTAATACAGAACAGCAACCAAGTTCAGAACAGTCAACAGAGCAACCATCATCAGGTGAAGAAATCAAATCCCATCTTTTTGCAATAAGAACAACTGGTGGTCAAGAAAAAGTAGTACTTAATTTATTACAAAATAGAGTTAGAACACAAAAAATCAATATTCAATCTGTCATGTTAATTGAAAATTTGAAAGGATATATCGTGTTAGAAGCAATTGATGTGAATCAGGCCTTTATGGCAATTCAGGGAATAAGACATATTCGCGGACAGCTTAGAGGGGAGCTTGAATTCAAAGACATTGAAGGATATTTGATCAAAAAATCCACTGTTTCAGAACTTGCAGTTGACAAGATTGTTGAAATTATCGGTGGGCCATTTAAGGGAATGAAGGCAACCGTTACCAGAATAGATCATGACAAAGAGGAGGCAACTGTAATTTTGTTAGATGCACCATATCAGCTACCAGTAACAGTAGACGCAAACTACCTCAAGATTAGCACAGAGTAACAAAGGATTAAATTTTCATCTTAAAGTGAATGAATAATGGTAGAAGTCCAAAAAATTTCATCATTGGTTACAGGAGGAAAAGCATCTGCAGGTCCACCGTTGGGTCCGGCTCTAGGTCCTATGGGCGTTAACATTATGGAAGTAATTAATGCCATTAATGAAAAAACAAAAGATTTTGAGGGAATGAAGGTACCTATAACAGTTTCAGTTGACCCTGATACAAAAAAATGGGACATTGAAATTGGAATTCCTTCTTCAGCGGCTTTGCTTCTCAAAGAAATAGGAATTCAAAAAGGTTCTGGCACATCTGGCACTGACTGGGTTGGAGATATTAAGATGGATGGAATAGTCAAGGTTGCTAAAACAAAACTAGAAAACTCCTATGCAGACTCGCTAAAGTCTGTTGCAAAGGAGATAATCGGAACATGTTTGTGTTTAGGAATTAAGGTAG
>JACZUQ010000012.1:6906-16140 GCA_022573065.1 Nitrososphaerota archaeon
ATTGAAGGAAAATTTCCCAAAGAACTTACTGCTGAAATTAATGCAGGAAAATGGGATGAGAAATTAAAGTAAATTATTGTTCTGTAAGATAAACTGGGTCTTTATCGGTTTTTTGTAACTCTACAAATGTTTCTGTGTTTTGTATTCCATCAATTTTTCCAATCTTTTCTATAACTACAGAGTGCAATGCTTCTAGGTTTTGAGCAAGCACTCTGACCAAAATGTCAAATCTACCAGTAACTTCAGAGATTGATGCAATTTCTGGTGTTTCCAGCAAGGCTTTGTGAATTTGTTCTTTGGATTTAGGATCGCGGTTAATTCCAACTGTAGCCTTTACACCAAATCCTAAAAGAGAATCATCAATTACGATGGTGTATTTTTTTATGAGTTTCTTTTTGCTTAGTCTCTTAATTCTGCTGTACAGAACTGATGCATTAATTCCCAGTTTTTTTGAAAGGTTTGGAACTGAGATATTGGCATCTCTTGTAAGCTCAAATAGTAATTTCATATCTAATTCATCGTATCTGTGCAATGTTCTGAAAGACTTTTAGTTGAGGTAATAAATGTAAGTTTTGAAAGGAATGTTATAGTGATTTACAATTAATATTTAATAAATCTGAAATTTTTCCAAAAAGTTAATTTTTTGCATTTTTGCCTGTAAACGATTTTAAGTAGGTTTTCTAGAAAATTGCCATATTGATTACTGAAAAGCAGTTAGCAGAAATGATCAAGGAGGCAAAGGCCATTGATAAGGAACGCAAGTTCAAGCAGTCCATAGAGATAATTATGGTTTTCAAAGATATCGATGTAAAAAAAGGATTTTCAATTAACGAAACAATTCAGCTACCAAAAACAAACTCTCCAGCTGCTATCTGTGTTATGGCTTCAGGCGATATGGGTCTGAAGGCAAAAAATGCAAAGGCAGACAGGGTAATAGACAATGATGAGCTAACGAGAATCGGTGCCAATAAGCGAGAGTCTAGAAAACTCATCAACAGCTTTGATTTCTTTTTGGCTGACACTAAACTCATGCCAGTTGTTGGTAAGGTTCTAGGTCAACTCCTGGGCCCTAGAGGAAAGATGCCCACACCTGTTCCATTTAATGCACCAATTGATTCGTTTTTAGAAAGATTTAGATCTTCAGTTAGAGTTAGAGTAAAAAATTCGTTGTCCATGGCGTGCAAAATCGGTGATGAGTCAATGGAGGATGCTGAATTGGCATCTAATGCATATGCAGTGCTTAGTGGAATTGAGAAAAAATTACCAAACGGTGACAAAAACATTAGAAAGATTTTGATAAAAACTACAATGGGCAAGCTTGTAAAAGAACCACTAGTGGTGAAAAAGTAGATGCGTGAGAACAGAACCACTTATCCAAAACGAAAGACACATCTGTATCAGCAGCTAAAAGAGTTACCAAAAAAATATGATGTGATAGCTTTAGTTAGAATGGAAAAAGTTAGAGCATCTCAGCTTCTACCGTTGAGGAAAAAATTCAAAGGTAAAGTAGAAATTTTGAGCATTCAAGACAAGGTTGCAAGAAAGGCACTAGGTACACTTGATATTCCTGGAATAAAAGACATTATTGAGAAGCTAGCTGGTCAGTGTCTTTTCATGTTTACAAACATGTCACCATTCAAGCTCAACGTTTTACTTGGAAAAAATAAGATATTTTTGCTTGCACGTGCAGGAGATAAGGCAAGTATGGATGTTGTAATTCCTGCAAAAAATACTGGTGTTGCACCAGGTCCAATCCTTACTGACTTTAAGGAAGCAAAAGTTCCAACAAAAATTGATCAAGGAACAATTTGGATTACAAAAGATACCGTGGCAGCTAAAAAAGGAGAACAAATTTCTACAAAGCTTGCTATCCTTCTAGGAAAGCTTGACATAAAGGCAGTAGAGGCTGGAATCTCACTATCAAACGCACTAGAAAAAGGACTGCTTTATTCTAAAGAAGAGTTATTCATCGATGTAGAGAAGTTCAGGGAAGAGCTTGCACGCGCTCACCAAGAGGCAGTTTCTCTATCAATAGAGGCAGCATATGTAACTAAGGACAACATTGAACAAATTCTTGCAATGGTAGCACAAGGATCTCGCTTAGTTGCGCTAGAGGCAGGATATCTAACAGATGAAAACAAAGATCAGATTTTGCAAAAGGCACACTCTCATGCACAGGGCCTTGCAGAAAAGGCAAAAGACTACAAACCTGAATAAAATAAAGAAAATTTTTTGGATTAAGCCTCTCTTAATAATCCAGCCCAGACTAGGGCATTTTCTGGAAGTTCGCTCATAGAAGCAACCTCTACCTCAATTTCCTTATTGTTTTTGGAAAATCCTTTCATATGTAATTAAGGCTAAATTATCAATTAAGAAATTGTTTGTAATTTTTAGCAGACATCTATGGTTTTTCAATGCTCTCATCAAAGTAGGCACTATCAAATCTTAACATTTACATAATATTAGAATTCAGGTTAATGTCGAGAAAATTGGAAGACATATTGCCACCTAACAAAAAGCAAAATGAGTTTGTCAGTAGACTAAACAAGATAATGCCTAAAGTTCCTGACATGAAGTGGGGGGCGCTGACTAACATTTATCCAACAAATGCAAAGATTAAAGAGATTAATCGACTTTTGCCTCATGATAGGAAATGGCACCTATTATTTGAGGAAAAAGACCAGGTAAATGTAGACGGAGTTCCAATTAGGCGCAAAACCTTGGACTCTATGACGTGATTTTAATTTCTAAAATTATTAGATATTTCCTTTAACCTTTGGAAGATTCCAGTTATACTTCATTGCAACTAGACGTAGACCTGTGGTAATTGCTATACCTGCAATTGATGCAATATACAAGTCTACGCCTAATGCCAAAATAAAGTAGAATATTACAACTCCTACAAAGCTAGCAGAAGCATATAGTTCCTTTACAAAGACTATTGGTACCTGATTTACAAAGACATCTCGCAATATCCCACCTCCAACAGCAGTTAGCATTCCTGCTAGAACCATTGCCAAAAAGTTTAATCCAAAAATATTGTATGCAAAGGTGGCACCTATTACAGTAAAAACACCTAGGCCAATTGCGTCAAATTTCAAAAATACATTCCAGTGCTTTTTTAGTTTAGAATACAGGAAAAACAAAACAACTCCAGTTGCGACTGTGATTATAACATAAGTCGGATCTAAAATTGAATTTGGTGGAAGATTGCCTAGTACAATATCACGTATTGTTCCTCCTGCAACGCCAGTAATTGTTGCTAAAATTATAATTCCTACAATGTCTGCCTTGTGTTCAATTGCCTTGAATGCGCCAGTTACTGCAAATGCCATTGTTCCAAACAGATCTAAAACGTAGATGAATACATCAGCAGGTACGGTAAAGTCTACCAATCCATTTTTTGATTCTATCTAGTTGTAATTAACATTAAGGTTGTTTGGTAATTATTGTATTAGTTAGAAAATTTAACCAAATAATGCGGAAAGTCCTTCCATTGCTTGTTCTTCTGATTTTCCACTATCTGCAGCTTTTTCTTTCTTCTCTCCTTTCTTTTTGTCTCCTCCACCTGCTGCTGCTTCTGCTGGTGCCGCAGCTGCTGCAACTGCAACTGGTGCTGCCTTTATTGCCTCTTCAATGTTTACATCAGCTAAAGATGCCACTAATGCCTTTACTTGGGCTGCGTTAACTTCAGCGCCAGAGGCCTTTACTAAACTTGTAATGTTGTCTTCATTGATATCCTTCTTTAGTTTGTGAAGCATCAATGCAGCGTAAACATATTCCATTGTATCGTGGACTTGCTTTGGGTATAATATAAAACTATAGAGAAATCAGACACGATTAATTTAAAATCCGAAGGCTTCGGCAAATTGAGTACAAGTTTCTTTTGAGGCCCTTGTCATATAACGTATCCATTTTTTGTCTGAGGATTTGCTTTGCGTGTTCCTTTTCAGTGCCTACTGAAAGTGATAATACATTGTTTAGAAGCTCTGGAAGTGATTCTCTTACCCATCCATCTAAAATAGCATACGCATTTTTAGAAATTGGAGTTATCCTTTCTTTATCCATGTCTATAACATCTGTAAAGTTTTCATGCTCTATTCTGTAAATTAAGCTAAAGACGCAGTTTTCTGGAGTTGGATTTTCTAAAATTTCAACCGAACGAGTTCCTGCCTTTCCTTGCTGTACCTTGTTTTTTAGTCCTACAGGATCAACTATTACTCCATTAATTCCAATTTTTTTATCATTTACTCCTGTAACTGTTCCGAAAATAAATTTTTTATAGTCACCGTCTGGTTTTGATAAAAAAACATTGTCTCCTTCTTTTAGTTCCTTCTTTTTTCCCAGCATTCTAAATGTATTTGCCAGGGTATTGTATTTAATTTATGGCAATTAAGATTGCACATTACCTGCATTTTTTCTTGTGTTTTCGCAAAGCCTCTACATAATTAAATTCTGCTCCGCAATCTCTGCATTTTTCTTTCTTTTTGTTATGAGCCTTTTCTTGGTGTTTTTTTAGTCGCTCAGGATCAGAAATTTCTAATCCACATTCCTTGCACTTTGTTGCACTGGAGCTGAAACTAAAAAATCCCATGCAATAATTACAACCTTCTAGTAGAAAAGATGATCCTAAATTCTTAATATTGGTCCATTGGTGAGATTTTCAGATGGATAAAGCTGAAATTCTTGCAAAATTTTCTGCAGAACCTGACAAATATTACAAAGTAAATTTGTTTGAGGAGCAAGGCTACCAACGAAAAACTTGTCCTACATGTGGAAAATTCTTTTGGACCATTGATGAGAATCGAAATAATTGTCCAGAGGATTCAGATGACACCTATTCGTTCATTGGGGATCCTCCCACTCTGAAAAGATTTGATTATTCTCAAGCATGGATTGAGATAGAGTCATTTTTTACAAAAAATGGTCATACATCAGTAAATAGATATCCTGTTGTTTGTAGATGGCGTGATGATCTATATTTTACTATTGCATCAGTTGTTGATTTTCAAAGAGTAATGGGTTCCAAAGTTGTCTTTGAGTTTCCTGCAAATCCAATTATAGTCCCACAACCTTGTCTTAGATTCAAGGATTTAGAAAATGTTGGAGTAACAGGACGACATTTTTCTAGCTTTTGTATGATTGGACAACTTAGCATTCCAAATGAACAAGGATATTGGAAAGATGAATGCATTGACCTTGATTTTAGATTGTTAACTAATCAATTTGGAATAAACAAAAACGAGATTGTCTTTGTTGAAGATGTTTGGGAGGGCGGTGGCTCTTTTGGCTCTTCATTAGAGTTTTATGTTAGAGGACTAGAACTAGGAAACGCAGTCTTTACAGAGTTTCAAGGAGAATTGGGAAACCATACTGTTCTAGACCAGAAGATAATTGACATGGGAGCAGGCCTGGAAAGATTTGCATGGATTACCATGGGCACACCAACTGCGTATGATTGTTGTTTTGGTCAGATTACAGAAAAGCTAATTGACAAGGTTGGAATTGACATTGAGCTGGATTTACTTTCTCAGTACTTTATTGAGATTGCAAAGAATCAAAAAAAATATCCCAACATTTTAGAGGTAAAAAATCATGCAATTGCAAATGTTGGTCTAGACCAACAAAAGGTTCTACAAGGAATTAATCCACTAGAAGGCATCTATTTGATAGCAGACCATCTTAGAACCTTGATCTTTGCAATTTCAGATGGTGCACTGCCAAGTAATGTTGGTGGAGGATACAATTTGAGAATTGTACTTCGAAGAATTATTGGAACAATGCAAAGATTGGGATTAAAGCTAGACCTTGATGAGATGATTGACATGCACATTGATTATCTAAAAGCAACGTATCCAGAACTTGAAGAAAAAAGAGCCGATGTTAAAACAATCATTGATGTTGAATCAAAAAGATACGAAGAATCTAAAATTCGAATGAAAAAGATTGCAACCAATCTCAAAGAAAAAAAGCATGTTCTAAACGTTGATGACTTGATTCGAATGTACGAATCAGATGGAATCACACCTGATTATCTTAAGGAATTAGATGTAATTCCTGAAATTCCGCCTACATTTTATTCAAAATTATCTGATTTACACCAAGCAGTTGATACAAAGCAAAAAGAAAAGCTTCCACTAAAAAACACTGCTGAAACTGAGTTGTTATTTTATGGCGATGATCCACGCGAGTTTGAAGCTAAGGTTCTAGGATCATTTGACAGGTATGTTGTGTTAGATAAAACATCATTTTATGCAAGAGGTGGAGGACAGGAACCGGATCATGGAACAATATCTGGCTTTGAGGTAGTTGATGTAAATAAACACGGCAACGTGGTTGTACATGAGCTAAAAGATGGTATTCCAAAAGAAGGGGAGACTGTTCATTGTATAGTTGATTCAAAAAGAAGAGAAGGAATTACTAAACATCACACCAGCACACATATCTTAAATTCTTCTGCACGAAACATTTTGGGTTCTTGGGTTTGGCAAAACTCTGCATTCAAGGAAGTCGATCATGCCAGACTAGATATTACACACCATTCAGCTTTGACTGAAGACGAGGTAAAAAAGATAGAAGAATCTGCAAACAAAATTGTTCAAAAGGACATGAAAGTAACTATTGAGAACTTTGATAGGGGAACTGCAGAACAAAAGTACGGCTTTAGAATTTACCAAGGAGGCGTAGTTCCAGTAAAGTCAGTTCGAATTGTATCAATTGAGGATTTTGATGTTGAAGCTTGTGGTGGAACTCATGTTAAAAAAACTAAAGAAATTGATTTGATCAAAATTACTAGAACCAAACGAATCCAAGATGGAGTGGTACGATTAGAGTTTGTAGCTGGCGTTGCAGCTCAAGAATATGTAAAGACACACGAGGTTGATTTAGCAAAGCAAACAGCTGACGCTGCAGCTAAAGAGGAACGCGATAATCTACGAGACCAAAAAAAGGTTAAAGCTCGAGAAAAGATTCCCATTTTAATTGAACAAATTAAGGAAACTAAAACTGGTACTACAACAATTGATGAAATAGAAATAACAACAGCTGATGGTGTACGATTCTGTTGTACAACAAGTGAACAATATGATGAGTATTTTCATATCAATTTTGGTGAGAAACTAATCAAGGCTGATCCTCAGGCCTCATACTGTGGCATTTTTGAGGCTGGACCCACGCTTAGGACCATAGTTTACGCAGGAGAATCCTCTAAAAACTGCAATGCAGGCTCAATTGCCAAGGCAGTTTCAGAAATGTTGGGGGGCTTTGGTGGTGGAAATAATCGATTTGCCCAAGGTGGTGGAAAAGACAAATCAAAAAAAGACGAAGCAATAAAAAAAGCAAAACAGATGGTTTTAGAGTAATATGATAGATTGGGCAAGTATTGAATCAAAGTGGAGAGCAAAATGGATTGAAAATCGCGACTTTGAAACAGATCCAAATGAAAAAGAAAAAAAGTTCATAACAGTAGCATATCCGTATCCCAATTCTCCACAACACATTGGACATGGTAGGACTTACACACTAGCTGATGTGCATGCGCGATACTATAGAATGAAAGGATACAATGTTTTGTTTCCAATGGGATTTCACTATACTGGAACACCAATACTTGGCATGGCAAAAAGAGTAGAGGCTGGTGATGCTGAGATAATTGATGGTTTGAAAAATATCTACCATGTCTCTGATGAGGACATCAAGACATTTGTTGAACCAATTAAAATTGCAGACTACTTTCATGAAGAAATTAAATCTGGCATGATTGAGATGGGTTACTCGATTGACTGGCGCCGCGAGTTTATAACAATAGATCCTGTGTATCAGAAGTTTATCGAATGGCAGATTAATATTCTAAAAGACAAAAATTTGATTATACAAGGGAGTCATCCAGTTGGTTGGTGTCCAAAGGATCAAAATCCTGTTTCTCAACATGATACATTGGGCGATGTTGAACCAGACTTTACTGAATATATTCTCATTAAATTTCAGTTTGGTGATTATATCATACCAACTGCAACATTACGTCCTGAAACTATCTTTGGAGTTACGAACTTATGGGTTAATCCCGAAACTGTATACAAAAAAATAACAGTTAATGGTGAAAAATGGATTGTAAGTGCAGAATGTGCACGCAAGCTAGAGTTTTTGGATAAAAAAATAACGTATGATGGTGAAATATCAGGGTCTGAGCTAGTTGGACAACAAGTTACAGTTCCACATAGAAACGAATCAATTACAATTCTAGAAGCTAGTTTTGTAGAATCTCAAACTGGAACTGGATTGGTAATGTCGGTTCCTGCTCATGCACCATTTGATTATCAGGCTCTAGTGGATTTTAAGAAAAATCAACCTCAAGGCTCTGAATTGCAGCTAATCAAGCCTATTTCTATCATAGAGACTCCAGGATATGGAGAAATTCCAGCAAAGGAGGCAGTTGAGAGACTTGGAATCAAAGACCAAAATGATCCAAAGCTAGAAGAAGCTACTACAGAAATTTACGGAAAGGAGTTTTACGGTGGTGTTTTAAAACAAAATACCGAGCAATTTGCAGGTAAGAAAGTATCTGAAGCTAAAGATGAAATAAAAAAATGGTTAGCTGAGAAAAAAATATCTGATATTTTATTGGAATTGACTAATACTCCTGTAAAATGTCGTTGTGGTACAGAATGTGTTGTAAAGATTCTAACTAATCAATGGTTTCTAAACTATGGAGACAAAGAATGGAAGGAAAAGGCTACAAAATGTCTCCATTCTATGAGCATTTTACCACAAGAGATCCAAGGAGAGTTTGACTATGTAATTGGATGGTTACGAGAGAGGGCTTGTGCAAGACAACATGGACTTGGAACGAAGCTTCCATGGGATAAGGAATGGATTGTTGAAAGCTTGTCAGATTCTGTGATATACATGGCATACTATATCATAGCTAAATTTGTAAATGCTGGAACATTAAAGGCTGATAATCTATCAAAGGAGTTTTTTGACTATGTCTTTTTGGAAAAAGGTAGTGCTGAAGGAACAAATGTTTCAAAAGATCTTACAGAAGAAATTAGAAAAGAGTTTTCTTACTTTTATCCAGTAGATTCCCGTCATTCAGGACGAGATTTAGTTCCAAATCATCTTACATTTTTTGTTTTAAATCATGTTGCAATTTTTCCTGAAAGTAACTGGCCAAAACAGATTGTTGTAAATGGTTCTGTTCTAATGGATGGCAAAAAAATGTCTAAATCAATGGGA
>JACZUQ010000012.1:16239-17739 GCA_022573065.1 Nitrososphaerota archaeon
CAGTGTCTGCAGATGCAATTGATGCCAATGCAATTCAATCTGAAGATTTGCTAAAGTCAATCATGGATGATATTGCAAACATTATCAAAATAACAAAGATTACACCCAAAAAAATTGCAATTTACACAGCTGATGCATTCAAGTCAAAGGCATATCATGCAGTTTTAACAAAAGTAATGTCTGGACAAACAGACATGGGAGTAATAATGAAGGAGCTAATAGCAAATCCAGAAACAAGTGACATTAAGCGTAATCCGGACTTTGTGCAAAGGACAATCAAAGATATTTTGTCTGAACCAGTTGAGATTAGAAAGATAAAGTTAGAGACTGGTGAGTTTGATGAAAAGCAGTTGATAAGCTCTGAATTGATTAGTTTAGCAAAAGCTGATTTTGGAGCAGATGTGCAAGTTTATTCAGAAAAAGATTCTGACATTTATGATCCTAAAGGAAAAGCTCGTCATGCAAGGCCTTTCAAGCCAGCTATATTGATAGAATAAAAAAGAAAAGTGTGACTTTATTATAGAAAAAGAATGTAAATTACTCATGTTTGAAAATGAATTTACCTGGGGCAAGGCAGTTGCCAAAAATGAAACAGAAAAGTTTCATTCAGATTTTGAGAATGCAGTAAATGAAGTAAAAAAAGAGCTAGGAAAAACATTTCCCATCATTATTAACGGCAAGGAAATTAATTCTGAAGATCGATTCACAGTTAGCTCACCTGCAGATAGAAACATCAAGATAGCTGAATTTCCAAGTGGAACAAAAGATGATGCACTAAATGCTATTTCCAGTGCTAAAAATGCTTTTGAAGAATGGAGTAATACACCATATCAAAAAAGAGCAAATATTTTCAAAGAGTGCGCTGATGTATTTTCAAATAATAAATTTAGACTGGCTGCAATTATGGCTTTTGAAAATGGAAAAAATCGATACGAGGCTATTGGGGATATTGATGAGGCAATTGATTTTATGCGATTTTATTCGCATCAATTAGAAAAAAATGAAGGTTTTTGCAAAACTACAACGCATCCAGATCCCCATGAAAAAACTCAAACCCTGATGAAGCCTTTTGGAGTCTGGGGAATTATTGCACCCTTTAATTTTCCATCTGCAATTGCAATTGGAATGTCTACAGGAGCTTTACTTACAGGTAACACCACAGTCTTAAAGCCTGCTAGCGATACTCCTCTTTCCTCATTTGAATTTGTAAAAATAATTTATTCAAAACTACCAGCTGGAGCGATCAATTTTGTTACAGGTTCAGGAAGTGTTGTTGGCAAGACAATTATTGAAAATCCGGATGTAGATGGAATTGCATTTACAGGCTCACGTGAGGTGGGAATGTCTGGATTTCACGAATTTACAAAAAGCACAACAAAGCCATTTATCTCAGAGATGGGGGGCAAAAATCCAGTTATTGTTTCAAAGTTTGCAGATTTAGAAAAGGCTGCTAACGGAGTAATGAAGGCAGCATTTGGTTATGGTGGACAAAAATGCAGT
>JACZUQ010000012.1:17835-18988 GCA_022573065.1 Nitrososphaerota archaeon
GCACAACAAAGCCATTTATCTCAGAGATGGGGGGCAAAAATCCAGTTATTGTTTCAAAGTTTGCAGATTTAGAAAAGGCTGCTAACGGAGTAATGAAGGCAGCATTTGGTTATGGTGGACAAAAATGCAGTGCATGCTCTAGAGTTTATGTACAAAAAGAGATTTCGGAAAAATTTGTCACAAAGCTGGTTGAGAAGACAAAAAATCTAAAAATTGGTCTTCCATGGGAAAAGGACGTCTTTTTAGGACCTATAATTAACGAGGCTGCAAAAAAGAAATTCGAAGATGCATCAAAGCTTGCAAGGCAAGATGGAAAGATCCTAACTGGTGGAAATACTTTGCAAGATTCTCAATATGAAAACGGAATCTATGTGGAGCCCACAATTGTTTCAGACTTGCCAGAGAATCACAAGTTGTTAAAAGAGGAATTATTTTTGCCTTTTCTCTGCATAGAAGAGTATGAGGACTTTGATGATGCAATATCAATTGCAAATGACACACAATATGGTTTGACTGCAGGAATTTTTTCCCAAAACAAAGAACAACTAGAAAAGTTCTTCAATAAAATACAGGCTGGCGTAGTTTATGCAAATAGAGAGGCTAGTGCCACAACTGCTGCCTTGGTTTCCATTCAACCATTTGTTGGTTGGAAAAGCTCCGGCTCTACAGGAAAAGGAGCTGGAGGAGAAAATTATCTACAGCAGTTTATGCGAACTCAGACTCAAACACGGTGTGATTGAAAAAACGAGCTGCCTAGAAGTAAAATGTTTCTTTTTCTCTCCCTTATCCTTCTAAATGAATACGGCAGCCAATTTGTCCCATATGGGATATAATCAGATACTACAAATTTTTTCTTGGAGAGATCGCGCTTAATCTCGTCTCGGATTCCTTTTAACATTTGAAATTCAAATTTTTTATGATTAGTTTTAGAAAGATTGATGGCTTTTTGAATAATTTTTGAATCATGAGTCGCAATTCCAAATTCGTTACCATCTTTGAAGAGCTTTCGCATTAACTTTAGATAATTTTTATCAACTTTGTCTTTTGATTTGTATGCTATTTTAGATGATTCACTGTATGCTCCCTTTACAAGACGAATTTTTGCACCTGTTTGAATCAAGTCGGCAAGATCATTTTCTGTTCTTTTAAGATT
>JACZUQ010000012.1:19088-20636 GCA_022573065.1 Nitrososphaerota archaeon
TTTTATCAACTTTGTCTTTTGATTTGTATGCTATTTTAGATGATTCACTGTATGCTCCCTTTACAAGACGAATTTTTGCACCTGTTTGAATCAAGTCGGCAAGATCATTTTCTGTTCTTTTAAGATTGGCCTGTAGGGCCAAACCCAATCTTTCATATTTTGAGAAAAAGCTTTGGTATAGCTCTATGATTTCATCTGTATGCTCGGAGGACTCCATGTCTAGCCATACAAAAATATGGGCATGTCTTGCACTAGAAATTATTTTTTCAAGATTTCTAAAACACTCCCTTTGACTAATTGATAAACCAATTTGGGTGGGTTTTACAGAAATTGCTCCTCGAATTTTCCATTTTCTAAAAGAGTTTGCAATTATTTGGTATTCTTGAAGGGTTTTTCCTATTTGTTTTTTTGAGGTAGTATATTCTCCTAGCTTGTTAATTATTGCATGTCGCCCATTTTTGTAGGCATCTTTTGCAGAAGATAGGGCATCATCAACGGTATCTCCTGCAATCCATTGTTTGGCAACTTTGAACAAGACTTTTTCCATTAAACGAATTACTGAAACCAACTCACTAAAATTCAATCATTAAAGAGTATATAATTTTAGATTTGATAAAGAAAAATTAATTGATTTATTACTTCAGATAGTCGTAAAATTTTAAACTAGTTTACAAAATTACTTTACCAATAAAACAGGGCACTTTGCATTAATTGCCACAGCACTTGAAACTCTTCCCATTAACATCTCCTTCCACATTGCATTGCCTTTTGTTCCCATAACTACTAGGTCTATTTTTTGGGAATCAATTAGTGCAATAATAGTCTCTGAAACATTTGTTGATGGAATTATTGTAGAGTCAAATGGAATTTTGAATTTTTTTGCTTGAAGCCCCAACTTGGTTATTCCCTTTTTCAATATATCGACACTACCAAGTGACATTGCTGATTGACGACTTGGAGTCCCATTGACCCATTTTTTAACAAGATCCTTGTTGACTATTGATACTACGCAAATAGAGGCTCCATACAATTTTGCAATCGTTAATGCTTTACCAAAAACGTTTGGTGCATGTTTGGTGGAATTAAATGGAACAAGGATTCTCCTAACGGCTTGAAAATCTGTGACGGTACAATTGTCCAAATCTGTACAAATTATACTGGCCATTTCTATAAATTACATATATCCCTAAATTCTTAAGAATCTGTGTATGTCTAATCTATCAAACAATTCTAATTTCCAATATTTCCAAAGAAAATTGTAAAATTTTACGAATAAATCTAGTTTTTAGGAACCTTTAGCCATTTAATCCACTCAGAGCTAAAAATTGACTGCACAGACTGAGTATTGATGGTTAGTTAAGGGAATCTCATAATACTCCAAGTAACTAGAAATCTAGCATGCAGCAATTAGAACAAACTAGCCAGCTAACTCCTGATTTACGAATTTGCCGAGTGCTAAATGGAATGTGGCAGGTAGCTGGAGGACATGGACAAATCAATCATGAATCAGCAATTTCTGAGATGCTACTCTATCATCAAGCAGGATTT
>JACZUQ010000082.1 GCA_022573065.1 Nitrososphaerota archaeon
GATTTAGATTCAAACTATGGAGTTTATTATTTAGTCCATTTTTCAATATTGTAAATTTCATTAGTATGGGTAAATGAAATTGTAATTATTTTACTCATTGTGCGTCCATATGCACAGCATACGTCTTTTACTCTGAATTTGCCTATTTTTTGATAGTATGGTGCGTAGTAAGCATAAAAGTAATGATTTGAGGAGAAAAAAACTTGTTGAAATTTGATTTAAAAAACAAATTCAAATTAGAAAACAAGGGTAAGGGTTCTAATCAGAATAAGAATGACCTTGAATCTGGCACAAATTCTGAAAATGACCGAGAAGAACTCTTAAAAAATGAGATGATCGCCTCGATCCTCAAAGGTAGAACACCTGGAGATGAAGACAAAACTGTAACCTTTGCTGATATGAATGCAACTGAACAAGAGCTAGAACCTCAAATTAAACCAGAAGTAGAAACTATAGTCGAATCTATTCCAAAGAAGGTTGAAGTTGTAGAAAGCCCAGCAGCACAACCATCTCCAAAAACAATTAGCCCTGAAAGTGAAAAAATTTCCAAATTAATCAGTGCTATTGAAGGCACCAAAGAAAAAATGGTGGTTCCTTCTATTAGTATAGACCAAGGAAAAATAGTATATCCAATTTTAAATGAAATAGGTGAGTCTGAAGATAACTTAGATTTTCTCGAAAAATTAACTTCGTCCAATTTTGATATTCTTGAAAGAGTTGTTTATGAAAGATTAATTGTTTGTCCTGAGCATCCTGAATCATTTTCTACATCTATACGATTAACTTGTGCACATTGTAATTCACTTAATATAACTAAATTACACTTGATAGAGCATAAAAAATGTGGTTACATTTCAGAAAATACAAAATTTAAAATTTCTAAAGATGGAACAATTACAGAATGTCCATCATGTAAAAAACCAATTCATGATGCAAAAAAAGAAATTGCAATTCCAGCAATGTGGTACACTTGTAATGACTGTAAGGAAAAGTTTGATGATGTATCAGTGAAATTACATTGCAGAATGTTTAACCATGATTTTGAAATTTCATCTGCAAAATTTAATCTCATACCAGGATTTCAAATCAAAAACTTAGGTGATACATCAAACACTAGCATTTCACCAATCTTAAAACAACTAAAAAGTCTTTTAGTTTCATTTGGATTTACTGCTAAAGAAAATCATACAGTGATTGGAAATAGTGGTAACCATTATAGAATTAACATATATGGTGAAGACCAACATAAAAGAACAATATTTATTTATATTAGAAATCCAAATGCAGAAAATGACAATTCAGAATTAAATTCTAAAATTATTGAGGTATTAGATACGTCTCCTACTGTAACTATTCTTATAGGATTCCCTTCCATCTCTGAAAAAGCAAAAACAATTACCTCAAATTATAATATATCAGTATTAACTGAAAATGATCCTGAAACGATTCTAGTCTCAATCAAAGACATACTTGCAAGTAAAGTACCTGCTCTAGAGAGTTGATGAAAATGTATTTTGAAAAATTTGTAAATAACATTGCTATGCCTCTCAAGAAAAGAAGAGGCGTTTCTCAAATTATGGGTGGTTTACTAATGTTGGCCATAGTAGTTCCATTAGGTTCAGTTGTACTTTTTAGTGGCATTACAGAAATTACTGCTTTTAACATTAGTATGTCAAATACAATTGAATATAGAAACAATGGCATACAAGAAGATCTAGTTTTTGAGCATATTAGATTTGAACCAAACTCAAAAATAGTGACAATTTCCGCATTAAACACAGGTTCAATTGAGATAGTGGTGGATAGGATTACTTTGGTTAATATGACAAACCAGAAAATTCTTTTCAAGATAGACTCTGTAGCTTCTTTTGTTCCAATTGTTTTGCAAGTTCAAAACAGTACAGATATTGACATTACTGCTAATTTTGCAGGAACAGATTGGAGTGATAGTGGTGATCCAACTAAATGGGAATATAGAATTTCAATCATAACTGCACGCGGAAACTTCTTTGATACAGTAGCGAGGCCCTACAACACTTGAATAAAATAATTTTTGGAAGAAGAAGGGCAGTTTCTGAAACAATAGGAACTATGTTGCTACTAGTTATAACAGTAGTTGGAGCAGTAATGATTGCTAATTTTCTTCAG
>JACZUQ010000083.1 GCA_022573065.1 Nitrososphaerota archaeon
GCAGCTACCACTAGTGGAGATGCAAGATATGTTTGAGAGTCAACATGACCCATCCTTCCTGGGAAGTTTCGATTAGTTGTACTAACACAGATTTCATCTTTGGCCAACACGCCCATATGTGCACCACAACATGCTCCACAAGTAGGTGGACCAACAGTAACACCTGCATCTAAAAATATCTTAATAAAACCATTTTCTAGTGCTTTTTTGTAAATTGAAATTGCCGCTGGTAGTATTTCAGTTCTAATTTTGACCTTATGACCTTTGAGAATTTTTGCTACAGCCTTCAAGTCTTCTAGCTTTGCGCCAGTACATGAGCCAATGTATGCCTTGTCAAGCTCTATTGAAGATGTCTCTCTGACGACTGAAACATTTTCGGGTGAAAATGGTTTTGCCACAATTGGTTCTATCTCAGATGCTTCATACTCGAAAGTTTTTGCATAATTAGCATCTGCATCTCCTTTAACGGCAGAAAAGTTAGTAGCTCCACGCTCTGCTAGGTAATCCGTGATCTTTTGGTCTGGTTCTATAATTCCATTTTTAGCCCCTGCCTCAGTTGTCATGTTAGTTAGTGTTAGTCGTTCATCAACTGACATTTCATCAATTCCAGATCCTCCAAACTGCATCGCTTTGTACGCAGCACCATCAGTTCCGATATCACCAATAATTTTCAATATGAGATCTTTGGCCATAACATGCTCTGGAAGTTTTCCATTTATCTTAAAATACAAAGTTTCAGGTACCTTGAACCAAATTTTTCCATTTAACAATACATATGCAATATCAGTATGCCCTAAGCCGCATGCAAATGCTCCAAGAGTGCCAGTAGTGTTAGTATGGGAATCACCACCAACATAAACTTCTCCAGGAAGTACCAAAGCTTCTTCATGGGACAAGGTATGACATATTCCATATTGACCCATACCGTATTTGAAATGCTTTTCAATTCCATATTTTTTTGTAAAGTTTGAAAGTTTTACAATGTTTTCAGCAGAAACCATATCAGCAGAAGGAACAAAATGATCTTCTGCAACCCACACCTTAGAAGGATCCCATAACTTTTCTACATTAACTCCTTGTTTTTGTAATTTTTCAAATACCTTAATTACTCCAGGTCCAGAAACATCATGAAGCATTGCTTTGTCAACATTTACAAATACTACATCTTCTGGCTCCACTTTTTTCTTATTTGAGGCACGTGCAAGAATCTTTTCTGTAATATTCATAATCGAAAAGACTCGTTCTTGAGATTAAAAGCTTTTCAGAAGGATAAAAAGAAAGAAACCTCAAAGAGAATTATGTCTTTAACGGTTTTACCTATCAAAGTAGGAAAAAAAGAAAATGAATTTGACCTTTTTGATACAGTCATAGAATCATTTGAGAAGAATCAGTTTTCAATAAATGAAGGAGACGTCATAGTAATTTCTAGTAAATTCATTTCTAATGCTCAAGGAAGGTTACTTGAATTAGATTCTGTAAAGACTTCAAATCAAAGTTTATTGGTATCTAAAAAATTTCGAATCAAACCACAGTTTGCAGAAGTAATAATTCGTGAGTCTGATAAAATTTTTGGCGGAATTTCTGGGTTTGTAATAGCTTCTGCAGATAACATTTTAGCTCCTAATGCAGGAATTGATAAATCAAATACAAAGAAGGGAAAAGTAATTTTGTATCCATTTAATCCGTATTTAGTAGCAGAACAATTAAGACGAAAGTTTTTTTTGAAATTTTTGGTGCATGTTGGTATAATTATTGTGGATAGTAGATTAATGCCATCAAGAGTGGGAACTACTGGTGTTGCGATTGCTTGTTCTGGAATTGAACCAGTTTTGGATATGAGATCACAAAAAGATTTGGATGGAAATCCACTAAAGGTAACTTTTCAAGCTGTAGTGGATAATTTAGCATCCATTGCCAATCACAAAATGGGAGAGGGATCTGAATCAATACCCATTGCGATTGTAAGGGATTCAGGTGCAAAACTAACTGATAGAAAAATTAGTCAAAATGAAGTTGCAGTATCTTACGAACAATGTGTTTATGTTCGTGGTTTGAAAAATGCAGATATCTAATTGAATTAGAAAAAAATTAGTTAATACAAATTAGTTTAATTTGTATCAGCAGTGCTT
>JACZUQ010000013.1:0-2013 GCA_022573065.1 Nitrososphaerota archaeon
CTAGGATTATCCGAAGGGATAATTCCTAAGACCGAACCGTTGAAAGGGATGAGGTCCGGGAGGGAGCAATCCTAAGATGGAACACTCACGCTTCCTCGTCAACGTGGCGGATCTTGTATGCCTTGAAATGGGGCTACCCGTCTAGACTGGAACCAGCAGAGCTACTACTATATACTTGAAAAAAAATTTTTCAGTTATGAACACTTTTTTTTCTACAGGGAACAAAAGAAACTATTTTGATTTTAAAAAACAAATTCCTTTTCAAATTCAACCTTTATTTGATTCATTAAGAGACTTTTGTTTTTCCTTGGGAGATAATGTTATAGAAGATGTTCGAATGCATAGAGTAGTTTTTTGTAAATCTATTACTTTCAGATGGTTTGTTGATATAGAACCTGAAAAAGATTCAATTTTACTCAAAATACAAAGAAGTAGAAAGGAACCTCACCAAATAATTAGATTAAAAGTAGATGAAAACCTTGTTCAAGTAAAAGAAGTTCTTAAAGATGCGTTTAATGTAATTCGCTAGTAAAGAACTTCAAATTTTGTAAATTCATCTTTGTATTTCTCATTTTTAATTTCTATATCTTCAACTCTTGCATATGCAGAACCAGCATGAGACCATTCAACCAATTTGCTAACATCTACATCTTCTCCCTCTAACACTGCTTCAACTTTTCCATCATCAAGATTTCGTACCCAACCATTAACATTATTCTTTTTTGCCATTACTTTCAGCGCTTGTCTAAAAAAGACACCCTGAACTTTTCCTTTAATAAAAAGTCTGACTCGCTGTTTGGCCATGCAAAGATTTGTTTGAATAAGTCATTAATCAATTTTAGCCTTGAGGGTAAAGGCTAATGGGCTCGTTCTTTAATTCTAGCACGACCAGTCTTTCTAGCTGCAATACTTCCAACTTTAGCACCTGGTGGAGCATTTCGAGATACAGTTGAACTTTGTCCTACATGTTGATGTCGACCACCTCCATGAGGATGTACATATGCTGCTTGTGCTACACCTCTTACAATGGGATACTTTTGTCCTTTTGATCTAAATCTACGCCATTTAACTCCTGCACGCATTAATGGTCTGTCTTCAACACCACCCCCAGCTAAGGTTCCAATCATTGCCCGATTTTTTGGATTAAGTGTTGAAAATTTTCCAGATCGAAGTTTAATTGTTACTCCGTCAGGACCATGCGAAAACACTGTTGCATTAGTTCCTGCAGATTTAATTAGAGAGCCTCCATCTCCAAAATGTCTTTCAACGTTACACACAAGTGTACCGTCTGGAATGTTTTGAACACTAATTACATTTCCGTCAGTAATTTCTGCCTTTAAACCAAAATGTATATTTGAACCAACCTTTGTTCCAAGTACGGCAGGAATATAGGAAACTGAACCGTCTTCAAATCTAACCTTTGCAAGTGGAGCGTCACGACCACTTTCATGAACCAAATCAATAATTTCTCCTTGATGTTTTTCAGTTAAAGCATAATTTGGATATTTTGCAGGGGAGATCTTTCTAGTTTTGGCAGCTCTAAACTGCATGCCTCCTCGGCCTCTTCTTCTAACTAATGGTCTCTTACCCATGTTGATCGTTTTTTCAATTTAATAGAGATTTTAAGTTTGTGTTAGAACTACGAGTTTTTACCAGATTTGATAATTTTGTTAGAAAAATACTGCCAAAGATATAAAAACACAGTCATGGAGAATTTTCCTATGAGTCAGAATTCTCTTTCTCTCAAGGTTTTAGAAGCTTATACCAGAGATGTTGGAAGAGGGGTAGCTAGAATTGATTATGATTCAATGGATACACTAAATGCATCTACTGGTGATGTAATTGAAATTAAAGGAAAACGACGCACTGTGGCCAAATGTCTTCCTCTTTATCCTTCTGATGAAGGAAAAGGAATTATTAGAATTGACGGACTTGGTCGAAATAATTCAGGAATTGCAATAGGAGATACAATTGCTGTAAGAAAAATTAAAGCATTGGCAGCAGAAAAAATTG
>JACZUQ010000013.1:2112-6684 GCA_022573065.1 Nitrososphaerota archaeon
ACTTTATCCTTCTGATGAAGGAAAAGGAATTATTAGAATTGACGGACTTGGTCGAAATAATTCAGGAATTGCAATAGGAGATACAATTGCTGTAAGAAAAATTAAAGCATTGGCAGCAGAAAAAATTGTTGTAGCACCATTAGAAGCGATTCCACCAATTGATGAACGATATCTTGCTGATGCTTTAGAAAGTGTTCCTCTAATTAAGGGCGACAATGTAATGGTGCCATACTTTGGTGGACGATTAACCTTTCAAGTAATTGGAGTTACTCCTGCAGCTGATGCAGTTCTTGTTACTCAAAAAACAGTTTTCCATATAGCTGAAAAAGGAGAAACTCTAAGAGGAGTTCCACAGGTAACGTATGAAGACATTGGTGGCATTAATAATGAAATTAAAAAAGTAAGAGAAATGATCGAGTTACCACTAAGACATCCAGAAATTTTTGAAAAATTAGGAATTGAAGCACCAAAAGGAGTACTTTTGTACGGTCCACCAGGTACTGGCAAAACTTTACTTGCAAAGGCTGTTGCAAATGAAAGCAATGCTCACTTCATTAGTATTTCTGGTCCTGAGATTATGAGTAAATTTTATGGTGAAAGTGAAGCAAGACTAAGAGAAATTTTCAAGGAAGCTAGAGAAAAAGCGCCATCTATCATATTTATTGATGAAATTGATTCTATTGCACCTAAAAGAGAAGAAGTAACTGGAGAAGTAGAACGCAGAGTTGTTTCACAGATGCTTTCGTTAATGGACGGATTAGAAGCAAGAGGTAAAGTAATTGTAATTGCTGCAACAAACAGACCAAATGCAATAGATCCTGCCCTAAGAAGACCTGGTAGATTTGATAGAGAAATTGAGATTAAAGTTCCTGATAAGAAAGGAAGAAAAGACATTCTTTTAATTCATACAAGAAACATGCCTTTGGCAGATGATGTAAACATAGACAAAATTTCTGCAGTTAGTCACGGATATGTTGGTGCAGATTTGGAATATTTGTGTAAAGAAGCTGCCATGAAATGCTTACGAAGATTACTACCTGAATTAAACCTAGAAGATGAAAAAATAGCTGCTGAGACTTTGGATAAACTTATTGTAAATGGAGAAGATTACCAAAAAGCGCTCATCGAAGTCACTCCCTCAGGAATGCGGGAGGTTTTCATTGAAAATCCTGATGTGAGTTGGGATGAGATAGGTGGATTAGTAGAAGTAAAACGAGAGTTACAAGAAGCTGTAGAGTGGCCAATGAAGTATCCAGGATTGTATGAGAAGTTAGGACATAAAATGCCTCGTGGAATTTTATTACATGGTCCTAGTGGAACTGGAAAAACATTACTAGCTAAAGCTGTAGCTACTGAAAGCGAAGCTAACTTTGTTTCTGTTCGAGGACCAGAGCTACTTTCAAAATGGGTTGGGGAATCTGAAAGAGGAATTAGAGAAATATTTCGAAGAGCAAGACAAGCATCACCTTGTGTAATATTCTTTGATGAAATTGACTCCATTGCTCCCATTCGAGGTGTAGGTGGAGAAACTGCAGTTACAGAAAGAGTTGTTAGTCAACTTTTAACAGAACTTGATGGAATGGAAAATATGCATGGTGTAGTAGTTCTTGCAGCTACAAACAGAGCAGATATGATTGATACTGCATTACTCCGACCGGGACGATTTGATAAAATTATTCAAATTCCGATGCCTGATAAAGAAAGTAGAAAGAAAATACTGGAGATTAATGTAAAAGAAATTCCTGCTGACACTGATTCTCAGAGCCCAGATTTTGTTAATATAGAAAAAATTGCAGACCAAACAGATGGAATGAGTGGAGCTGATGTTGCTGCTATTTCAAATACAGCAGTTTCATTAGTTATACATGAATTTCTAGATGATCATCCCGACGCTAAAGAGGCTGAAAAGGCTGCAGAGAAAGCTAAAATAAAAATGAAGCACTTTGAAGAGGCTGTGAAGAAAGTAAGGGATCAAAAAGATCTAAAGCTTGGACAGAAAGTTGTCGCATCTTACTACAGGTAGTTTTAATAAAATAGCCAATCTAATCCACCTAAATGTCAGAATATAGAGGCTATACAGGAGCATCTCTTACATTTCTAAAAGAATCTAAAGTAAAAATAGGAGATTCAGTTAAGATTACAGAAGATTTAACATATACAGGCATAATTATGCCTCGTTATGAAAACACTGATGATAATCACATTGCTATTAAGCTAAAAAGTGGTTATAACATAGGAATAGAGATTAAGAAAATTAAAAAAATTGAATTAATCTCATCTGAAAAAATAGAAAAAAAATCTACATCGGAGGTTAAATCTGATTCGACTTTACCAAAAATTTTACTTTTATCAACAGGCGGGACCATTGCAAGTAAAATTGATTATAGAACTGGTGCTGTAACACCAGCCTTAAGTGCTGAAGATCTTAGTGCTGCTGTACCTGAATTAGCAGAGATTGCAAATATTGATGCTAGTGTCCTTTTTTCTGAATATTCTGAAAATCTTGAACCTGAACACTGGAAGAAAATTGCAGAAAAACTTGATTCTTATGCAAAATCAGATTACAAAGGAATTGTTGTAGCACATGGAACAGATACTATGCAATATAGTGCTGCGTTTCTTTCCTTTGCATTGGCAGGATATCCCGTGCCTATAGTTTTAGTTGGTTCACAAAGATCCTCAGATCGACCTTCATCAGATGCAGCATTAAACTTGATTTCCGCAGTTCGATTTGTTGTAGAATCTAATACTCAGGGCGTTTTTGTTGTAATGCATCATAATGAAAGTGATGATTTAGCTGTTGCACATTTAGGAACACGGGTTAGAAAAAATCATACTAGTAAGAGAAGTGCATTTCAAACAATAGGTAATGATCCAGCTTTTCTTATTTTTGATAAAAAAATTGAACAAAATTTGAAAACTGATTTTTTTAAGCAAAGAGAATACAATCCAAAATTAAATTTTGATAAACATGTTGCTCTTGTAAAGTATCATCCAGGTTATAACCCAAAAATTATTGATTTTCTAATAAAATCAGGATATAAAGCGATAATTTTTGAAGGAACTGGTTTAGGTCATGTTGGAAAAACAATGTATGAGTATGTTAAAAAAGCAAATGAAAATGGATTATTCATGGGAATGACCTCGCAATGTATTGATGGACGTGTTGGGATGAATGTATATGAGAGCGGCAGAGACCTTCTTGAACTTGGCATAATACCATTATCAGATATGATTCCTGAAACTGCTTTAGTAAAGGCAATGTGGGCTTTAGGAAATTCTACGAATGCTGAAGAAATGAAAAATTTAATGATACAAAATATTGCTTCTGAATTTTCCGATTAATCTTTTAAGACCAATTAATAGTAGATAACTTGTGTCTGAACTAGATATAGATAAAATTGGATTAAAGGTGGGATTAGAAATTCATCAACAGCTTTCAACCAATAAAAAATTATTTTGTAATTGTTCATCTACAGAGACTAATGAATTTACTTTTAAATTCTCTCGAAAATTAAGAATCACAAAAAGTGAATTGGGAACATATGATCCCGCAGCAATATTTGAAAGTACAAAATCTAAGAGAATGATATACTACACAAATCCAGATAGTTGCTGTTTAGTCGAGCAAGATGAAGAACCTCCTCATGATCTTGATCATGATACAAAAAACATCGCCATACTTATTGCTAGTTCTCTAAAATCAAATATTTTTAGTGAAATTTACCCTATGAGAAAAATGGTAATTGATGGCTCCAATACCTCAGGTTTTCAAAGAACGATGTTAATTTCCCAGGGTGGATATCTAGATGTAGAAGGGAAAAAAATCGGAATTCAATCAATTTGTCTTGAAGAAGACGCTGCAAAATTATTAGATGATAGAGACACTGAACGTGATTTTAGTCTTGAACGTCTAGGAATTCCTCTTGTAGAGATTGCCTTAGAACCTGTTAATGCGGGACCCTCAGAAATGAGAAAAATTGCACTTGCTTTAGGTAGATTATTACGAACTACAAAGAAAGTTGCTCGAGGACTAGGTTCAATTAGACAAGATGTGAATATTTCAATAAGTAACAGTGGAATTGTAGAAGTAAAAGGAGTACAACAATTAGATCAGCTTGAAAAAGTTATAGAATATGAAGCTAAAAGACAACATGGTTTAATATTAATTTCAGAAAAATTAGCAAAATTAAATCTTGAGAAAATTTCTAAACGAGAGAATGTTATTGATGTAACTGAAATTATGAAGGAATGTAAATCAAAGATAATACAAAAATCTCTTAAAGAAAAAGCAGTAATCAAAGCAATAAAAATAAAAAATTTTTCAGGCATGTTTAGTTTTTCTCCTTATGAAAACATTAGATTAGGCAAAGAATTAGGTCAGTTAGTTAGATTTTTTGGAATTGGAGGAATATTTCATTCTGATGAATTACCAAATTATGGAATCGAGAATTCAGATATTGAAAAAATAAAAAACTTGATAAAAAATAATGATAATGATGGTTTCCTATTAATTGCTGGAAAAGATTCTAAGATTGATTTTGCTATAGACTCTATAATTAATAGAATTGA
>JACZUQ010000013.1:6782-20137 GCA_022573065.1 Nitrososphaerota archaeon
ATTTGGGGTTCCTGCAGAAACTAGAATGGCTACACAAACTGGAGAGACAATTTATCTAAGACCTAGGCCAGGTGCATCAAGAATGTATCCTGAAACAGATATTCCCCCAATTATTGTTACTAAAGACGAAATAAATTTTGCAGAAAAAAATATTCCAAAATCATGGGATGAATCGTTATTCGACCTTCAAAAAAAGTATGAACTTAACCCTCAGCTAGCTGAACAAATTTATGATTCAGAGTATTTAGAATTATTTGAAAAAATTAGTACCAATAAAAAGAGTTCTCCTAATTTTGTTGCATCGATACTTTGCTCCACAATTACAAATCTTGAACGCCAGGGATTAGATCCTAATTTACTAAAACATGATGAAATAATCAAAACATTTGAATTTCTTAACTTAGGCAAAATTTCGAAAGAAGCAGTTGAAATGATTTTTGAACAGATTATGTCTGGTAAAACTAAATCAGTTGATGAGACATTACAGAAATCATCCATTGGTACATTAATTGATGAAGAATTAACCAAGATTGTAGATGAGATAATTCAAAAAAATCTGGAACTGATAAAAAACCAGGGATCTCACTCAATTGGTAGCTTAATGGGCATTACTATGAAGTCTCTTAGAGGTAAAGCTTCTGGAGAAAAAATAAACCAATTATTACAAAAAAAGATTATTGAAATCCTTAACAAAAATAAAAGAAAATAAAATTATGGTATAGCATAGCATGCAATGAGTCGTCAGGAATTCGTATTGTCTATTCTATTTTTCTTCTACCGGTTCCACGTCCGGTGGAAACCCATCTTCCTTTACCAGTTGGTCTTCCAGTGGTTTCAGCAATATCTCCGAGTTTAATCTTTTTAGTTCCACGTCCCATTGTAATGTAAACGTCTTTTGTTGCTTCTTTCTGTTGTTTCTGTAATTCTCTGTATTTCTCTCCGGTCCATTTGTCTTCTGGTTTTTCAATTATTCTTCGTGTGGTCCCTCTGCCACCTATTCTTACTACTTTACCCATATTACATCTATAATTTACTACGGTTTAAAGTTGTTCCTTGAGGATTAATGCAGAATTTAATGCGGGAAGTGGGATTCGAACCCACGAACTCCTAGGAGATAAGGATCTGAACCTTACGCCGTTGACCAGGCTGGGCGACTCCCGCATCGTAGAATTTAGGTATCTGAAATAAGATTCTTTATTATGCAAATACAAAAACAAACATACCCTACCAAAGATTGTGATAGTAATTGGAGTTTAGAGAGATTTATTGTATTAACTGTAAGAAGGTTTTAGGCTCTTATAATGTAAAATATTATTCAGAAGCAAAAATTGCAGAATTGATAAAAGATAATCATGTTTTACATGTACGCAAAGGTCATCATTTGGACATAAGAAGAATTAAAAAATAATTATTTCAAAAAATTTAAAATTTCTAAGAATTATTCTTTTAATTTTCAAAAGTTTTTTCAAATTCTTTTAAGAGATTTTTTTGTTCTTTATCTAGTTTTTTAGGAATATTTACCACTAATCTAACATATTGATCTCCTCTCCCTCTAGAATTTAGTCGTGGAAGACCTTTTCCTTTTAATTTAATGATAGTATTTGGTTGGCTACCTTGTTCGACACTAATTTTTTCTACTCTGTCTAAAGTAGGAACTTCAATGTTTTTTCCAAGAGATGCATCAATCATACTAATTTGTTTATCATAAAAAATATCTGACCCATCTCTCTTAAATTCAGAATGTGATAGAACTTGTATACGTACTATTAAATCTCCATTTATTCCATCAGGTACTGATTCACCTTCACCTGGAATAGTATAATCTCCAGAATCAATTCCAGGCGGGATGTCAAATGGTAGATGTCTTATACCCTTTGTAATACCTCTACCTTTACAGTTTTTGCAAGGTTTTTCTATTATTTTTCCTTGTCCACGACAAGTGTGACATATTCCTACAGTCACAAAAGAGGCAAACCCCATTTTTCTTGTTTGTCTCGTCTGTCCTTGTCCATTACATGTTTTACAAGTTATAGGTGATGAACCAGCGGCAGCTCCAGTACCATGACAAGTTGAACATTCTACTTCCTTATTCAGATTAATTTCCATATGTTTTCCTTGTAGAACATCTTCTAGTGTAATAGAAGTTTCATAAAGCAAATCCGAACCTTTTTGCTTTCTAAATCCTCCAAAACCACCTCCTCTTCCTAGTAGTGTTTCAAAAATTGATTGAAATCCTTGGCCACCACCTCTACCAAAAAGATCACTAAACACGTCATCAAAATTTCCACTGGCTCCTTTGAAAATATCTTCAGTACTATATTTTCCATCTACGCCAGAATGCCCATATTGATCATAGAGATTTCTTTTTTCTGTATCAGATAATACAGCATAGGCTTCTGAAATTTCTTTGAAATGTTCTGCAGCTTCTTCAGATTTATTTCTGTCAGGATGAAATTTTAAAGCAAGTTTTCTATATTGAAATTTTATTTCATTTGCAGATGAAGTTTTTGATACTCCTAAAACCTCATAATAGTCACGTTTAGCACTCATACTAATCTTAATTATTTTATTAAGTATAAATTAACTAATTAGAATCAGCGTCTTTTGTTGAACCTTGTACAGAGTCAGTTTTAGATTTTTGTTCTCCCTCTGTTTGTTGGTTATCTGTTGTTTTCTGACCTTCCCCAGCTTGTTTGCCTTCACTTGATTGCTGGCCTTCACTTGATTGCTGGCCTTCACTTGATTGCTGGCCTTCACTTGATTGCTGGCCTTCACTTGATTGCTGGCCTTCACTTGATTGCTGGCCTTCACTTGATTGCTGGCCTTCACCCGGAGGTGTGGTAGTATTTTTGTAAAGTTCAGTAGTAACTTCGTTCACTAAAGATTTTAGAGCATCTAGTTTTGATTTAATCTGTTCCGAGTCTTTGTTTAGTACTTCCTTCAACTCTTTTACTGCATCAGAAATTTTAATACCTTTTTCTTGTGGAATTTTATCTTTTAGATCTTGGTTAATTAGCTTTTCAGTTGTATAGATGAAACTTTCGGCTTCATTTTTTATATCTATAGCCTCTTTCTTCTTTTTATCTTCGTCAGCAAACTTTTCAGCATCTTGTTTTAATTTCTCAATATCATCTTTTGATAATTTTGAACTGGCCTCAATTGTAATCTTTGCATCTTTTTTAGTACCTAGATCTGTGGCAGTAACATTAAGAATTCCATTAGCATCAATATCAAATTTTACGTCGATTTGTGGAATTCCTCGTGGGGCAGGGGGTAAATCGGTTAGATTAAAACTTCCAAGTGACACATTATCTGCGGCCATTGGTCTTTCTCCTTGAACAACATGTATAGTTACAGCAGTTTGACTATCAGCAGCTGTTGTGAAAACTTTATTTTTAGATGTAGGAATTGTAGTGTTCCTTTCAATTAAGAGTTCTCTGACACCACCAAGAGTTTCAATTCCTAGAGTTAATGGAGTTACGTCAAGTAGAACAATATCGCTAGTTACATCACCTGCAATGATTCCTGCTTGAATTGCAGCACCTGCTGCAACAGCTTCCATAGGATCAACTCCTGATTCAGCATCTTTACCAATTAGTGAACTAATGAATTTTCTAACAAGTGGCATTCTAGTGGGACCACCAATAAGTACAATTTTTGATATATCAGATGTAGGTATTTTTGCATCTTCTAAAGCTTTTTCAACACAAGGCTTACATTTTTCTACAATTGGATTAATTAGTTCTTCAAGTTTTGCTCTAGTTAGTTTTATTTCAAGATTTTTGGTACCTGATGATTGATCATGATAAATAAATGGTAAATTAATGTCAGTCTCCATTACAGTTGAGAGTTCAATCTTTGCCTTTTCGGAAGCTTCTCTAATTCTAGCCATTGCTGTATTATCAGTGCTAAGATCAATGCCAGTATTTTTTCTAAAATCGTCAATTACAAAATCAAGAATTACTTTATCCATGTCTGTTCCTCCAAGTTGAGTATCACCAGATGTACTCATTACTTCAAAAACTCCACCTCCCATTTCCATTATGGTTACATCAAGTGTGCCTCCACCAAAATCAAAGACTAGTATTTTCATATCCTCCTTGGATTTATCTAATCCAAAAGCCAAAGAGGCAGCAGTAGGTTCATTGATAATCCTAACAACATCTAATCCAGCAATTATTCCAGCATCCTTTGTAGCTTGACGTTGATTATCATCAAAATAAGCTGGCACAGTAATTACTGCTTTTTCAACTTTTTCTCCTAGAAATGATTCAGCATCTTTTTTTATTTTTTGTAAGATAAATGCAGAAATTTGCTGAGGTTTGTATTCCTTTCCTTGAATTTTAAAGATATGATCAGTACCCATTTTTCTTTTTGCTGCAACGATAGTATTTTCAGGATTCGTTACAGCTTGTCGTCTAGCTGGTTCCCCTACAAGAAGATCTCCTTCTTTAGAAAATGCCACATAAGATGGAAACGCTTTTCCACCAATAGTAGTGCCCTCTGCAGCTGGAATTAGTGTTGGTTTACCACCCATCACAACTGCACCAGCAGAATTACTTGTTCCTAAATCAATCCCAATTATTTTAGCCATTTCATTCACCGTGTAAATTATTATCTAATTTTAATTTTTTCGATATTTCTACTATTGTTGGTCTAATTACTCTGTTATGAGAGATATATCCCTTCCTGATTTCTTTTGTGATTGTACCATCATCAAGTGAAGAGTCTTCTACAACTGAAACTGCTTCATGGAAGTTTGGATTAAAAATTTCTCCTAATGCATTAATTGGAGTAACTTTGTATTCTAATAGAAGAGAATTCATATTTTTCACAATAGATACTAATCCTGAAACATCACTTTTTTCATCAGCAAGAACTTTTTTGGCTAAAAACAAATCATCATAAATTGTAAGAAATTCTAGAAGTAACTTGTCAATTTTTAAATTTATTCCATTTTCCATATCAGATTGAGTTTTACGTTGCAAGTTTTGAAAATCAGCCAAAGAATGTTTTAATTTCTCTTCATATTCTGCAAGGTTTTGTTTTGTTTCTTGTAGTTCAGATTTTAATTCAGAAATCGATAATTCTGTAGGTTGATTTGTGATTACAACTTCTTCATTCACAGAGTTCTTATCAGAGTCGTTAGTGGTAATATTAGATTTTTCAGATTGTGTATCTTGTTGATCTTTTTCTGTCATTTCAAAGTTTTTTTTTATTTTAGGTAATTTTACTTTTGTTGTATGATCTCACACAGGGGATTTGTTTTAATCATGATAAAGTCTGCGTCTTTTTGTTTTTTTATGATGTTTTCATAATCATATCTTGAACATACAACAACTACTGTAGTTTTATCACTATGAAACAAGTCAAAATTTTGTCCTTCATAGGCTTCTACATCACCAATATAATCTCGTAATCTTGTTATGAGATTTCGTAGCATCTCAATTTTGTCGCCTCTCATAGAATGTTGATCCAAAGTCCATGAAAGAGCGATTTTTGTTCTACTAGCCTTGAGATCATTTTTCTTTAGAGTAGACCTTATTTCGTCGATTAAGCGTTTAATGTAACCATCGATTCCTTTGATGCTCCCATTTACTAAATACATCAGTGTATTTGCACCTTCAAAAGAAGCTCCTAGCGAACGAAGGTCATAGAGTTCATTTATCATATCATCGAGAAAAATATCATTAAAATTATCAGAAAGTAAATCAGATTTAGTGTTTTCATCTTGTGCAAATTTGCAAACTTCAAGAATACTACACAGTCCTGAAAATCTTGTTAGTATATTAATTGCATGAAAATGTTCTGAAGAAGAAAGCCCTACAAATTTTTTTTTCTTTTTTCCACTAGATAGAAATTCTGCAAGCTGTTCATCTTTATTATTAAAAGAACCAATTACATTTGGTGTTTTAGTTAGATCTGATAATGGAAAATAGTAATAGGATATAGATTTTCCAACTTCTAATCCAGTCACGTGCTCTAGTAATGAAATATTTTCATTATTACCACCAAATCCCGTACCAAGATTGTAAATTACAGAGCTTCCTTTCTTAAGATGGCTTGTTGCATCCTTGAATTTAGAATGGACTTCTGTTTTGGTATCTTGTCCTGTTTTTCTAATTCTTGGGGTAAAGAAGAGATATTTAGCTTTAGATATAGCAACCTCGATTGGTTCCATTGCCAACAAGGGTTCATCTTCTTTTAGTGAGGAAACAGTTGGATAGGTTTTAGCAATATCAGCTTTTATGGAGATTGCCGATGGGGTAGTTTCATCTATAATTTGAACATCTGCTCCTTGTATAGCCATTTGACAGGCTAGAGAATACCCTTCGGTACTAAGTCCGTAAACTACAACTTTAGCTCCTGCCATTCCATTTGAGCTTGGCAAATAACCCAAGAAAAACTTATTGAACTTCTAAATTCAATGAAAAATGCTTGAAAATTTGGTTTGATATACTAACTCCGAAACAATTACTATTTTTTGAACCTATGATAAAGCGGTTTCAAAAAAATCATAATGTACTATGCACTTCTAGAAATTATCGCGAAGTGACTCAACTGGCAAAATTAAGAAAATTAAGCCTAAAATTTGTAGGAAAGCATGGAGGGGGAGAAAAATACGATAAACTATACGCCAGTACCAACAGGATAAATTTGCTCTCAAAAATTATTAGAAATCATTGCCCTGAAATTGCTGTTAGTTTTTGCTCACCTGAAGCTTCACGTGTTTCTTATGGACTAGGAATCAAACATATTGCTTTTTCAGATTCTCCACATGCAGAAGCAGTAATGCGATTATCAGTTCCTCTGGTTCAAAAATTACTCATTCCTTGGATAATTCCAAAAAAAGAGTTCATGAAATTTGGAATAAATAAAAAAAATATTTTACAGTACAAAGCAATTGATGCTGCTACAATTGTAAAAAGAGTACTTGATAAGAAAATAAAGGTTCCATTTACCAATAAAAAAAGAAAAACCATTCTTGTAAGAGTTGAAGAAGATCAAGCTGCTTATTCTTCTAAAAATACAAAAAAAACTATATTGATAATCAAAAGTATAATCAAAGAATTTGCTGATGAAAATATTCTTGTTCTAGGTAGATATGGTTCCCAGATTCGTTTTCTTAATCGAACCTTTGGAAAGAAAATAAAAATTCTTAACAAAGTTATAGATGGAAAGATGTTATTATCAAATGTAGATGTTTTTGTTGGATCCGGTGGAACAATGACTGCTGAATCTGCACTTTTAGGAATACCCACAATTTCCTATAATGCAGTACCAAATTTGATAGAGAGTTATCTTGTTAAAAATAAACTTGTAAAAAGAGAAACTGATCCTATGCAATTAGCACGTTCCATTAGGAAGTTGATTAATTCATCTAATATTGAACATAAAAAACGAGCAAAAAAGGCTCTAAACTCAATGGAAGATCCTTATACAAAACTTGTAAAAACTATTCGAGAAACAATCTAAGTTATAAAATTCTTAATATCCATGAAATAATATTACATTCGAATAAATAGAAAATAACATTAAGGGACATGAAACTTTAAACCTCGTCCGGCAGCCCGGTAGAGGATTATTCCGCCGAATGTAGTGGTCAAGCATGGGGGCCTTTGGAGCCCTTGACCCCAGTTCGAATCTGGGCCGGGCTATTCTTTTCTTTAAACTACTGAAAAAATTTCAAAAATCTAATTTTGTAAGCAATTTTGTGGCAATAACGAACAAGCTAGATGCAAGCACTATCAAGATTAACATCTCCATTATTACAAAATTAGTGAAACTTCCAAAAATTCCAGCTCTAATCACATCAACTAGATATGTTAATGGATTTAGATAAAATGCGGTAGCTAATGGTTCTGGTGCTCCCGATGCAGGATAAAATGCTGTACTAACGAATGCAAAAAACAAGAACACAGTATTAAGAATGACATTAAATCCTTCACTTGATTTTAATCTAGTTGCGATAATTGATGCAATAGAACCAAACAAAAGAGAGCCTGTAACGGAAGCAAAAATTATGACTGGTATAGTAAGTAAGGAAAACTCGCTTGATTCTGAAAAAACTGGATAGGCAATGAATGCAATTAAGACTGCACTTACCAGTCCAACAATTCCAATAGTAACTACATTACTTAGTATGTAATGAACTCTTGTAAAGGGACCAGATAAAATTTGTTCAAACATTCCATTCCTTCTATCATTCCAAATAATAATTCCAGAAATTAATGTGCTATTCATAATGTTAAAACCTATCATACCAGTAGCTAGAAATGCAGGATAACTCAGTTCCTTATTTTCAAATGGTACTACATCAATAAGTGAAGTATATGCAAATCCTGCAACAAAAATGTAGATTAGAGGAAAAATTACTTGCCAAATTAAAAACCCTGGATTAAGAGCAATTGTAAGATTTCTATTAACGAGTCTAATTATTGGATTCATTTGATTCATTCACTACTTTAAGAAATATTTCTTCAAGATTAGTAGGCACAGCAGAAAGATCTTCTATCACAAGATTATTAGAATTCAAAATTTGTAAAACTTTTAACAATACAATTTCAGATTCATCTGAATGAATAGTGATATTTGAACCTGAATTAAAATCAATTTTACAATCTTTTACTTCTGAAAGTAAGTTTTTTAGATTTTCATTCACCTCAGATAGATGAATTTTAATTGTTTTTTTTCTACCAAATCGGTTTTTTAAATCATCAGGAGTATCAACTGCAATTATTTTTCCTTTGTTAATTATGGCAATTTCATCACAAATGTATTCTGCCTCAGTTAATACATGAGTGGTAAAAAAAATAGTTAATCCATCTTTTACTTTTCGTTTTAAAAAATCAAGTAATTTTCTGCGAGCAGAGGGATCTAATCCGATTGTAGGTTCATCTAAAAAAAGTAGTTCCATATCATGCATAAATTCTCTGGCTACCTGGAGCCTTCGTCGTTGTCCAATGGATAAATCGTCGGTTTTTTTCTTTCTAATATCATGTAAATCGAAATCAGAAAGCAGTTCTTCTACCCTTTCCTTCCTAATTTTTCTAGGAACATCCCACATCAAGCCATATTTTTCAAGTGACTTTTCAACAGAAAGGGAAGGTTCATAGCTTGGTTGTTGCAAAACCACTCCTATTTTATGCCGTATTTCAAGAGGATTTTCTTTGGCATTAATTCCTAAGATAGTTAATTCTCCGCTAGTTGGTTGAATAAGAGTAGTCAAAAGTTTTATGGTTGTAGATTTTCCTGCTCCGTTTGGACCCAAAAACCCAAAGACTTGACCTGATTTAACAACTAGATCTATCCCATCAACTGCATTAACAGAATTATATGACTTGAATAGAGATTTTGCAATTATGCATGACATATTTTGGGCTGCGATATACCCCCTAATTTAGTTAATGTAATTTTTATTAGGACATTATAACAACAAACACTGATTTGTCTGAATTTGAGACACTTATGAATAAACTTCTTGAACAAAGATCGGAACTTACTAGATCGGATATTGAAGAACAGATTAAACAGAAAAAAGAAAAAATTGGAGCTGGATATCTTACTGATCAGGGTGCACTTTTTCTCATAGCGTCTGATCTTGGAGCTTCTCTATCAGAACCTCTTAAAGTTGAGATGGGCTTGAAAGATCTTTACGTTGGTGCAAAAGAAATTTCATTAGAAACTCGTGTGTTAAATCTTTCTCCAGCAAAACAATATTCTCGTAAAGATGGTACGCCTTTCTTTTTACGAACTATGACTGTATATGATGGAGACTCTACTGCGAGTGTAAAACTTTGGGATGAGAAAGCAAATTTACCTGGAATTGAGGATCTTAAACCAGGCGATCTAATCAAAATCATAAAGGCATATGTCAAGTCAGATCTTAATGGAAGTCCTACAATTAACATAGGTTCTGGATCTTCCATCGAGACTGCTGATGTCGAAAGTGATATTCCTTCAATAGATACAATCACAAAAGATGTAAGTTCAGTTAAAGAAAATGAAAACAATCTGGTAGTTTCTGGAACAATTGATGGAATCATCAATACATTAGAGTTTACAAATTCACGTGGGCAGCCTGGAAAAGCTTTACGATTAAGGTTGAAAGGGAATAATGGTAGTTCTGTTAGAATAGTTCTTTGGGGAAAAGATGAATCATCGGTTCCAAAAATGATTTTGCCTGGTGCAAAAACAATCCTTTATGGAGTTAAAACCAAGACAGGAAATCAAGGTTTGGAAATTCATGGAAATGAAGCCACAATAGTCAGAATTCAAGGGGAAAATGAGATAAAACCTGTAGTTACTAGAATTATATCAATTTCTAAAAATGATGCTGGTAAAAATTTTATTCTTGGGGTTGATGCTAAGAGAAATATGTTCAAAATTACTGACTCGGTTGAAAAAATAAAATTATTCAAGGTTGGTGAAGTTATTGAATGCATGCCTTCAAAAGCATTTGGAAATTCTATTGTATTAGATGATGATTCATTTATTAGAAAAGTTGAAGATGAAACAATTCCTTCAATATCTGAACTAAGAACAAAAATTTCTGATATTAAAGTTGGTGATGATTATTGTATTGAAGCAATAATTTTGAAAAAACCAGAACGACGCGAAGTTCAAACAAAAACTGGTGAATCTATTGCACTAGGTGAAATGTATGTTGAGGATGATACGCGTCCTATATTTGTAAAAGGTTGGAGAGATCAGGCTAGACTTCTAGATAAATTTTCTATTGGTGAAGTTATATCAGTTACAGGGCTTACAGCAAAAACAGGTTTAGATAATAAGATTGAATTATTCTTGACTATATTTTCTAGCATTAATAAGAAAAATTAAGAGTCCCAAAAACCTCTAGTCATTACGTATTGTCTTTCTGCTTCGTAAATTTGCTTGTATAAAAGATCTTCACCAACCATATTTCTTAAAATACGGGCAGCAGTGTCTGCACCAACTCCAAAACCTGACAAGACAACTAAGGCAGTGTTACCAAAATTTTCAATTAATGAGGAAACCTTCCAGGCGCGATCTAATTTATGTTTCTCATCAGTTGTGATTTTTTTTCCAGAGTATTTTTTTTGAATAATTTTTTGCAAATCATAATCAGAATAATAAGTCGAAGTAATCTGTCGTCCTTTACAATAACGACAAGATAGAATATCTTTAACATCTTTTGTCTCTACTACTTTTTCCCATTTACCACATCTTACACAAACTAACCTATGCTTTGTTTTTAATAGTCGTTTTTTAACTAAATCTAAAATTCCCTTATCAATATTTGAAGGAGAAGAATAGTATTTTGTACTCTTATCCAAAATTGGTTCAGCGATTTTAGAAAATTGTGTTACATCAAACCATTTTATGGGAATTTCATTATTATTTCTGATTTTATTCAAAATCTTCTCAGTATTCTTAAGATCATACTTATCATGGAATAATTCTCGAAGTGCTTCTTTTACTAGAGGACTTTTAGCATATCTTTCATAAAGAAATCTGGCTGATTTTCTTTCATAAATTGCTCCCCGGCCCACGACACCAAATTTTTTGGCTACACACCAAGTTCTCCAGTTTACATTATGAGTCCCTGTTAATGAGGCAGTAACTATTACAGATAGGTCATATTCATCCTGTAAAACATCAATTAGTAGTTTTTCTGAAATCCTGGCTTTGGATGAAAGCACAATTCTGTAAGCATCTGATCGTGATTCAACTAAAAATCCCAGTCTTCCAGATAGCATTGAAGATAGTAGTGCAGATAAAGTAGCATTAATTTTAGAACCAAAACATGCATGTAGAATCACTATGCCTTGACGTCGAAGTGATTCTACCACAATAGTTTTCTCATCTGGAATTGTATCAAGTTCAAATTTAGAAATTAAATTGTTGAGTAAAGAAAATTTGCCATTTTTTACTTTACTTCTAAAAGAACCAACTTTGTTTGCAGTTTTATAGTCTACTGGAATGTTTTCTCCTTCCCAATATGGTACAGTAATCCCACCAGACCTAAATGACTCAACATTAACTTTAAATGATTTTTCATCAACATTAAGAATTCTCCATTGTAATCCTCTAAGTACAAAAACATTTCCTGAATCTCCAAAGTCTCCTACAAATCTCTGATCCAAAGTTCCAATAATTCTTTTACTAACTGTATCAAAGACTTTGAATTTTAAAATATCAGGAATAGTAGAAAGGTTTTGAAAATAATATGTGTAAGTTCTACTCTTCTTCTTAAGAATATTATTTTCTCGATCAAAAAATAAAATATAATTGGAATCCAAAAGATCTAAAACGTTATAAAAATCCTCTAAAGTTAAGTTTCTAAAAGGAAAAGCTTTAGTGAAAATTTCAAATGCCTTATCTACTGCTACTTGACCTAGCTGAATGGTAAGTCCTACCGCATGATGAGCTAAAACATCTAATGAACCTTCATGAATTTTTTGATCTTCAATTGAGCCCTGTTTAATTCGTTCAAGAATAGCATTTGCTTCGTACTCATCATCTGCACTATTTGTTACAATCAATCCTTTTGCTGAAGAACCCTTGCTATGTCTACTTCTTCCAATTCTTTGGATTAGTTTTGATACTTGTCGTGGAGAACCATAATGAATAACTAATTCAATTGAACCTATGTCAAGACCAAGTTCAAGCGATGAAGTACAAACGACGATACCACGTTTACCTTCTCTCAATGAATTTTCCGTTTCCTCCCTGACTTCTCTTGAGAGAGAGCCATGATGCAATTCAATATTCAAAGTGGATTTTTCTCTTAGAATTGAAGCCAGAAATTCAGATTCTCCTCTTGTATTAGTAAAAAGAAGCACAGGTGACTGAAGTTCAAGTTTAGTCACGTATTCAATGATATATTGGGCTACATCAGAAATTGTTCCATTAACATATTTTACTTGAACATCATATTTGCGAAGAGATGAATCTCGAATTATTCGAAGTTTTCTCTTTGTCCCGACGACAAATTTTCCTGCTTCTTCTGGATTTCCAATAGTTGCAGATAATCCAATTCTAGTAAGTTCTAATTTTGAATTTAGTTGAAGTCTTTCCAAACTAATTGTTAGTTGCGAACCACGTTCATTGCCTAATAATTCATGAACTTCATCAAGTACTATCCATTCTAATTCAGATAATGCATCTAACATTTTTTTCTGAGTTAATAAAATAACAAGTGTTTCTGGAGTTGTAATTAGTACATCTGGAGGATTATTTGAAATTTTTTTACGAGTTGATTGTGGAGTATCTCCATGTCTTATTTCAATTGTTAAACCATCTTTTTCTGCATAACGAACAATTCTTCTAAAAACGTCTCGGTTTAGTGCACGTAATGGTGTAACATAAAT
>JACZUQ010000014.1:0-13969 GCA_022573065.1 Nitrososphaerota archaeon
AAGCTCTGCAAGGCTCTAAAGGCAAGTCGTTGCTGGTTTGTATGGCTGGAAATACTTCGTTGATGGCCGTTAAAGTACTTGCAGGCAAAGGCATTGTAACTGAAAGTTTGAAAGGTGGGATATCAGACCTGCCTGAAGCAAAAAGTAAATCACCTGCTGAATTTATCAAAGCAGCTACCGAATAATAGTAAATTTTGATTTTTCTGCCCCATCAAAGCGTTGATCATTTGTAGATAATTTTTCTAAATCACTTTACAATCTAAAAATTCTTAATTCAATAACAAAGTTCAGGTAATAAGAAATTGCACTTTTTGCATTGAAATACCACGATATAATTTCCTATTCTTGCAACTTTTGCCCAATCAGGGTGTTCGGTACCGTATTTGTATGATGGTAAATCCTCTTTCATGGCTTTTAGATAATCATCTGTAATAGTATCGCATGAAATATCTGACCATGTTTTATTTCCACACTTTGGACATTTGACCATATCTAGTTAGTATATCCAGGTTTGAAAAATCTTATGTTTTCCTATAAACAATAATCGTCTAAATTCTGAAAATTCCTGATTGGTTTGTTGAAGATGTTAACAGTTATACCGTAGATTTTGGACATTTTGAAATATAAGAAAACGGTAGAAAATGCAATGGATGATCAACTGAAAAAAACTATGTCAATAAAGATAAAACGCTTAGATATGTTCCCAAATCACTTTTTTGGAATTGCTGAGATTAACGGAGAAGGCTACAAGATTAACATTCAAGGTCAGAGTGTGTTTAGAACTAATTTAATGAAACTGCCAATAAAATTTAAAGATGAAAAAGCATTATTACGTCTAAGTGGAATTAATGGATCTTTTTTTGAGGATATCGTAAATTACAAAGGAAAATCAGAATGGATAGAAATAGACTCTGATAGAATTTTGACATATTTGGCAGATCATCAAGACCAAATTGACACTATAGATGTTCTAAGTAGATTCTAAACTCTTCTAGTTTTCCTATAACAGTATTTATTAAATTCTGAAAATTCTTTATTCTAATTTTGCTAAATCACTTTACAATAAAAAAATGATTTAGAGTCAGGCTTCGGCCAACCTTACCTCAATATCCAGAGAAATAGAAGGAGAAAGCGGAGATGGGTTATCAATTCCTTCCCAAACAAATACTGTTGCCCGATAAGTTCCAGAATACTGTGGAGTCCAAGACAAAGCAGGACTAAGCATTTGGTTTGGAGACAAAGAACCAGAAAGCCATCCTAATGATACTACAACTCCCGTATCATCTTCTATTTGAACGAAATAGGTAAATGGTTGTTGCGTCATAAGCGCATTTGTAACATCTGCAACAATGAGAACTTGTTGATCAACTAGAATATAGCTTAATTGATTTCCTTGAGAATCTTGAATTTCTGGTTCTGAGGCAGGTGTTCTGTCTAGTATCGAGTTTTCATCTTGTATAGAATATGCAATGGAACTAGTAACTGTAAATAATGTCAATAAACCAAAAAGCAATAGCGATTTCATATTTAGATATAGGTTGGCATAACTTTTAGCAATTCCCATATTATTGCTAAATCACTTTACAATATGAAGAATGTCTGAATAAAAATACAAACATTTTCTTATGTGTAATATGAGCGTAGATTATATGTGCAATTAGGATTCTATAAGAAATTCCCTTATAATGATAATGTTGCCCTTTCTATTGCGATTATGGTTTCGATAGGTATTTTTGCAATAGTGATTTTATCAAACGGATAATAGAATATCTGCATTAGCAGAAAATTAAATTACTAGAGATACAAATTAGTTCTATGGATTATAATCAATTATGTAGTGAGATTCTGAGTCTTGATGGTAAAGTTCGATATGCTGGAGTGTACAACACAACTAATGGTAAAATATACGAGAAAGTACAAAGTGGAATCACTAGATATCTTGATCAAGAACAGACAAATAATTCACTTATTCAGGCCACCATGAGGTGGAAGACAAGACAACAATATTCTAGTACAATTGGCCAGCCAGTTTACGCTATGGCAAAATACACTAAGATTAATCGTTTTACCATGCCCTGTGGAACAAACGCATTATTGCTAGTCAATACAGAGCCAGACCTTGAACCTCATACAATAATTGATGACGTCATAAAACTAATAGAGAAATTTTCTGATGATCCAAACTATAATCCACGCAGTCCATATTTGAGTTTTTAAGAAGTTCCATAACTCATTAACATACTTTACATCAAAACAAAGTAAAAACGATGCAATGTTTGCAAGAAATGCGTTAAAAAATTACTAAATCACTTTATGAGATTAGAAAACGTTAATTGTTTGGATTAACATGGCATTTGTGCTTGGATTTTTTTCTTCTCTCAAAAACCTCTCCACATTTATCACAAGCATAAAATCTTCCCACATGATAGATATTGTTTTAATATGATTTACTTTTTTCTTTGTTTTTCTTTTATTACCACACATGTACCAGATGCTTTTGCTACAAGAATTGGTGGATCCAAGACATCACAAGCGCTTTCATGTTTTTGATCAGGACTTTGAGCAATAACCTTGAATGCTTTGAAGCTCATTTTTCTACTTGATTTTCCTACTTTGGTAATTTTTCCAATAACCTCGATGAAATCCCCACCATGAACTGGTGACAAAAACTCTACATTATCATATGCTCGAAGAAGACCCTCGTCCCCATCATAACGAATAGTCAATTCAGTTGCCAAGTCTCCAAAGAGATTAAGAATTCGAGCACCATCAACAAGGTTTCCAGCATAGTGTGCATCTTGCGAACTCATACGCAGTCGCAACTTTGCTTCTGGAAGAGATTTTGTCATGTCTTAAAATTAATCTAGTAGAATGAAAGTTTTTTTAAAATTTCTCTTACTCACTTAAACGTTCATACTTTCTCACATCTTTTAAGTAAGATCACGATGTAGAATAGTTTTAGATGATGTTCATTACAGGTGATGTTTGTCCTCTTCGGGGAATCTATCGATATTCGGGCCATCCTGATAACAGCAAAGGATGCCATTCCAAATGGTTTGAACGAGATATCGTATTAGAAATAAAACAAAAATTTCCACGTGTCGGTGCATGCATAAAGCCTGCACAATGGGTCTTTGTCAGGCCTCCATGAAATGAGGGAATGGACTTGATAGAAAAAGAATTTGAATCTGATATGCTGTATAATAAAATAGTTCATTTCTATATTGATAAGAAGAACTATTCAAAGGAGCAAGCAAATTCAATTGCTCAAAATATCATAAAAAGAGAAATTCAAAGAAGAAAATGTAAAAATCTCCAATGTGGGCATTCATTAAATGATCATATTAGAAATTCAGAAACTTGTCTAGTCTTAGAATGTAATTGTATAAAATTTGCAAAATGATTTAAAAGTAAATTCCGAATCTGATTATCAAAGATCTCTCTTTTATGCTATAATGCCGTAGTATAGAATAATGCAGATAATAAAGCACCCAGGCTTTGCAGACCAAAAGGTAATGCAAACATCACTTGAGTTGCTACTAAAGGATAGACATAATGAATTCGGTGACCTAGCTGATATTATTGGAATTCCAAAAGCTACACCAGGATGGGAGTTTATCATTTTAAAGTTCTGCCTTGACTATCGTGATTGCTTTGTGGCATGGTCTAATAAAGACAAAGACTTGGATCAGATTATAGTTCACAAATCAATGACTCTGATTCGACAGCTAGCAAAGGGAAGAAAAACGATGACTGACTTGGCGCATTGGGAAAACTTGGCGTATACTCTAGCAGAAGAATATAGGTCAGTGTATTCGAGATTAGGCTAGTTCTGGTTTCAGTCAATTTTGAGAAAAGCTGAGGGATATTGGTATAGTGTATGGTTAGAGGATATTCTAAATATGGTCAGGATCTTTGGCCGATTCGTATCATAAAAATAAAAAATCTTGGGTCCATTATTTGCAAATTTTTTTAAGTATGTCTTGTATATACCATCTTGAAGGCTGGCTTTTGATGTAGCCTTATATGATTATCATATGTAAGTCTGGCCAGCCTTCATCCTATTATTCAATTTATCATGTTTTTGGTGATGCAGTGAACATCAAATCAAGTCAAAACACATGTAATAATTTTGTATACTACAACAAAACGAATCATTAAAGGACATAAGTTTCTGTAAACATGTACAACTAATACATGTAAATGGTTGTCATAGATGCAAACAACGACATTTACGACATACATTTAACAATTTGTCCTACAATTTATGCACAAAACATGTGTAACAACGACAAAAACATGATAGAAAAAAATTTATGTTGTTTGTTGTAATACATATTACAAAACATTGCATTGTTGTACATTTTTGTCAAAGTAAACATGTTTTTATACCAGTTACAAAGCTATTAGCGCAATGGCTACATCAAAAGCTAAACGTAGTGCAGCTGCAAAAAAAGCAGCACGTACACGAAAAAGAAATGCAGCGACAAAAGCTGCAGCAGGAAAAAAAGCTGCAACAAGACCTAGACGTCGTGCATCAACAAAAAGACCTTCAAGACAAAGAACTTCTAGCAGGAAAACTGCAAGAAGAACTTCTAGCAGGAAAACTGCAAGAAGAACTTCTAGCAGGAAAACTGCAAGAAGAACTTCAAGGAGATCTACCCCACAAAGAAGGAGACGTTAATCTCCTATCTTTTTTTTATTCAAATTTCGTAAAAATACTTTACAATGCTAGCGTAAATTGTTCAAACGCTACACACAAACTAGTATTACTTTAAAAGATGCTTAGAAACTTATGGGTTTACGCTTGTGCAAAAGGTGCAATAAGGAATTTTCTACACTTACTGATGAAATATACTGTTCATTTGAGTGTGCATATGAAAAATTTGGAAAACAAAATTCTAGCTTCAAAATCAAATGACTCGATTCTAATTTCATTAAACTACTTTGAGAATTACAATGAATCACAATTAGTCAATGTGAACTAATAATAGTAACATGATATATCTGTAAAATATGGGTAATATGATAGATGGAGATGTATATCAGTGTGGGAAATGTGGTCTTGAACTTAAAATCACAAAGGCGTGTGACGAAGATTTTTGTGACCTAATTTGTTGTGAACAACAAATGAAGAAAAGTGAATAATTGAAAATTATTAATTCAATCTCTAATCTGCAACAATATGTGTTCTTATGTTCTTAATTTTCAAACAGCATCACGAATCTAATGGGATTTGCCTCAAGCTGGCGAGTTTGGAACTTAGAAACTTAACCTGTGTGAAATAGATGTATGCAAAAAAATACAAACATTTGCTTATGTTAAAATTTTAATCAAAGTAGTTGTGGGTAAAATCTTAAAAACAATAAACTTGGTTATTGGTGCGATACGACCAAAAAGTGTTACTTGGAGCCTTGACAAAAATGGTATAGGATATGAAAAAATAGAAAATGAAATGGACGATAATTTTGAAACGTATCTTCCAGAGAATGCAGTAGGATCTGTGAAAACAAAAAAAGAAACAGAGGATGAAATTGACATGTATCTTACAGACAGTGGAATCCCGTGGATTCAGTCAAAAAAAGAAACAGAGAGTAAATCTGGAATAAAGAATCAAGGTACCGAAAATCCCAAATTTACAACTGAAAAATTAAGACGTGAACACCGAACTAACCTAGAAACTATCAAAAGTATGCAAGAATCAATTGACCTTAAATCTAAAATAAGAAAAAAATCAGTGAACAAATCTAAAAATAAAGTTCTAGATATAGTACATTGTAGATTTACCCCTGAAGAATTACCACGTGAAATTCAAACTAACTTAGAAACTATCAAAAAAATACAAGAATCATTTGATATTAAAAATAAAAATAAAGTTCTAGATATAGTACATTGTAGATTTACCCCTGAAGAATTAGCACGTGAAAAGCAATCTGACGTTGAAACTCGTAGAAGATTAAAAGAAATAATTGAATCAAAATTAAAAATAGATAAACAAATAGAACTTGGTCATTTTTTTGACTCTAAAAAGGGAGTAAAATATTATCTTGATAGGTACAATAGAGAACATATATTCAGAGATTGGTTTGACACAACCTTCCCTAACAATACAATTCTAGAAACTCTTGAATTAGCAATTCCTTGCACATTTTCAAAAGAACAACCCCAGTCAAATGCACTTGATACTTTTGATCCAAATAAAGATCTTCAAAATTACATTGACATCTACAACAATGATACTATGTACAAAGAGTGGTTTGATAGGAAATATCCAGGTCAATCAATTTATGAAATTATTGGATTGTTAGAGCCTAACAGTTAGTACAACTAACCTTAATTGCTTGAATGTTTGGAACTTGCTCTAAAATATCAGCACCACCAACTGAATTTGTGCGTTCTATATTTCGAATCCCTTTAACATAACCAAATCCTTCTACAATGTTTCGTTTTACAAATTCTTCTTTATCATACTCAACAAAAATTACATCTTCTTTAATTGATGACTCTCCAACATTAATCCCAAATACTCCTTTTTTAGACGCAACATTTATCGTTCCTGTAAAATGAATGACTTTTCCTTCTAGCTCATCAATATTTTTTAAAAGATCATAATAATTCCAGTCAATAGCGGCTGAGGCTAGCTCACTATCTGACATTGAATCATTCACTTCAATGCCACCAGTTTGAGTATATGCATAAACTAAAATCATACCTAAAATTACAATTCCTGCTCCAATACCAATCGGTTTTGATTTTGTCAAAGCTTCATTAAAACAATTAAAAATCCATTAGAAAAACTCTTTTGTGAACATTAAATATGTTTTAGTTATTCAATGTCAATTTCACAAGATCTCTTTTTAACATATTGGTGTCCAGCAATGGCTACATTTTTGACCCTGACGAACAATTCCATCTAACGTTTCAAAAAAAGTTTGCTTCTTACATCGTTGACAGACTACAATCTTTTTTGCATGGAACATAATGACCCGATTAATTTACGTGAAAATAGCATATACGGGTTTGTATGTTCAACCATAACGAATCCCTAACAATTTAGATAAATCAGTATTAAAAATTCTTAATTCTTAGTACAGGAATAGTATAATGTGCAAAGGAAGGGGAATATCTTGGTAATTTTAGTAATTACGATTAGTCTTGTAACTGTTCTAAGCATAGAGGCTCAACAAGATTTCAAGATTCCTCAATGGGTAAAAAATAATGCATTATGGTGGGGACAAGGAGATATTTCTGATGCAGATTTTATTTCAGGAATGAAATTCTTGATTGATCAAAAAATTCTGCAAGTTTCAACCACAGAAGATGATGAATTCGAAGTAGAAACAAGTAAACTTTACAGAGAAAATCAACCTCCTGACAAAAAATACTTGAAAAAAGAATTCAAATTTTCAATGTGGCAACCTGAGAATTGGGAAAAACAAGCAGTTTCTCCTCATCCTTTTGATACAGGTCTCTCCGTTTATTCAATGATAGAATCTAGTACGTTTGATGAAGCTCAAGCTACGACCATCGCTGTGGTTATTGACGATATGGAAGGACTTTCTTTAGATGACTATAATGAAGATCAATGGAACAAATATGGATATCTTTTATCTACAATTGGTAAAGTTGAATTTTTAGAGGCAGGACGTGATACAACTGCTGGTGAAAAAGACATTTGGTATGAATATACTTATGATATTCAACTTGGAGATAGAATGTTTAACTCTGTATCTATTGATGTTAAACTCAAGGGAATGGATGTTGTAGTAGGACATGAGGGTGTTGCATATACTATTACTTATTTGACAAGTGAAAAAAATTATGATGAACACTACGACCAATTTTTAGATATATTGAATACTTTCAAATTCTTATAACTGGAAATTCTTAATTCCTAGTTTCACCTATTAGATATATGGTTCACCAGTGCTATATCTGTGAACAAATTTTTGATTCTAAAAAAAAATTATTTGAACATTTAGATGTTCATTCAAAACCTGGACTATCATCTCTAAGCGAGGATGAAGTTATGGAACAATTCAAATCAACTAAGAGTGGAGAACCCTCAAGAATGTCAACAAAGTAATAATTGTTTTCAATTTCAAATCTACAACAATAAGTGGTTTAATTTTTTAGGTTTTATTTAAAGCGCATTATTACAAATGCAATTTCCAGAGGTTAGGATGCCCAATCTAATTTACAACTAATGAAGGTGTTTTCAAAAAAGTATGAGTAATCTCATCCCTTTTTTTGATTTTAAACAATTCTTTTTTTTCCAATCTAGATGATATTTTTTTTATGTTATATTCTGAAAACGATAGAATACCTTGTGGTTTAAGAACACGGTATAATTCTTGTAAAACTTTTTCAGGTTTTTTCAAATCGTTAAAGATGTAATATAAGAGGATAATATCTACGCTGTTTGATGGTAGTCCTGTAGCACATTCTGAAAGAATAGTTTTAATGTTTACCAATTTTTTCTTCTTAGCAGTTTGATTTACTTTTTTAATTGCTAGTGGATGCATGTCTAATGCTAAGACTTTACCAGTTCCTGCAAGCAGCTCTGCTGTAGCAATAGAATAACTTCCTGGCCCACATCCAAAATCTAGTACACAAACTCCAGGAGTGATTTCAACATCTTTTAAGATATACTTAGGGGGATAAAACACATCACGAATCTTAAGAATTAAAGAAACTATTTTAAAATTCATTTTATGCATTGGCTTTTGCGATTGTAAGACCACAAACATTCTTTAACATGGATCATTAAATACGAATTTTCTGTAACATTTGAACGCACAATTAAAAAAAGAGTGATGTCATTTGATATTAGGAAAAACTCTAATTAGTATTTATACTGGAACAAAAATATGAAATGCCTTTCAGTTTCTCAACCCTTTGCTAGTCTCATAATACATGGAAAAAAGACAATTGAACTAAGACGCTGGAATACTAGTTTTCGTGGAGAGTTTTTGATTCATTCTCCAAAAAAAATCAGAATAAAAGACTGTAAACGACTAGGAATTAATCCAAAAAACCTAGTTAAAGGTGCAATCATTGGTAAGGCTGAAATTTACGACGTAAAAAAATATAATTCCAAATCAGAGCTTTTCAAAGATTCAAAAAAACATCATGCGTCTAAATCATTTCAAAATAACAAGTATGGTTTTTTGATAAAAAATGCTAAAGCTTTTAGAATTCCCATTCCAGTAAAAGGAAAATTAGGATTCTTTGATGTAAAGTTAGAACAAAAAAAGATAAAAAAATCTGAAATTATTGCAGATTTGATTGATGAGGAGTATAGATACCAGTGGATTGGTCACCACTAAAATCCCATGAAAACTAAAACTGTGTGTAATTGTACCTATTATTACATTTTTTTTGTATGTGTTTTTTAACAAACATGAAAATTTATTGGAATTTCACCAAATTAGATTGAATTGAGAAGTGTGATAATAGTAGATGATGAGGAAGATTGTAGAGATACACTTCAAGAAACCCTTGAACTTTCTGGAATTGATGTTGCTGGAACTGGAGCAAACGGAGAAGAGGCCTATCAATTATATGAAAAATTTCTTCCAGATGTAACAATTTTAGATCTAAATATGCCAAACTATGATGGAAATTATGCTATTGAAAAAATTAAAGGAAAATATCCTGACGCTAGAATAGTTGTAGTAACTGGTTTTGTTGATTATGAATTTGATCAAAGCAAAGTTGACGGTGTAATATGCAAACCCTACAGTTCTAAAGAGCTAATTAATTTGATGAACAAAATATGTTCTCCACTTAATTCAAATTTAACAAATTGGTATGTTGGGTAATTTTTGTAAAAATATATTTTAATTCAAAAAAAAGATTAGGCCTCTGATCTTGGAAGTTTCCCGAATTTATCAAATGTATCTTGTGCTGATTTTTCCGCAAGACCATTAGCTACATTTAGGTCTTCTACCACTTGGATTAGCTGCACTCGTTTAGTTGCTGCATGAGCAAAGTATGCATCTCGAGCCTCTGCAAGTGTACCTCCATTATCAAGTACCTGCTTCATTGCACTTCTTGCAGTATCTACTTTTCCTTGCATATAATCAAACATTCCCCAAAAAACACTCTGAATATAGTCATGTTTTTTTTCAACAAACTTTGCATAGGCTGCTTTTGGCATTTTATCTTGGTATTTTAAAATAAATGCATCTAGTCTTTCTGATAATCGTTCTTGAGCAATGATTCGCTTTTCTTCTACCTAAATTTGTTTTAAAGTTAATTGAATAGGTTGAAAATTGCCTTGCATTTGTTGTTTGTATCTTAGCTTTTGATCTTCCATTTCTGCAAGGATTTTCATTGCGAATGGATTTTTTTGAAGCTGCTTTGATGCCTTTACAATTATTTTTGAATCTGCATCTGCAAAAGAAATTATATTTGTTCCAGGAATAGCAGATAAGACAACAATAGATAACAATACAGCTGATAGTATTATTGGAATTTTATCATTCATTAAAATTGATTTTTGTTATTTCAAATATAGGTATTAAACAGAATTTAGTAGCAACCTTGAAAAGTCAAAAAACCAATTAAAAAACAATTACCAATTAATTTATGGACAACTTATCAGTTCTACGTTTTCTTTATTACAAATAGGATTTCTAAAATGGTTTTTTCAAGAGGATAAAATTATTGGAACACTAAGAACTTGGAAAATTCTTTATTTAGTATATATAAAGGGGTTTTATAGTGTCGTCGAAATGCCTCAAACAAAACCAATTGTGAGTGTAGAAAATGTTGTAGCATCTGCATCTGTTGATCAGAAAATTGATCTTATTGATATTACAAAGAAATTTCCAGATACAGAATACCATCCAGAGCAGTTTCCAGGTCTTGTTTTCCGATTAAAGGTACCAAAAACTGCAACATTGATCTTTAGAACAGGAAAAATGGTATGTACTGGTGCAAAATCCGAAGAATTGGCAATTAAAGCAGTAAGAACTGTAGTTCAAATGCTTCGAAAAGGAGGTATCTCAATCAAAAAGGATGCGGTAATTGTTGTACAAAATATTGTTGCTGCAATTAACCTTGGTGGAAGGATTCACCTAGAACAAGCTGCCAGAACGTTACCAAGAAGTATGTATGAACCTGAACAATTTCCAGGGTTAATTCACAGGATGGTTGACCCAAAAACGGTAATTTTGCTATTTGCATCAGGAAAGCTAGTTTGTACTGGGGCAAAAAAGGAAGCTGATGTTTATCGATCAGTTCACAACCTTCATGCCTTACTTGAAGAAAAAGATCTCATGATTTACGACTAGATTTTTTCCATTTCTTTCTTTGAAAAATCTAGTTTTGTTGTAATATCTCACACACAACATGTTATGTCTAGTAAATTTGATTATTTCTCTGGGTTGGTTGATAGAAAAGAATGGATATCCAAGGAAAAGTATATCAAATAATTTATGAAATTACTGGAATTATTCTAAGATGGGATAAACAGCAATTATCAGATAAAGAGGCTATGAAGGAAATTGTTAGAACCCTAGCGTCTGAGGTAGATAACAATGGAAAATTCTATAAATTAAAAAAGGAGAAATCATCTTCTATTCTAATCCAAAAAAAGGTACTAGCCCCAATGGTAATCGGAGTGGTATTTTTTGCAGTTTTGTTTGGAGTAGCAGTTCCCTTTACAACTATTGATAATGTAAAAATAGTTGAAGAAAAACAAATTTCATTTGAACAATTAGATGAAACACCTTCTAATGTAAAAGAACAAAATAATTCAGTTGTAGAGGAATTTAGCAATAAAACAATTTCAAAAAAAGATTCCTAAATGCTAATGTTTGGGTCTTCAGACTTTAGTTTTTCCCAGTCTGCAAGAAAGTTCTTCAGACCAATATCAGTTAGTTGATGCTTTAGCATCTTTTCTAATACTTCTGGAGGCAATGTAACAACATCTGCGCCAATCTTTGCTGCATCTACAACATGCATTGGATGTCTAATGCTTGCTACAAGAATTTGTGTTTTAAAATCATAGTTTAGATAGATTTGTTTAATTTCACGTATCAGATTCATTCCATCTTTTCCCACATCATCTAGTCGACCAATGAAGGGACTTGCGTATTTTGCACCAGCCTTTGCAGCAAGTATTGCTTGATTTGGAGAAAATATTAGAGTAACATTTACTGGTATTCCTTCAGCAGTAAGTGCTTTACATGCTTTGAGTCCTTCAGCAGTCATTGGTACCTTTACCACTACATTATCACCGTATTTTCGAAGTCTACGACCTTGTTCCATCATTCCTTCATAATTTTCTGCAACAACTTCAAGGGAAACATCTCCTTTGATTATTCTAGAAATCTCCTCCATCGTTTTTTGAGGATCGCCGCCTTCCTTTGATAGAAGGGATGGATTAGTGGTTATGCCGTCTAGCAATCCCATATCATTGTATTTTTTTATAACTTCAAGATTAGCAGTATCTAGAAATATTTTCATGATTTACTTCTGATTTCTTTTACTTTTTTTGCTATATTAATAGATGTAATCCCATGCTTTTCAAACAAAAGTGCAATTTCGTTATCTCTAGCAGATTCTCCAAATATGTCCGGTACACCTATTCTTCTTATTGGAACTGGATATGTTTCTGAAACTACTTCAGATACTGCAGAACCAAATCCACCCATAATATTATGTTCTTCACATGTTACAATTCCTCCAGTTTCACGAGCTGCTTTTTCTAATAATTCTAAATCAATTGGTTTTATTGAAAACATATCAAGTACCCGACAAGAAATTCCCTCTTGTTTTAAAGATTCAGCTGCTTCAAGTGCCATTTTTACTGTAATACCACATGCAGCTATTGTACAATCAGCACCATCACGTATAGTAATTCCTTTTCCAATTGTAAATTCTTGAGAATCTGAATGAATAACAGGTGTCTTTGAGCGAGCCATTCTCATGTAGAAAGGACCATATTGTTGAGAAATAATCCATGTAAGTTTTGAAACTGTAATACCATCAGAAGGAATTAATACTCTCATGTTAGGAATAGAACGCATTATTGCAATGTCTTCTATTTGTTGATGTGAACCTCCGTCAGCACCAACAGACAATCCAGCATGGGAAGTTACGAGTTTAACATTTAATCCCTTTTTATCTCCTAGTGATGCATAACAAATTTGGTTTCTTATTTGATCAACACAACGACCTGGTAAAAATATAGCATAAGTACTTGCAAATGCAATTTTTCCAGCATACGCAAGACCAGCTGCAATTGTAACTAGATTTGCTTCAGCTATTCCAACATTGAAGAATCTTTCAGGAAATTGTTTTCCAAATCCACTAGTTTTAAGGGAATCTGTAGTATCAGCTCCTAAAACTACAAGATTGGGATTTTCTTTTCCGATTTCAATTAGTGCCTTACCATATTCTGTACGCATATCTGTTAATTGTTCAGACATTGTCAATTGAATCCAAGCTCCTTTGCGATTTGAATGAGTTGATTCTTTTTTTCTCCAACAACATGAAGATCAATCCATTCGTTGACTAGTTCTTTTCCTCCCAACTCATTTGCTTTTTGTATTAACAATCTTCTTCTAGATTTTAATATGGTATCTCTAAATTCACGAATAATTCCTCTAACATCATTTTGTCCAATTATTGCACTTCCTCCAACAAATGCCCTTGCACCATCGGTAAAGCATTGACCTGCATTTTCAAGCGTAACTCCACCGTCAGCCTCAATAGTTCCCTCAAAATTGTGCTCTTTTAGAATAGATACTAGTCTTTGGGTTTTTTCATGGGATGATTCAATATACTTTTGTCCAGATTGTCCCGGAACAACTGACATTACAATTAGTTGATCCAAATTTTCTATGAATTTATGAGACCATTGAGGAAGTTCAGTGTCAGGGTTAATAGCTAGACCCACTCCAACGCCATTTTGTTGTAAGATATCATGAATTTCACCAAAGCTTGATTCATCACA
>JACZUQ010000014.1:14068-19745 GCA_022573065.1 Nitrososphaerota archaeon
GTGATAGATCGTCTCCTTCAAGATTTTCATCAAGTGGCATAATTTTTTCAGTATACGAATCCTGTTGAATGAAATTTCTATCTAAAAATGCAGTAATATTATCTAATTTGAATTTTACAGCAGCCATGGCAGCCTCCCATACTTGTCCTTCGTTGGATTCTCCATCACCAATTATAGTATAGATGCGATGATTTTTGTTGTCAAGTCTTGCTGCTAGTGCATTTCCAATTGAATAAGACAAACCAAGTCCTAAAGAACCTCCACAAAATTCCACCCCAGGACATTTAAGATCTGGGTGTCCTTGTAGTTTGCTTCCAAATTTTCTTAGAGTTTCTAGCTCTGCTGGTTCAAAATATCCTGCTACTGCCAAGTTAGAATAAAGACCAGGAGATGCATGTCCTTTAGAAAGAATCAATCTATCACGGTCATCCCATAGAGGATTTTTTGGATCAAATTTTAGATGTTTATAAAATAAACACCCCATAATCTCAGCCATTGAGAATGAACCTCCAGGATGACCTGAACCTGCGGCAGCTGTTCCTTTGATGACTAGTTTGCGAGCCTTGAGAACATTTTTTTTAATTTTATAGTAATTTAGTCCCATTCTTGTATTTTTCCCTTGTAAATGAAATATTAAGCTACTTCTGAAAATTTTAATCCGATCTAAACCTAGAGTAATTATGGAATTACAAGAGATTGTACCACTTGTCATTTATGATAACCAGTGTTATCTTTGCGTAAAATTTGCAAAATTTGTTAATTTTTTGGCAAGAGGAAGATTAAGAATTATTGGTCACTATACAGAGATTGGCAAAAAAATTCGAGAAGAGGTATTAGATTCAAGTGCACTAGAAATGTTTTGGTTTGTTGATGGAAAAACAGCGTATGGAGGACGAGCAGGATTGTTTCCATTATTGTCAGCAATAATTCGAGCAAATGGTAGTGTTGGAGATCTAAGCATTCAAGAATCATGCGATTTGAGTTGTAAAAATACAAAAGCTGTTTTTCTTCGGTCTGCAAGTTTACTAACAAATAGTAAAAAAATAAAGATAAAGTAATCTATAATACCTCTAAGCGTACGAGTCATACATTATGAAGATTAGATCAGAATCAGCTAAACCATTAAAGAAAAAAACATCAGTTCTTTGTGCATTTGTTTTAGAAAATTCTAATGAACCATTAGGATTGGGAAAAATTAATGAAAAAATTAACTCCTCGGTAAAAGACGCCATCAAAGAAACTAAGGGAAAAATTGGAGGTATATCAATTGTTAGTACATTAGGAATTATTCCTCCAAAAAATATCCTAATAGCAGGACTTGGACCAAAAAACAAGCTATCTACAGATGTTTTAAGAAATGTTTCAGGAAAAATTACTCAAAAGATTCGTAGTATGGGTTTACCAGAATTTTCAATTATAGTTCCATCTGGTTTTCCAATTGATTCAAACTCTTCAATATCACCAATCGTTGAAGGATCTATTCTTTCCATGTATTCATTTGACTCATACAAGAAAGAAAAAAGTGAAAAATCTCCCAATTTATCCATTCTAGTTTCTAATTCACAAAATGCTCAGAAAATAATTTCAAAAGCAGAAATTGTTTCCCAAGGAGTCATTTATGCTAGAAGTATTGGTAATCTGCCTCCAAATGATTGTTCTCCATCAAGACTTGCTAGCTTTGCAAATGCAATTGCTACCAAAAATAGACTAAAGTGCAAAATTATCTCAAAAGATGAGCTGAGGAAAAAAGGATTCGGAGGAATTTCAGCAGTTGGTCGAGGAAGTAAAAATGAACCAAAACTAATCATTTTAGAACATAACAAAGGAAAACGAAATGACAAACCAGTTGTACTTGTAGGAAAAGCGGTGACCTTTGACACGGGTGGAATTTCATTAAAACCAGGTGACAAAATGGATGAAATGAAGTTTGACAAGTGTGGTGGTTGTACAGTCTTAGGAATAATGAAAGCTGTTTCTGAGTTAAAACTTCAGATCAATGTCGTTGGAATAATTCCATCTGTTGAAAATATGCCAGGAAGTGAATCATACCGACCAGGAGATATTGTTCGTCTATACAGTGGTAAAACAGCTGAGATTTTAAACACTGATGCTGAAGGAAGATTAATTCTAGCTGATGCATTATCTTATGGCATAAAACAATACTCACCAAAATCAATTATTGATTTTGCCACACTTACTGGTGCGTGTATTGTTGCGTTGGGAAACAATGTGGCTGCCCTAGTAAGCAATAATCAGCGATTATCAGAAAAGATTAAAAAATCATCTGAAAAAACCTCTGAGGAGATTTGGCAGCTACCAATTAATGATGATTATATGGACATGATCAAATCAAATGTTGCTGATATGAGAAATATTGGTATGGGAAGAGCTGCAGGAACCATAACAGCAGCTGCATTTTTAGCAAACGCAGTTGATGAAACCCCTTGGGCTCACCTTGACATTGCAGGAACTGCATGGACGCAAGATGCATCTAAAAAGAAATCTTACAATCCAAAAGGTGCAACTGGATTTGGAGTACGCTTGATTTTAGATTATCTTAGCACATTATAGAAAGTACTTTTAACATTTAGAAAAATTACTGATTTAATATCCTCTGCTGTTTCTATCTTGTTTGTCAATGTTGGGATTTCTGAATCCGTGTTTTTCCATCATGTGATTCAAAAACCTCATGTCATTATCGAATTGTTGACCACAAACAGAACAGCTAGACATTAAAATCACAAAGATTGAACTTGTTTATAGTTTTATACAAAGAAAGATGCCAGCACTGATGCTTCCCAAGAGCTCTCGCATCTTAGTAACACAGCAGCGACATTGGGTTTGACTTCCAGGTTCGGAATGGGACTGGGTCGCACCCCAACGCTATGGCCGGCTTGAAGGTATTTTTTCTGAGGTTATCTATTAAGGTAACTACATAATTCCTTCAAAACGGAATCAAATTGATTAAATTACTATCTGGGTTTCTCGAAGAAGTATAAATTAAAGAAAAAGGCGGTATTTTCATGACTCATCGTGTTGCAGTGCTTGATAGGGAATTATGTCAACCAAAAAAATGCGGTTTAGAGTGTATCAAGTATTGTCCTGTAAACAAATCAGGTGCAGATTGTATTGTATTGAATGAGGAAATAAAAAAAGCGCAAATAGATGAAGATATTTGTAATGGTTGCGGAATTTGCGTAAAGGTATGTCCCTTTGATGCTATAACAATAATAAATTTAGCATCAGAGCTTGCAACAGACAAAGTTCATCAATATGGAATTAATTCATTTAGATTATTCAAATTACCAACACCAACCAAGGGAGAGGTAGTTGGACTCCTTGGAAGAAATGGTATAGGAAAAAGTACTGTAGTTAATATTTTATCAGGTATCATAAAACCAAATTTAGGAAATTATACTGAACCACCAGAGTGGGATGATATTTTAAAATATTATAGTGGAACTGAACTTAAATCTCATTTTGAAAAAATTAAGGATGGAACCATCAAGGCTTCAATTAAACCACAACAAGTTTACAATGTTGCAGAAGCATTTGATGGAACTACCAAAGAATTGCTTGAAAAATATGATGAAAGAGGAGTAACAAAAGAACTTGTTGAAGAATTAGGATTAAAAAATTCATTAGAAAACAATCTCAAAGAGCTTAGTGGTGGAGAACTACAACGATTAGCAGTAGCCGTTGCTACGTCCAAGGATGCAGATTTTTACTTTTTTGATGAACCGTCATCTTACAATGATGTGTTTCAGAGAATAAGTGTTGCACGAGTAATACAAAGATTAGCAAAAATTGGAAAAAGTGTCATGGTAGTTGAACATGATCTGACACAACTTGATTATCTCAGTGATTACATTGATGTCTTATATGGGGAACCTGCTGTATATGGAATAGTATCAAATGTTCTTTCAACAAAGGTTGGAATCAATGTTTTTCTAGATGGATATTTACCAAATGAAAATGTTAGATTTAGAGACAAAAAATTTACATTTGATTCCTCAGCAACAACTAGAGAAAATTTTCAGGTAGGAGATGAGGTAATTTCATATCCATTACTTGGAAAAAAATTCCCAGCGTTTTCAGTAACAATTGAACCAGGTAAAGTAAGGAAAGGAGAAGTGTTAGGAATAATGGGAGCAAATGCATTAGGAAAAACTACTATGATGAAAATGATTGCAGGTGTTGAAAAACCAGATTCTGGTAAAATCGATAAAAAAGTAAAGATAGCATACAAACCACAGTATCTTACAAATGATATTGATGTTGAAGTAATAGATTTACTAGATAAAGCAAACGAAGGACCTATTCAAGGAAGTATGGAGGAAGAGCAAATCCTAGATCCACTAAAAATAAAAAAACTTTACAACAAATCTGTAAAAAATCTATCTGGAGGAGAATTACAAAAGGTTGCAGTTGCTTCTTGTTTATTGCAAAAAGCAGATGTTTATGCTTTAGATGAACCATCCGCATTTTTAGATGTTGAAGACAGAATTGCTATTGCAAAATTTATTCAAAAATTCGTTCGTTCTTATTCTAAATCTGCAATAATTATTGATCATGATTTACAGCTAATGGATCTTATCTCTGATTCAATGGTAATTTTTGAGGGAACATCTGGAGTTAATGGACATGCAACTTCTCCCCTTTCAAAAACAGAAGGAATGAATCAATTCCTTAAGTCACTTGAGATAACTTTCCGGAGAGATGAAAGATCATTAAGACCTAGAATTAACAAAAGTGATAGCAGGTTAGATAAAACCCAAAAAGAATCAGGAAATTTCTATTACAAAAATTGACTCGGATGCTAAAAAAAACACTTGAAGATGTACTATCAGAAAAAGAAAGTGAGGAGTTATTCTCAGCATTTGATCAAGTTGGTGACATCATAATTATTAGAATTCCAGATGCTTTATTATCTAAAAAGGAAATAATCGGGAAAAAATTGCTAGAACAGGTTAAAACGGCAAAATCTGTTTTTTATCAAGCATCCTCAGTTGAAGGAGATTTTAGGACAAGAGATTTAGAAATTCTTGCAGGAGAAAACAAAACAGAAACTGAGTATAAGGAATTTGGATGCAGATTCATCGTAGACGTCGAGAAGGCATTTTTTTCTCCTAGATTATCTACTGAGAGAGATAGAATAGCAGACCTAGTCCAAGAAGGCGAAACAGTAATCAACATGTTTGGAGGTGTTGGAATGTTTTCAATTATTGCAGCTAAAAGAAAAAAATGCACAGTGTATAATATAGACATTAATCCAATTGCTGCAAAACTATGTGAGAAAAATATAGAATTAAACAAACTTGCAGGAAAAGTAATTTCTATTCATGGTGATGCTACAAAAATTGTTGAAGAGAAGCTTCAAGATAAAGGGGATAGAGTGTTAATGTTATTACCAGAAAGATCTGATGAATTTTTAGACTCGGCAATATTGGCAGCAAAAAATGATGGAATAATTCATTATTATTCTCATATTCATGCAGATGATAAGTCAAAAGCTTCAAAACTGTCTGAAAAACATTATTCAGAGATTACTCCAGTAAAATCAAATATTCTTGATTCAAAAATAGTAAGAGCTGTAGGGCCAAGATATTATCAAACAGTTATTGATGTTAGAATTACTAAATAATTACTAGTCATCATCAGATATAATTGAAGATGG
>JACZUQ010000015.1:0-1982 GCA_022573065.1 Nitrososphaerota archaeon
AGAAGAAGAATTATTCCTCGAATTTAGCGAGTTCATTCTTTAGTTGCTTGATTTGATACTCTACGACTCGTCTATGGATACTATTTTTCAGATTCATACTTTCATTTTCTTGGGATGATAGGAAAAGAGGACCCGATAAGAAAAGTTGATCCTTTACTAAGATCTAACTACAGTTTGTATAATCTATACAGGTTTTGGACACTAGCTATTCCACATATTTCATTATTCTAAAAAAATAATACCAAACACCTCAGTCATACATCGGGGACGTAGGTCAGCTTGGTGGACTGCCAGCCTCGGGTGCTGGAAGTCATGGGTTCAAGTCCCATCGTCCCCACATCACATTTGAGTTTCATTGAAATAGGCCAAATTAATTAGAAATTCAGTTGACAGTTTCTATCTATCTTGCACATCTAAATCCAGTAACTAATGCACATGTAGAGATTATTGAAGAATTAAAAAAAGAATCAGATGTAATAGTAATGCCAGTAATCTTTCGAAAGAATGGCGATGAGGTAAACAGTCGAAGCTTTCCATTTAGTTTTGAAGTTAGAAAACAGATGCTTGATGAAGCTATGGGAGATTCAATTAAAGTTTCTAAAAATTATACATTTAGAGCTCCTTTTTGGAGGTATCTGCCTCCATTGGTATCACCTTTTTCATGGATATTAAGAAACCAAATTCTTGAAGGTATCCCAGAGGACTATTTTACTTATACTGGTGATAAGGCAGAAGGTCGAATGCTCAAAGGTTATCGTCTTAATCCTAAAATTGGTAATAGAAAAACAGTTTCAGCAACATCTGTGAAAAATAAAATGTATGATACAGTTCTAGGAAAAAACACAACTTGGAAAGAAGATGTTCCCCCAAAAGTAGTTGAAATAATAAAACAACATTGGAAAGTTGTTGAAAAATATGCTAAACTAGAAGATGAAACTACTAGGGTTGTTGGTATGAAATTTCCAAAAGATGGATATTGGTCAAGATAGGTATTGTTGAATCTAAATTCTCAAAAGGAGTAGATTAATTACAGATGATTTATCATCAATTCCTGTGAAATTTTCTCTTTCGAAATTTCTTTGGTTTGATGGGAAAATTGTTCCTGTAGAAAAAGCAAAGGTTCCCGTAACAACTCACGCAATACACTACGGAACATCAGTTTTTGAAGGAATACGAGCATACTGGGATTCTAAGAATCTGTACGTGTTTAGACTTGATGAACACATTAAACGATTTCGTAAATCAGGAAAATATTACCATATTTCTTTGAATTTTACTAATGAACAAATTAAAAATGCAATTATTAATTTGTGTAAAAAAAATAAAATGAAAAAATCCTGTTACATCAGGCCATTTTATTTTGTTGGAGAACACGGAATTAATCTTCATGTAGATGAAAAATCACCAACTAATGTAGCAATATTCATGTTTCCGTTTGGGGATCTATTTAACAAAAAAGGAATTACTGCAGGAATTTCATCATGGAGAAAATTCAGTGTTTTATCAACTCCTCCACAAGCAAAAATGGGTGGAAACTATCTCAATTCTATATTGACCACACAAGAGGCCAAACGAAATGGATACGATGAAGCGATTCTTTTAGATATATTAGGAAATGTAAGTGAAGCACCTGGAGAAAATATTTTCATAGTTAAAGATGATAAGATAGTCACTCCACCTCTTACCTCTTCAGCTTTAGAAGGTATTACTAGAGATTCTATATTCTATTTAGCTGAAGATAAAGGATATCAAGTAGTGATTAGAGAAATTGCAAGAAGTGAATTATACATAGCAGACGAAGTTTTTCTTTCTGGAACTGCTGCAGAAATAACTCCAATTGTTCAAATTGATCAAAATAAAATTGGAAATGGTAAAGTTGGAGTTATAACTAGAGAATTAATGTCAGATTATACTGATGTCGTTATGAACAAAAATGAAAAATATTCCCAATGGTTAACACCGGTGTACTAGAATGAAGGTAG
>JACZUQ010000015.1:2080-17976 GCA_022573065.1 Nitrososphaerota archaeon
TAGGAGGGTGGGGTAAAAACCATACAAGGATTTTATCACAACTTGGAGTACTCACTGCAGTATGTGATGCTAATAAAGAAAGAAGTAAAGAATATTCGGAAAAATATTCTGTTAACAGTTATGATTCTGTTGATGCATTATTAGATTCAGAAAATTTTGATGCTGCTTTTATTTGCACTCCAACCTCAACCCACTCGCAAATTGCAAATCAACTTATTCAAAAAAAGAAAAATGTGTTTATTGAAAAACCTCTAACTTATCTTTCTGAAGAAGGGGAGGATTTACTTGAATTGGCAAAGAAAAATAACGTCATTATGACTTGTGGATATATTGAACGGTTCAATCCTGCAGTAGATTTGGTAAAAAATTATGTAAAATCAAAAAAATATGGTGAACTAGTCATGCTTGAATTTCATCGTGAAAATAGAATGCCCCTACACATTAAGGATGTTGGAATTATTTATGATACGTCGGTTCATGATATAGATACTGCAATGTGGCTTTTTGATGATACACCACAAGTGGTTTTTGCAAGAGCAGGAAGCATAAATCATGAACACGAAGATTTTGCAACAATAATGTTAGGTTTTAAAGATAACAAAGTGGCTATAATTTCTTCAAATTGGATTACCCCAACAAGAGTGAGGAACTTTAACGCAGTCTGCACTGAAGGTATTATATCATCAGATTTTATTTCCCAAGAGGTAAGAATCGAAACTAAAAATGATACTGAGATTCCCAGAAATGAAAAACAAGAGCCTTTACAGTTAGAAATTCAGAATTTTCTTGGAGCTATAGAGGGTAAAAATGAGTTAAGAGTAAAACCTGAACAGGCAGTTAACGTCACAAAGATTGCTGAGGCGTCACTTTTATCTAGCCAAAAAGGTACACCAATTTATCTCGAGTTAAAATGAACAAAAAAATGATGGATATTCTTGCTTGTCCTATAGACAAACATTCTCCACTTGAGATCTTTGAATCAAATTCAAAAGATGATGTGGTTGTGGAAGGAGCATTGTATTGTACAGATTGTTATAGATTTTATCCAATAATTGAAGAAATTCCTATATTGCTTCCTGATGAACTAAGAAACAAAAAGCAAGATATGGATTTTCTTAACAACAATAAAGAAAAATTACCTGAGAAAATAATTAAACAAGCTGCTCCATGGCATCTGTGAGCTATATTGGTTACAAATTTTATTTCTGAAAAAGCAAAGATTGGAAAAAATGTCAAGATATGGCATTTTACATATGTTGGGGATTATACTGAAATTGGGGACAATGTGAAAATTGGATCACTTGTTCACATAGATTACGATGTAAAAATTGGTGAAAATTCTCTGATTGAAGGTACAGTGTATATTCCACCATTATCAAGAATTGGAAAAAATGTATTCATTGGTCCTGGTGCAGCACTTACTAACGATCCTTATCCTCCAAGTGGAAAAATGATTGGTGTTAAAATCGAAGATGGAGTAATAATTGGTTCACGGGCGGTAATAAAAGCTGGTGTCACAGTTGGTAAAAATAGCGTGGTGGCAATGGGAGCAGTGGTAACTAAAGATGTTCCTCCTAACAAGGTTGTAGTAGGGGTTCCTGCTCGGGAAAAATATTCTAGAGAAGAATATGATACAAAACAAAAAAAATGGGTTGATGTCTAAATCTTAAGCTGTGACCGGAATATCCAATTCTTTACCCTTGATAAAATAAAAATCCATGTAACTACCAATCCAATTGATATAACAGCTTTAATTACTGAAGAGAAAATTAAATCAAATTCACCGTATCCAGAAATTGTGATCGGTGCCAAAATAAGAACGGTTATTCCTCCTCCAATTATTATTAAAATCCACATTGCAAAGATAAATACAAAAATTGACGAGCCACTCAAAGAGAAACACCCATCATAAATGCAGTAATAATCGCTAAAATTCCTGAAAAAATTGTCAGTTTAAAAATTACAAAACCAATCTCTTTTTCAGATAAAGGCCTTCCACCAGCTAGAATTAACCGTACTAAAGTAACACTGGCTTTTTTATTTGAAGTGGCTTTTAGCATAAAATCTTCTGTCAATTCTACTGGTTTTTCTTTAATCTCCCTATGTTCTACAATACGTTTCATACTGGATAGAAATAAGAACGAATTGAAAATTGCAGGACCTAGTGCAATTGCAGCAATAACTTCAACTTGACCTACTATTGCAATAGCACCATACATTGCACCTAGAGTTAATGCACCAGAATCTCCAGGGAAAATTTTACTTGGATATTTATGATATTTATAAAAAGCAAGTGATACAAAAACAAGTAAGAGACTTAGGATAGCAATTTCATAATTTTGTAAAATGATTAATGAAATTGTTATTGCAGAACCTGCAATAACCATAAAACCACTTGCTACACCATTTAGAACATCTATTGAATTAATTGTATTACCAGTAATCGGGATCATAATTACAATAATTCCTATGTATAGTAAAGGAATCCTAACTTCTCCAAATAATGGAAAAGAAAGATCTGTATCGTATACGCCAAGCAAAAGAATTGGGATTGCAGTAGCTGCAAGTGCTAATGGTTTGAACCATCCTCCCATGACTTTCTTATCATCAACAAGTCCTACTAGAAATGCTAATGCAGTTGTGATTAGAATTGCAATAATTTCTGTCATTGGAAAAAAAGCGTACAAAACTGTTCCTGAAATTAAAATTCCTGCAATAAGAGATGGGCCTCCTGGTCTGGCAACCATTGCCCCTCCTTTTCTATGATAATCTTTAACAGTACTATTTCGTTTTTCAAGAGCTTTAATTAAAAATGGAGTAAGTGCAAATACTGTAAAAAATGCTATGGCTGAGGAAATTATAGCGGCAATAATTTCTAGTTCCAATTATCTGCCTTTTTGTAATTGGGACTTGATATTATCTGCAAGTGTAGAACCAATTTTATCAATTTCTGCTAATTTTTTAACTGGAATTTTGGATAAATCTTCTAGTGTTTTTATTCCATGATTAAACAATTTTCGTGCGCGGATTCTTCCAATTCCCTTGATTTTGACCAGATCATTGAGTTCCTCTCGTATTCCATAGATGACTCTTTTTCGCAAAATATCTAATTCATCTAGCAAATCTAAATTATCGCCTTGTTTTGCCAGCTCACGAAGGCAATATAACAACCAGTCTGAAGTTTGAATCAATCTGTGAATATCACCTGATTCAATTTTCAGACTATCAGCAAGGACAATTTCAGATGATTCTGAAATCCATGACTGAAGCGCCATCAAACTTCGTGAGCAGTCATATTCTGAAATTGGTTCAATGAGTTCAGAAGAACAATTCTCAAGCATTACTCCAAGTGGTTCATAATCTTTTATTCTTAAAGAAAATTTTGGAAAAAATTCTTCACAGTTTGAAATTAAATGTAAGAATCCAAATGTATGTTTTCTTCCTGGAGTAACAAGGGTAAGGGAATCTCTGAAAATAGTTGCAGTTATTGGATCAATGTAAAGTTTTGAAACTTTTTTTCCAAAATCAGTTGCAACAAATCGTTGTCCTTTGTTAATGATAAAATCTTCAGTTAAAAGAAATTTTATTGCAATATCAATTCCAAATTTTATTGTAGACTTTGTGGATTGTAATCCACCTAATGTTTGCAAAAAGAAATCTAAAATTTCATCTTTTTTGATTCCTGGGCTAGTAACAATTAGACTTAAAACATGTATTCTAAGTGATTTGTCATCGGTAATCTTTGATTCTATTGGTTCTGGCTCTCCATTAACATAATAATCAATTAATTCTGAACTATTAGAATTTCCAACAATTATCGCTTCACCATAATCATCATATTGTGGTCTTCCTGCTCTTCCACAAAGTTGTTTATACTCTAAGACACTAATGGGTCGATTAGCACCAACTCTAGAGTTGTATCTACTAATACTAGATATAACAACTCGTCTTGCTGGTAGATTAACACCAGCTGCTAACGTGGGAGTTGCTGCTAAAAGTTTGATTTTACCACTTCTAAATTCAGTTTCTATGGTTTGTCTACAATTTGGATTGAGGCCTGCATGATGAAAGGCGACCCCTTTTTTCACCAAGGTTGCAAGTGTTTTTACTAATTCAGTATGTTCGTTGCTTTGAAGAATTTTTTTTGAAATATTTTCAAGTTCTTCTATCTCTTTTTTCTTTAATGAATGCAAGATAGCATCTGCTGCTTTTGTAGCAAGTGATGATGAACGATTTCTAGTTTCTGCAAATAGTAGTGATTGTCCCCCATCCAGAACGGATTCTACTCCCAAATCAACTGGTTTTCCCCTAATGCTTGCCTGTACCTCAAACTCTCTACCATCATTCATTATCACAGAACCTCCATCATAGACGCCTTCGTAGAGTGGAACAGGTCTCCATTCATTGTCTACAATTTTACAGTTTAGCCATTCAGCTAGATCATCTACATTAGTTATAGTCGCACTAAGAGCTAAAATCTGTGGTTTATTTTCTAATAGTTTTAATTTTGTTAAAACAACTTCCAAGGTTTGACCTCTGTCCTGATCACCAATTAGATGAATTTCATCAGCAATTACTAATCCAACCTCTTCAATCCATTCAGGACCATGACGAATGATTGAATCCATCTTTTCATTTGTTAGAATTAGAACATCACTTTTTTCTAATTCCTTATCTACTGATTCATAATCTCCAGTAGAAATTTGCACCTTTATCTTTCGTCCAAAATCAATTGTTTCAAACTTTTTAAATTCAGAAAATTTTTCAGCTGCTAAAGCTCGCAACGGACTAAGGTAAACTATTTTTCCCCTGTTTTTTGAAAGATAATTTATCATTGCAATAACTGCTATGAGTGTTTTACCACTAGCTGTGGGAGCTGAAACAATAATATTTTCTCCATCAAGTAATCCTGCATCAATACTCTCTTGTTGTGGTGGATAAAGTTCAGAATAGCCTTCGTTTTTTAGAAATTCAATAGCTGGTTTTGAGAGTTTTAATTCAGATGTTTTCATACTCGGTTATAGTGACCGGGTCTTGATTCATAAATAGATGCCTCACGAAGCATCCTTCTAAGGTAGTTTCTAGCCTCTTCTTCAGTGAATTTGTCTGATTTTACAAGTTCGGTAATGAATAATTTTTCTTCTACTGGTATCTTGTTGTCGCCTTCGAGGGATTTTAGTACATCCATGAAGAGCTGCATCTTTGAAACTTCACTGTGTGCCCTACCTTGAAGAACTCCAAGATCTACTTTTCCAGTATTTACATCAACACCTGCATCATTAAGCATGCTTTCAATCAAGAAGATTGCTCGATCTGCATCTTCACCTTCTACTTGGTCTTTCATTAATAGACGTGCTCTTGCAGTTGCGAGTCTAATTAGACCCTCTAATTGTCTAGGAGTTACAGTAATCATGTCATCAGATTCTACATTTCGCATTTTCATGTAATATTCAAGAATCTTGTCTTCAGCCTCTTTAGTAAGAATTGGATCAATCCTCTTTGCGTATGCCAAGTATTTTGTTAAAGTATTTGAATCTATTAGAGAACGTGTATCGTTTCCAGTTGGCGTATGCAAATTAATTATATGTCTTGCAATTCGAGCATCCTTTTCCTTTGATGGAATGTCTCTTACTACAAAAATTAAATCAAATCTTGTTAATAGTGGAATTGGAAGATTTACATTTTCTGTAATATTTTTGAAAGGATCATATTTTCCATACATTGGGTTTGCTGCTGCAAGGATTGATGTTCTTGCATTAAGTGTCGCAACAATACCTCCTTTTGCAATGCTTACAGATTGTTGTTCCATTACTTCGTGTAATGCACTTCGATCTTCTGGTTTCATTTTGTCAAACTCATCAATACATACTAGACCTTGATCACCCAGAACGACGGCACCTGCTTCTAGCATCATGATTCCGGATTTATCATGGATAACTGCGGCAGTTAAACCAGCTGCGGTTGAACCTCTACCAGATGTATATAGACCTCTTGGAGCTATTCTTGCACAAAATTTTAGCATTTCACTTTTTGCAGTACCTGGATCTCCTACCAAAAATATGTTAATATCTCCTCTAATCTTAGTTCCGTCTTGAAGTAATCTTTGAGTAGAGCCAACAACTAACAACAAAATTGCTTCTTTAATCAAAGAATGTCCTTGAATATGTGGTGCAAATGAATCAATGAGTCGCTCGTAAATATCTGAAAGTTTTGCCAAAGATTTGATTGCTTTTTCTTCTTCAGGGGAGGTTTCTTCTCTTTGTGTTTTTCTTGAAATCCTTGAACCTCGTCCACCAATAAATTCTACGTTATTTGCATCAATTCTTAATCTATAAAGTCCGCTTGTAGTTCTGGCACCAATTAAAGATTCTTGCTCTATTCTTACAATTCCTGTAAGGATTATTCTATCTCCAGGTCTTGCATTATCAACTAGGTCTTGCTTTATTGTGACATCAATATAATGAGGTAATTGTCCAGGGGGTAAATCCTCAGGTAATTCTTGCAGTCTTCCAATTTGAAAATCAATAAATCTACTTTTTTCAGGTTGAATTGCAAATTCCTTACTTTGACATTTAAGATCACTTCCACACCTGTAAAGTGGGGGGACTGTCATTCCTTTTTCTAAACTAATGTGAAATTCATGATTATTGCTACATTTGTAAGTAATTTCTTTAGCAAGTGGTTTTATTTCTGATGATCTAACTAGCATTCCAGAAACACTAGTCATTTTGTTAATAATTTCTGCATTTATTTGACGAAGACTTCGCTGAACTGGATAGTTAATTATTCTAGCTCTAATTTCGTCTTTGATTTTGGCTGCATACTGTGGAAATCTTTCTTGAAGAATTTCTTTTATTGCTCTTGAGAAAGCTGTTAGAATTTCATCAGGGTTTTCATTAAATTTTTTTTCTGTGTGAGGATGTGATACTAGATCATTATAGTCAATAACAATATATCGAGAGTTTTTGGGCATCATCTGGTCGATTTGCTCTACATACGTAAATGATCCATGTTTATCCTTGTACTGCTTTAGAAATTCTTTTACCTCATCTGATAATGCTGATTTTGTCTTGATTTCAAGAGCAGTCATTTCTTATCACCTAAGATTTGTTTTTTAAAGTCATTTGATGTGTTGTAAATTTTTTCATAGAAAGAACGTTCTTCTAAGGTCAACTTTTGACTCAGGGTTGCAGTTAATTGGGAAGAATCAGCCAAGTGAATAATTTTTCCTTGTCGTTTGCGAACTAATGAGTTTAACATACTTTGGACTTTGTCAAAATCATCTTTTGGTAATCGTTTCATAAATGCAATTAATCTAACGTAAAAGTAAGGTTCAAGTGTTGCAAGCTCAAACTCACCTTGAACATTTTCCTTTACAGTAGCTTGCTTTAGCTCTACAACCATATCAGTGTCTTCAATGGTGATATGTTTTTCAGATTCGAGAACATCAGCAACCCATCGTTGAATGTTTAGAATTTCTCCCTGCTTTCCTGTAATATCAACACCCGCTACGTTAATTTTGATATCGTGTAGAAAGGTGACCTTAACATCCTCTAAGTCAAAACCCGTATGATGGACCTTTGATAGATCACTACTGCTTAACATGTCAGATCAGTACACCTAGTCTAGAACGTGATGAATCGGATCGATCAATTCTCTTCACAAAATGGTGAGATCAATTGATCCTGATAAAAGTGAACGTATTTACTTGATATTGAGGAATGGTCAGATCGGAATGTCTATTTCAGATATAATGTGGGTAGAAAAATATCGTCCACATAAGATTGCCGATCTGATAGATCAGAAAGAAATTGTAGGCAGTATTCAATCACTTTTAAAGAATCAGTCTGAAATGCCTCATCTCTTATTTTCAGGTTCTGCTGGTGTAGGTAAAACAACTATGGCCTTGTGCTTGTCTCATGAGATTTTAGGAGAACATTGGAAGGGTAGTACTCTAGAACTCAATGCATCTGATGAGCGAGGAATTAACATGGTAAGAAATAGAGTAAAGACGTTTTCCAGGTTTGCAGGTCTCGATAGTGGAATTCCCTTTAAAATTATAATTTTAGATGAGGCAGATGAGATGACTGCTGATGCTCAAACTGCTCTAAGAAGAATTATTGAAGACACTGCAAAATTTTGTAGATTTATTCTGATCGCAAATAATGTTTCAAAAATTATTGCGCCAATTCAAAGCAGATGTGCAGTTTTCAAATTTTCAACAATTCCTGAAAAAGATATGATTTCACATCTAAAAGAGATAGCCAAAAAAGAAAAGACAAAAGCTGATGAAAAGGGGTTAGCTGCCATTTACGAATATTCAGAAGGAGATCTAAGACATGCAATCAACTTACTACAAGCAACTGCAAGTTTAGGAGCAATTACTGAAGCCAATGTAAAAGCATCTGCGGGTCTTACAAAAATCAAAGATGTAGATGATGTTCTCAAGCTTGCACTTGCTGGAAAAATTTCTGATGCTCGAAATAAAATGATTGAGCTCATCAAAGTTTATGGAATGTCTGAATCAGATTTCCTAAAATACATAAACAGTGCAGTCTATAAAACAAAGAACAAAAATTTGAGTGATATTGTTCAAACCATAGCAAAATATGATTTTAGAATTCTCAGTGGTGCAAATCCAGAAATTCAATTATCTGCTCTTTTAGCAGAATTAGCAAAGTTTGGAAAATAAAAGCGCAGAGAGAGGGATTTGAACCCCCGTATGGCGAACCACACAGGCTCTCAAGGCCCGCGCCCTACCGAGCTAGGCGACCTCTGCGAGTTTCGTTGATATTCTCTGACTAAAATTTGTTTTAGAATTTGATTTAACAATAAGAATATTCAAAAATAAAGAAGGATGATAGGTTAGTGTCCTGCGTGTGGATTAGCTGATCCAGATTCCATTTTTTGGTATGATCCTTCTGCCTTTTCGTGCCATTCTTGGTTTCCTTGATCTACTAGAACAGCTAGAGGAGGGCATACTGAAACACATGCCATGCACCAAATACAATCATGTTCTCTAATTGGATCTGCATTGTCTGTTAAATCGAATCGCTCTTCCTTTTCAGTTTTTCCAGATCCATCAAAGGTCTCATGAATTGCCTTTATTGCAGGAATATCTTTTTCAGTTCTGTACCACTGGAATACTTGTACTGGACAAGCCTCTATACAGGCTCCATCTGCTACACAAGAGTCCCAATCTATTGCGACCATTGTTCCACTGACGCCGAGCGGTTCCATTTTTTCACCATGTTTCTTGTAGGCTGCTAGAACGTTCTCGTCCTTTGATGCTTCTACCAGTCCTTGTGATGGCCAAACCCAATGAAAATGCTCACCATCTGAATGCATGATTTTTCCAATTGGTTTTTTTCCTTCATGACAAAAGTCTTCTTGAATTGGCATATGAAAACTCAACATTCGTATATTATTTAAATCTAGACTAAATTAGTGGAAACTAAATTTTTTGTTGATCGATTATCCATAATTATAACAGTGTTTTTTGAGTTTCCCTTAGGTTCATATCGTTTTGATATTGATCGGTTTTCGATGGATATTATTAAGTATAATGTGTATAGTGGTCCAAATATTGGTCTGTATACAGCAGTAAATGATAAACAAGTTTTTGTTCCAAATGGATTTGCAAAAACTACAGCAAAAAAATTAGCTAGTTATCTTGATGTGGATACTGTCTATACCTCAATGGCTAATACACGATTGCTTGGAGTAATGATGGTGATAAATAATCAAGGAGTATTACTTCCTAGTAATGTTTCTCAACATGAGTACGATCTTATAAAAAAATCAACAGGCCTTAATGTTGATATTTTAGACTCTAAGCACAATGCGCTTGGAAATTTAATTTGTGCAAATGACAAGGGGGCTATTGTATCACCAATAATTCCAAAAGAGAAAATGAAAAAAATTGAAGATGTTTTAGGAGTAGAGGTAATTCAAAAAAAGGTAGCTGGGTATCACCAGGTAGGTGTAGTAATAGTAGCTACAATGCAAGGAGGAGTCATTCATCCAGAAGCTGATGATGACGAAATTAAAACAATCTCAAATGTTTTAGGAGTAAATATTGAACCTGCAACAATTAATGGAGGAATTCCTTACGTTAATTCAGGAATTTTAGCTAATAATCACAACATGGTAGTTGGGTATCACACAGCTGGTCCAGAAATAATGATGTTAACTAGGGCTTTTTCAGGATAGAGTCTGCATTTTTAAAAAGATCATCAATTGAGATTAGCTCTTCTGATCTGTCTTTCATATTTCGTAGTACTACTTTGTTTTCTGCAAACTCTTTTGGTCCAACAATTACTGTAAATTTAGATTCTGTAGCTGACTCCATCTGTTTTTTTAAAGACTTTCCAGGATAGTAATCAATTACGGTTGGAACTCCAATTTGCCTAAGCTTTGAAGCTATTGCCAAAGCTTCTGCATGCATCTCGTCATTTACATACAAAACAGATGTAATTACAATTTCTTTTTTTGGTGTTAATCCTTGAGCCTCTAGTGATAGAATGATTCTTTCTACTCCACCAGCTACTCCAGTTGCTCCTAGATCGTCTCGTCCAAATGCCTTTGGTAAATTATCGTATCTTCCTCCGCCAACGAGTGCACCAATATCTGATGAAGTATCAAAGGCTTCAAAGACCATCCCAGAATAGTAATCTAATCCTCGAACTATTCCAAAATTAATTCGAATATTATTGATGTCTCTATCTGAAAGTGAAAGATATAGCTCCTTTAGCTCATCCCAGCCATCTAATGAGGTATCAAAGCTGTTTTGAATCTCTTCGGGACTTCCTTTTATGGCGGAAAAATCTAGTATTTTTTCTAGCTTTTCTTTGTCTAGTCCCTTTTTTTCGTATTCGGAGATAATTTCTTCTTTTCTTTTCTTTTGGACCTTGTCCATTGCCCTAAATACATCAGAGATAATTTTTGGGTCGTCAGTTTGAAAGAGGTTAGTTACAAAGGATTGGATAATCTTTCTGTTTGAGATATCAATGATAATATTTTTGAGGCGTAGTTTTTCAAAAAGCCTAGCTGTAAACTCGATTAGTTCTGCGTCTGCTGCCAGACTTGGTTTGCCAAAAATTTCAATATTCCATTGATGAAAATATCTGTACCTTCCTTTTTGTGGCTCATCATATCTGTAAACTCCCCCAAAGCTTGCTAGCTTTGCTGGAAGTTTTAATGATTTTTGTGAAACAACAAATCTTGTTAGTCCCATAGTAAAATCAAATCTTAATCCAACCTCTCTATCATGCTTGTCTTTGAAAAAATAGATATCGTCTTTAATTTGTGGTCCACTTTTAGTCTCCAACGTTGAGAGTAGCTCAATTGGAGAAGGGTTCATGAATTTAAATCCAAATAGATTAGATATTTGGACGAAATTTTCTCTAACGTACTTTATTTTGAACATCTCCTCGTCATCAATGTCTTTCATGCCTCTTGGAAGATCCATTTTACTCAAAAGCAGGATCTTTTGCATTTAGGTTTTGTGTCTTCAAAAGAAGTGTAGGTAAGTGTATGTAAAAAAATGGTTTCTATCTATTAATATCAGATATAATTCAAAGAATCAGTTGAGCTACAAGCTACTAGATCACGCAACTGATGCCATAATTGAGGTAACAGCCTCAGACCTAGCAGAAGCTTTCTTAACAGCAGCAAATTCAGTAGTAGAAACTACTCTAGACAGAAACACAGTAGAAGAAAAAGAGGAGATGTCTATCAAAGTACAAGGAAAAGACCTGCGATATCTTTTGTATAATTGGCTAGAGGCTGTAATTTATCAGCTAATCACAGACGGCTTTGCAATTAAAAGAATAAAGCTTGATTTGCAAAAAAATGAGGAATATGAAATTTCAGCTACATCATATGGTGAACCAATTGATCTCAAAAAACATAATTTCAAGGTAGAAATTAAAGCTCCAACATTTCATGAAATGGAAATTTTAGAAGGTAAAGAAGTTAAAATGAAATTTTTATTGGATTTGTAAAGTTAGTCATTAGAAAAAAATCTGAAAATTCTTAATTCTCACTTTAATCATTATTGATTGTTCATAACAAACAGCAATGAAACTATTAGACTTTTCAAAATCAAAAGTAGTTGTGAAGCAGTATAACATCAATGTCATTTGTAAAAAATGCCATAGAATGAACATGCTAGAGGTCTTCAAAATAGCCAGTGAAGAAGAAATTACAGAAAATGTTCGCTGCCCCACATGTCAGGAATTAGGCAGTCTAATCTATGCTAGCTCCATTGGAACAAAACACAAGTTTCACTTATGAATAAGGACTATGTTTGATTATTTTTTTCTCCTTTCCAAATTTTTAAAAATTCAATAGCACCTTTTGAGCCAAAATAAAATCCAATAATGGTCATAATTACATACGAAAAGTTATCCATTAGTGTCATGGCAGCTTCATTTTCTAAAGTAGGTAGATTATCTGAAAATAATAGGGCTAGCACTACAATGTATACTGAAATCATTGAACCTGCAATAGCTTTTCTTAATGTTCCAGTAGAATTGGGCTGATGCAGAGAATGATACGATGAAATAGCCAGCATTCCAAAAAATGTAATAATTCCAACTCCAGCGATTGACCAACTTATTTTATCAATTATTACTCCATACCAAAAAGATGCTATAGCTAAACTAGCTACAATACATGCTATGATTGCAGTTCTTATCCATCCTGCATGCAAATGTTTGTCTTGTTTTGTTTGGCTCATCTAATTTCACATCAAATTTATTCAAACTAGATAAAATGTATCAATAATATCATTTTGAACAACATCGTTTTTTATTACAAAAAAATTGCTTGCAATAAAATTTCATTTAAGAATTAAAGCCCACTTGATTGCATTTTCTGGAAGATTAACAAATGACACAGTCAATGGCACATCTTTTAGATTTGCTTTGAATACACGTTCTTCCATACTCACATATACTAATTTTTCCACTTAAAGGATGCGTAGAATTTGTAAGCGACGGTATATTGTGGTGTTGTACAATCTAAACAACAGCATCAGCCTTTTAAATTCAGTAATCTATTTTTTCTATTCGAGCTTGTATACCTCTTGATTCTAAAAAATGACCAAGAAAATTTTTCAGTTGTTCTGCGATTCTATAACCTAGTGCGCCTTCCATCATTCCTGATGTTTCAATTACAGAAGTTAAATCTGGACTCAATTGAATATTGAAAAAAGTCCAGCCAGCTCTGTTAAATGGTTCACTAATTATGCATCCATCTTTTACATTACAAATTCCTTCTAACTCAGACATTGCTTTTTTTACTAGAGGGATTTCTTCTTTGTATTTTCTAGTACTGAGTTGAAATAATGGTTGCATCTTATTGTTGTTTCATTTAGAGTTTAAAAATTAAAGGGGGATCCAGACACTGAGAGTCTGAAGTGATCGAAACCTCTTCAAATTTGGGCGTGCAGGATTCCCCCTACCCTAAAAATAAAATTAGTATTTAACAAACACGTAGAAATTGTATGTAAAGTTCAGAAAATGAACAAGGATATAGAATAAATGTTAATGTGAATGCCCACAGCCACAAGAATCATGACCTGATTCAGCTGAAGTAGAATCTTTTTCTGAGCATTTAGAACATTTGTCTGAAACTGTAGGTGAAAAGAATCCAATTCCACATGAAACACATTTCATACTTGGCATATACGAGCTAACTTTTACCTATATTTATTGATACAGGTAAATCTAAACAAAAACGTATTAAAAACATATGATAAAAATTTTGTAAATGAGCGATGACGAACTAGAACAAATTAAGGCAAAAAAATTAGCCGAAATGATGAAAAAACAACAGGAATTAACCAATCTATATGAGACAGGAGTAATTGAGCTTGATTCTTCTAATTTTGAACAAACAGTATCTAGTGAATCACCAACCTTAGTTGATTTTTGGGCAGAGTGGTGTGGTCCATGTAAGACAATGCAGCCAGTGTTTACAAGAACGGCAAGAAAATTCAAAAAAATTAGATTTGCAAGATTGAACATTGATCAAAATCAGGATATTGCTACCAAGCTAGGAATTCAATCAATCCCTATTTTTATTATGTTCAAAAATGGAAATCCTATAGACAAGGTTATTGGGGCAGTAGGCGAGCCCGGAATTAATTTGATTGCACAAAAATATTCTTGACATGTTAGTATACATAAAGATAATTGAGTTACACAAAACAGAACAAGGTATTTTTTCTTATTTTTTTTAGATTACTAATATCCGTAAATAGGATTTGTCTTACGAATTAGCTCAACAATCTCATTTAATGTTTGGAGTTCTTCAGAACTTAATTTATGTTTGAATTTTTTTAGATACTGTTTTGCGTCATCTGGGGGAGGTAATGTGTAAAAAACATCTTCTTCTTTGATTTGTCTACCTATCGTTACATTTTTTACAGAGCAGGCAACCTCTTGTCCAGTTTTTGCTGATTCCACACTTTTACTCTCATGTTGTAGCTGATGAATGATACCAATCTTTTTTCCATCCTTATTCATAAAAGAGATTTTCTGTCGAATATTTCCTACATCAACTCTAATTCCAAAAACTGCAGGATTGTTATTTCTAAAAATATAACCTTTGAGAAATGTAAACTTGCCAATTGGGGTAAGCTCCTTGAACATTGAGTTTTCTAGATCTGCACTGTCATCATCTACCCATTGAGTATAGTCATCAAATAAACTGTAGATTACTTTATCATCAAAAATTCTTACATGATAATTATCAGATTCAATTTGTGCTTCAGGTGCAATCTTTACATTAAAAGCCAAAATTACACCTAGATGCCTATCATTTTCCTTTACAGCCTTTGCTTCCATTACATCACGACGATTTACTGATCCTATATCAGCAAGAGAAATTGGAATGCTTTGTCGTCTTAACATCTCAGTTAATGCTTCTAGTGAACCAATCGTATCACATTTTAGAATAACTCCTTTTGTTTCTGTTTTAATAAAAACTGCTTTCATCTCAGACTCTATTGATTTTTTAAGACTTTCAGCTTCAGATTTATTATTTGTAGCATAGATAGTACTTCCAGGTAACACTCCATCCAAGTCAGGTGATGCAATTTTGATGCCTGCAGCTGCATCTACGTGATCAACTAGCTGGAATTTATCTCTAGGATCACGCATTTCATCTAATGGTTTTGGTAACAACATGGCCTTGGCTTTAGTTATCACTACAGAATCTCGTTTTGCAACAATTATCTGATCATCTTTTTTTAGATGGCCATCAATTAATATTATATTTGCAGTTGGTCCTAATCCAACCTCATCATTAACCTCAAGAACAATACCACGTGTTGATTTTTCTTCTTGGTCTAATCTTTTTTGTAAAAATTGTTGTGCTAAACCTACAAGAACTGCTAAAAGCTCCGGAATTCCAACTCCTGTTCTGGCACTAACTGGTACAATAGAAATTTCTTTTTTAAAGTCTTGTACTCGATAAAATGCTTCAGATTGGTATCCTAGTATAGATAAAGCAGAAACAACATTGTAGAGTTTTTCATCAATTTGAGTCTGTACAAATGGATCTTGTTCTTTTACAGCTTTTGAAATGTAAGGAGTATCACTTTTTTTCCATCCAGAAACCATGTCTATCTTATTTAATGCAACAACAAATGGTACCTTTCTGCCCTCTAAGATTTTTAGGCTTTCATTGGTTTGAGGTTGAAAACCACGATTAATATCAACTACCAAAATTGCAATATCTGCAGCAGAACCTCCACGTGTTCTTAAATTAGTAAAAATTTCGTGTCCAGGTGTATCAATTACAAGTAATCCGGGAATGGTATATTCTCCTTTGCTAAGTTTTTCGTAAAGAGGACCAGTTAATTTTTTGATGGTATCAGTTGGTAA
>JACZUQ010000015.1:18074-19679 GCA_022573065.1 Nitrososphaerota archaeon
AGAAACTTGCACCAATATGTTGAGTTATTCCACCTGCTTCTCTTCCCTGAACTCCTGTTCCTCTAATCTTATCTAAAATAGATGTCTTACCAGAATCTACATGACCTAATACGACCACAATTGGTTGTCTTATACGCAACCCAAATCACTCGAATACTACCTTCACTTCCTTTTCAAAGCTTTCTATGGAATCAGAAGCATGGACAATATTGTCTGTTAGTCCAAGTCCTAAATCACCACGTATCGAACCTGGTGCTGCCTCAAAAGACTTTGTAGAACCAATCATGATCCTTGTAGTTGCAATTGCATTGTTTCCTTCAATTACTGCCACAATAACTCTTTCCGATGTGATAAATGAAACAAGCTCATTAAAGAATGGTTTGGATTGATGATCTGAATAAAATTTTTCTGCTTTCTCTTTTGTAAAAGTGTACATTTTTAATTTAATAATTTTAAAACCTTTTTTTTCAAAACGAGAAACAATTTCACCTATTAGTCCTCTACTAACTGCATCAGGTTTTATAATGAATAGTGACTGTTCAGTCAATTTACTTCTTGACTTTAATTCCGCCTTTAACGTATTTTTTAGTCCATTTTAATTTTCTTGGATCACGTTTTAGCTCAAGCATGTTCTTTCTACATTTTGCTGAACAAAACCACAATACAGTTCCGTCATTTTTTGCTAACATAGTACCTGAACCTTTGGCAACTGGCCTATCACAAAAACTACAAGGCTTAACTAAAAGACTCAATTATCAAATCACCTAATTTTCTTTGCTTCGCGTTCTGTTTCTCTAAGAACCAAAATATCAGACATTCTTACTGAACCTTTTACATTTCTTGTAATAACCCGTCCCATATCCTTTCCTTCCAAAATTTTTACTCTAACTTGAATTACTTCGCCTGCAATGCCTGTTCTACCAACAATTTGAATTATTTCTGCAGGAGTTAGAACTTCTGATTGTGAAGAGCTCATTTATCTGATTTGCCTTCCTTGATTTTAGAAATTGTTTCAATTACTTGATCCACTATGTGTTGTGCATCTCCTGAATCTAAAATGGCTGCAGCTGCTGAGGTAACATCTATACCAAGTGATTTTCCAAGTTCTTGTTTGCTTGGAACAAATGCATAAGCAGCCCCTTGTTCATCACAGATTATTGGAAGATGTGCAACAACCTCTGGAGGTTCAACATCTTCAGCAATTACAATTAGTTTGCTAATACCACGCTCAATTGCCTTTGTGGCCTCATTGGTACCTTTTCTTACTTTACCACTTTGAGCAGCAACTCTAAGAGCTTCTAAAATAGGACTTACTAGTTCCTGTGGAGTCTCAAATTTTACGTAATACCCTTTGACCATTCTCATCAACCACATGATTCGTTTTAAAAGTGTTATCGGTCAAGAATAGATTTTATCTTTTGTACATGCACCGAAATTAGCTTTTCAAGCTTTTCTTGAGAGCTTCCCTCAGCATAAACTCGAATAATTGGTTCTGTTCCACTTGGTCTAACCATAACCCAGCTTTGTTCATCAAAAGTGATTTTGATGCCATCAGTTGTATCAGAATCAGGATATTCTTCAATTAGTTTATTGATTATTTTTTGT
>JACZUQ010000049.1 GCA_022573065.1 Nitrososphaerota archaeon
GGAGTGGTAGGAGGTGAAAGAATAGCTAAACTGAATGAACTAATACGATTATCAGAGCATGATTTAATATGCGGTATGGCACAAATTTAAAAACGCAGTATGAGTGAACAAAGCGAAATAGAGAGTATTAAGAAAAAAATTCTGTCAACGGGTATCAGAGTAGGAACTGCAGTTAAGACAAAATTCATGGTACCCTTCATTACAAAAGCTAGTCCAGAAGGACTTTACCTAATTGATTTAGATATTACAGTAGATAGAATTCAAACTGCTGCAAAATTTATCAGCAGAGAAAAGAGTCAAGATGTCATAGTATGTTCAGGAAGAGAATATGCCAATACACCGATTGAAAAATTCTGTGAATTAACTGGAACCGTAAAGAAATTAGGTAGATTTATGCCTGGAACTCTCACCAACCCTTCATTGCCATATTATATTGAACCAAAATTAGTTTTAATTTCCGATCCCCAAGTTGATGAACAAGCCATTACAGAAGCTACTAATGCAGGAATTCCAGTAATTGGAATTGCTAATACAGATAATATTACTTCAAAAGTAGATCTTGTCATTCCAGCAAATAATAGAGGTAGAAAAGCCTTGGCAACAACTTATTGGTTATTAGCTCGTGAAATTCTAATTCAAAAAGGGGAAATCAAAGAAGGCGAGCAAATAAAGTATGAAATCGATGATTTTGAAACGAAGATCAAAGAAGAGGAAATAGAATAATGCAGATTAGAACGCCGGTCGTAGCCGGAATGTTCTATCCCAATCAAACCGAGAAATTAAAAAGTCTTGTTCATGATTGTTTTTTACATCATTATGGCCCTGGAAAAATTCCACCAACGGATTATACTAAAAAAATTTATGGAGTGATTTGTCCACATGCAGGATATGTTTATTCTGGACCAGTTGCATGTCATTCCTTTTATGCAATTTCGTCTAACTTAATTGAATTATTCATTATTGTTGGTCCAAATCATTGGGGGATTGGATGCAACATTGCCTCAATGAAAGATTGTAGTTGGGAAACACCTCTAGGTAATGTGGAGGTTGATTCAGAAGCAGTGAAGGAATTATCTAATATTTCAGAATTAGTTGAATTAGATTTCTTTTCTCATACTAAAGAGCATAGTATAGAAGTTCAAGTACCAATTCTACAAGAAGTATTTAGAAATCAATTTAAAATTCTTCCAGTTGTTATGATTGATCAAACTAAAAATACTGCAATTGAACTTGGTAGATGTATAGCAACGATAGCCAAAAAAAATAATGCTATGATTATTGGATCATCTGATTTTACTCATTATGAAGAAAATGATTTTGCACATAAACAAGATAAGGCGTTAATTGAGCCTATATTGGACATGGATTTAGAAACATTTTACAAAGTATTGAATACAAAAAAAATCACAGCTTGTGGATATGGTGCAATAGCAACCACTATGATTGCTTGTAAGGAACTTGGTGCTACAAAAGGCGAATTGCTAAAATATGCAACAAGTGGAGATATTTCTGGAGATAAGAGCTCAGTAGTTGGCTACGGTTCAATAATATTCACTTGAAATCAATAGTATCTGCTCCAGCAAAGGTAATCTTATTTGGAGAGCATTTTGTAGTTTATGGAAAAAAAGCTATACTTTGTTCAATAAACAAAAGGGTAACTATTACTTCTAGTAAAACTGATGAAGCAATAATTTCAGTAAAGTCAAGCTTGGGAGAGATAAGTGTACCTTCTTCAGATTCCATTGATGAGATTAATTCACCATTATTACCTTTCATTTACATTGCAAAAAAAATGATTAATGAGTTCCATCACTCTGGTGGAATAAAAATAACTATTGAATCAGAAATTCCATCTGGAGTTGGACTTGGTTCATCTTCGGCATGTTGCGTAGCTGCTGCGGGTTCCATATCAAATCTTTTTACAAAATATTCAAAAGAAGAAATTCTTAACCTAGCAATAGAAGCAGAAAAAACGATTTTCAAAGACGCATCTGGCGCTGATTCTACAGTTTCTACATATGGTGGAATAATTGAATATGACAAAAAAAGTGGATTTAGAAAAATTAACACAAACATCGATCTTCATCTGGTAATTGTTAATACCAAAATTCCACATTCAACAAAACATGTAGTAACAAAAGTTAAGGAATTCATTGATAAAAATGAAAAAACCTTTTCTGATTTATGTGAGGAAGAGATGAAATTAATTGAAAAAGTAAATTTGGCATTAAAATCAGGTGATTTAAAATTTATTGGGGAAGCTATGATTCAAAATCAAAAATATCTTGATCAGATTGGAGTATCAAATAAAATTCTGCGTGATTTGATTGATAATGCGAATAAAACATCGTTTGGTTCTAAAATTACTGGCGCTGGAAATGGAGGATGTATTATTGCAATTGTAGACAAGTCAAATATAGAAAAAACTTTGAAAAATCTTCAAAGCAAAAATAACGAATGTTTTTCAGTACAAATTGATTCAAAAGGACTGGATACTTTTTAACTCCCTTTTTAGCGAAAAATAGCATATGCTCTTAATCAAACTTGGCGGTTCAATTATTACCAATAAGAAAAAACCGTTATCAGCTAAAAGAAAAACTATCGATAATATTGTTTATAGTTTTAGAAAAATTAATGAAGATTTTGTTGTAGTTCATGGAGGTGGTTCTTATGGACATTATTGGTCAGAAAAATACGATATGCATACCAAACCAAAAAAATATGACCCTAAGGGAGTTTCAATTGTTAAAAACTCAATGATTGAATTAAATACGATTATTCTTGATTCTTTTTTGAAAAATAAAATGAATCCATATTGTCTTCCGCCAACTGATTTTGTAATGGGAAACAAACCAATTAACAGAAAAATTTTAGAAATTAAAAAAATTGCAAATTCTGGTTTGATACCAATTACATATGGAGATGCATTGTGGTACGGAAATAAAAAATCATACATCTTATCAGGTGATAAAATTATGTCATTGTTAGCACGAGTTCTAAGACCTAGATTATCTATTTTTGTTTTAAATGAAGATGGTTTGTATACTGATATGAAAACTAAGAAATTAATTTATGATTTTAAAGATGAAAAGATTTTCATTAAAAAAACTCTAATGGACGTCACCGGAGGAATGACTCGCAAAGTTGCCGAAGCTTCAAAAATGTATAAAATGGGATTGAAGGTTTTTTTTGTTAATGGGAACAAACCAGAAAGAATTGTTAACGCAATAACTAGAAAAAAATTTGAGGGTACATTATTTAGGTGAGAATTAGTTGTCAGATGAATATGTTATACTTGTAGATAAAAACGATATACCGATTGGTAAAGAAGAGAAAGTGAAAAGCCATCTACCAAATGGGAAATTACATAGAGCATTTACCGTTATGCTATTTGACAAAGAAGGAAGACTTGTAATAACAAGAAGAAGTCCAAGCAAGATGCTATGGCCAGGAGATTGGGATGGCACAGTAGCGAGTCATCCAAGAGAAAGTGAAACTTATGTCTCATCAGCCCAACGCAGAATACCAGAAGAAATAGGAATATCCTGTAAATTTGATTATCTTTTCAAATTTGAATATCATGTGCCATACAAGGACATAGGTTCAGAAAATGAAATTTGTGGTACTTTGATTGGAGTAATTGAAAATTCGACTCAATTTAATCTAGTAAAAGATGAAATCAGTGAAACAAAATGGATTACGGCGGATGAATTAATTGAAGGTTTACAAAAAAAACCAGAAATATATTGTCCTTGGATGATCATTGCTTTATACTTATTACCTAAATCAGAAGAATCAATGTTATCAAAGTACAAATCGGTTATTTCACAATGGATCAAACCTGAAATAGAAAAACCCTTAGAAGATTCAATAAAATATCATTTACAAGAGAACAAATGGAGATTAGTTAACTAATGAGTTCTAATTCACTATCAAAGAATGCAAAAGGGGTTAATCGTTTTCTTGGAACAAAATTAAAAGGAAATCCAACACAACTGTATGATGCTGCATCATATCTTATTGTTAACGGTGGTAAACGTCTAAGACCGTTCATGGTAATGAAAAGTTGTGAAATTTTGGGTGGAAAACTAAAAGACGCAATGCCAGCTGCTTGTGCTGTTGAGATGATCCATAACTTTACTTTGGTTCATGATGATATAATGGATAATGATGAAATGAGGCATGGAGTTCCAACAGTTCATAAAAAATTTGGAATTCCAATTGCAATCTTAGCAGGAGATGTATTATTTTCTAAAGCTTATCAAATACTTTCAAACTCAAATCTTCCGTCTAAAGCTACAAACGAACTAGTGTCAAGATTGGCAAAAGCATGTGTTGATGTTTGTGAAGGACAATTATTAGATATCAAAATGGCAGAAACAAAGAAAATTCCTTCTCAAGCAAATTACATAAAAATGATTAAGAAAAAAACATCATCTCTCTTTGATGTTTCTTGTTCTATGGGAGCAATATGTGCAAAAGCCAAACAAAGGGATATTACAAAATTATCAACCTTTGGAAAAAATCTAGGAATTGCGTTTCAAATTACTGATGATTTAATCGGAGTACTGGGTGATCCAAGGATGACAAAAAAACCTGTAGGAAATGATTTGAGAGAAGGTAAAAAATCACTTCCAATTGTTTTAGCAATCACAAAATCCAAAGGAAATGATAAAAAAACCATTTTAAAGACATTTGGGAATGCTAAAGCCACTAAAAAAGACATAGAAAAGGCAATTGAGTCTATTCGGGCATTAGGAATAGAAAAAATTGTAAGAAAACAGGCATTACTTTATTCAGAAAAAGCCCAAAAATCTCTCAATAACTATTCAGGTTCTGCAAAGATAGAATTACTTAATCTTCTTAATTTTGTTGTAAAAAGGAGTTTGTAGATTGGATGAAGATATAAAAAAAGAAATTAGAAAATTTGCATTACAAAATGCATATGAACATAAAGGAAAAACTAATGAAAAAATTGTGGCATCAAAAATTTTAGGAGTTAGACCTGAACAGCGAAAAAATATTCGTGAGTTAATGGAAATCTGCGTGCCAATTGTTAAAGAAATTAATTCATTTTCAACCAATCAAATAATAACTGAAATAGAAAATAATTTTCCAGAAATATTAGTTCCAAAAGAAAAACATTCAAAAAAAGAACAAATGTTTCCGCCATTAGAAGGTGCAGAAAAAGGTAAAGTTATTACAAGATTTCCACCAGAACCAAATGGATATCCTCACATTGGACATGCCAAGGCTGCAATAATTAATGAAGAATATGCAAAGATGTATGATGGAAAAACAATTCTTAGAATAGATGATACAAATCCAGAAAACGAGAGATTAGAGTTTTATGCGGCAATCAAAGTTGGACTTGAATGGCTTGGTATCAAATATGATAAAATAAAAAATACTTCAGATGATTTAGAAATAATTTATCAAAAAGGAAAAGAAATTATCAGTTTAAACAAAGCTTATGTTTGTACTTGCAAGCGTGATAAAATTAGTAAAAACAGACGTGAAATGAAGGCATGCAAATGCACTCAGTTAGGACAAAGTCAAAATGAGGAGAGATGGACAAAACTATTTGAAAAATATTCAGCTGGTCAAGCAGTTGTTAGATTTCGTGGAGATATGAAATCTCAAAATACTGTCATGCGAGATCCTGTTTTATTTAGAATAATTGAAGGACATCATCCATTACTTGGAGGAAAATATAGAGTGTGGCCTAGCTATGATTTTGCTATAGCGATAGAAGATAGTTTAGATGGAGTAACTCATGCCTTTAGATCAAAAGAGTATGAGTTACGAAATGAGTTGTACTATGCAATACTAGATGCGCTAAATATGAGAAAACCAAAGGTTTTGGAATTTTCTAGGCTTGAATTTAAGGGAATGCCAGTCTCAAAAAGAGTGATAAAATCACTCATAGAAAATGGAAAGATTTCTTGGTATGACGATCCCAGATTACCAACTTTGGAGGCACTCAAAAAACGTGGCATAACTCCAGAAGCAATAAGGAAATTTATAATATCTCTAAGTTTTACAAAAGCAGATACACATGCTCCATTTGATTCTCTAGAATCATATAACAGAAAAGAAGTTGATTCAACTAGTATTCGACTATATCTTGTAAAAAATCCACGTAAGCTTTTTGTTAAGAATTTACCATTCAAACAAGTGGAGTTACCTAATCATCCAGTAAAAAACATGGGGAAAAGAATTGTAGAAGTTGATGGAAATATTTACTTGGCTGCTGAAGATGTAGAAAATATTTCTGCTGGAACTCAATTAAGGTTAATGGGCTTAGGCAATGTAAAAATTAATAAAAAAGATATTGATCTTGAAGGAGAATATATTGGAGATGACATCAAAGTAGATTTTTCAAAAATACAATGGGTCCCACAAAAAAATGCTCACAAATTAAAAATTTTAATTCCAAAGCAATTATTTATTGATGAAAAGTTTAACGAAGATAGTCTTGAGGAATTAGAAGTATATACAGAGCCTCATTATTTAGAGTT
>JACZUQ010000050.1 GCA_022573065.1 Nitrososphaerota archaeon
AATTTTTTCTAAAAAAGCACTTATATTCTTGAATAAAAAATGAAAGCCAGTTGATTATTAAGGAGATAATGTATTGCCACAATCTGGAATTGTCAAGTATCATGTTAAACTATCCTTCGATGTTGATGGGCTCGTTGAAAGAGCAGATATAATCGGAGCAATCTTTGGCCAAACGGAAGGACTGTTAGGCCCAGAGATGAATCTAAACGAGCTACAACGTGTCTCAAAAGTAGGTCGTATTGAAGTAAATACTTCTTCAACTACTAACACTACAAAAGGTGATGCTTTACTTCCAATGAGCACTGACATTGATACATGTGCATTGATTGCTGCTGCAATTGAAAGTATTGATAAGGTAGGTCCTTTTGACTGTAATTTCAAATTAGATGCAATTGATGATGTCAGGGCTTCAAAAAAAGAGGATATTGTTAGACGTGCAAAAGAAATCAAACAAAAATGGTCAACAAAATCAGTCAGTGAAGGCGATTCAATGTTAAAAGACGTACATGAAGGTGATACCGGTAAGCTAACAACTTATGGAAAAGAAAAACTTCCTTGCAGTGACGGGATTTTTGATTCACCATGGATTATCCTAGTAGAAGGAAGAGCAGATATAATTAATCTTCTTAGAGCCGGATATGATAACGCGTTGGCAATTGAAGGTGCAAAAATTGATGAATCCATTAAAGAACTTTGTGATAAAAAAGAAAAAGTAGTTGCATTTCTAGATGGTGATAGAGCAGGTGGTTTTATTCTAAAAGAATTAAAATCTCTTGTACATATTGACGTTGAACATAGAGCTTATGAAGGCGTTGAGGTTGAAGAATTAACTCCTCAACAAATTGATGATATTTTAAAGGACACTGCTGAACAAATGAATAAGGAAACCACTACTCCAAAAATGGATGATCCTAACGATAAACCCATTGCAGAACTTGCAAACAAAGTTTATCCTGAACTTAACGAAAGCTTAGAAGCGATAGCCATGGATTCAAATCAAAACGAAATTTTTAAAGTTCCAATTAGTGAGGTAGTAGACAAACTTTCCACTGAATCTGGAATAAAATACCTTGTTTTAGATGGAATTATCACCCAACGATTACTCGATGGTGCTAAACAAGCAGGAATTGAATGTGTTGTAGGTCATCGCGTAGCTAAACTTGATAACCATGATGGTTTAAAACTCAAAACATTTACAGAACTTGGCATTGCCTAGAATTTATGACAGAACTTAAAGTTCAGCACATACTAACGCTAACCCAATTAATCTCAAGAGGTGCTAGATATAACTACGTACCAATAACTACCACTTCTCTTGGGAAAAGTATTAAAAAATCTCAACAATCTGCTTCAAAACACCTTTTAGAATTAGAACAGGACGGATTTATTGAACGAATTATCAATCGGAGAACATCTTCTGTGAGAATTACATCTAGAGGATATTCTGAATTGATAAAATTATCATCTATACTAAAATCCAGTTTAGATACATTTCCATCTTTTGTTGAATTGAAAGGTATTCTTGTTAGTGGTATGGGTGAAGGTGCATACTATATGTCACTCAAAGGATATACTAAACAATTCAAATCTAAAATTAACTACATTCCATTTCCTGGAACTCTAAATGTAAAGTTACAAAAAAAAGAACATATTGAAGCAGCACAACAATTTCGTACACTCAATGGAATTACCATAAAGGGATTTTTTGATGGTAAGAGAACATATGGTTGGGTAAAATGTTTTAAATCAAAACTAAACAACTCAATTAATTGTGAATTAATAGTGTTGGAACGAACACATCATGATAATTCAATCATAGAATTAATTTCAAAAGCTAACCTTCGTAAAACTGCAAAATTAAAAGATGGTTCAAAATTGACCATTAGAATTCCAATTAAGGGCTAGACACTTTTTTTGGCAAAATAATTTCAAAAATTGTAGGATTATTTTTAACTGAGATAGTTCCTTTGTGCTGTTCTATAATGTTTTTACAGCTAACTAATCCTAATCCTGTTCCACTAGATTTGGTAGTAAATAATGGATCAAAAATTTGCCCTATTTTATCTTCAGGAATCCCTGGTCCTGAATCTTCTATTTCTATATTAACATCATTTTCTTTTTCTTTTATTCTGACTTTGATTCCCCCTGAATTGTCCATTGCTTGAACCGCATTGATTAGAATATTACTAAAAACTATCTCAAGTTGTTTGCTATCACAAATTATAGATAAATCGTTTTCTGGTTTAGTAATTTTTATTGATTTAGGAACACTTGATTTAAATGATAATTCTAAAATTATTAATAAAGATTTTTTTTCAAGTTGCAATGGTCTTGTTCTAACAAAATCTAATACATCATTAATTTGACGTAACATTCTATCTGCAGCATTTTTTATCATACTAATTCGTTTTTTTAATTTCTCATCTGTAATCTCTTCTGAAGAAATTTCGATTAATTCTACAGCGTTTTTTATTATACCAAGTGGATTTCTTAAATCATGAGCTATCCTAGCAGATAATTCTCCCATTTCGCTCAATTTTTCTACTCTATTCACTGATTCATTTCGAAGAGATGTTACTTCAATAATAAAATCACAATCTATTCCAATATTCTTATGATGATTAACTATTGATTTTTTATTTGGTGCTTCTAGTATACAAAATAATTTATTCTGTTTTTCATTATAGAAAATATCTTTATGTGTAACTTCATGTTGATCAGATGGATTGTTTAGAATTTTTTTTAGTTGTAAAACACTTAATCCTCCCATTTTATGACCATCAATAAAAATTGGCATGTGATTTAATTCCTCAACATAAATTTAACAATTTTTTGAATATGTTTGATTTTATAATATCTAAAGATCATGAATGTCCTCACCATATTTTTCTTCTATAATTGAACTTGAAATTTCTGGGTTTGGAGATTGTAACCTTGCAACTTTAACGTTCAAATTTAATTTATGACAACCATCTGTTATGAATTTCTCTTGATGAACTTGGTCATATCCTAAAGCAATTATTTCTGGTTTTACTTTTTTAACAGTTTCGAAAATGTCTCCTTCCTGTCCAATTAAGCAAAGGTCCACCATTGACAAAGACTCTACTAGATTTTTTCTTTGTTCTTGATTATGAAGAGGCATTCTTTTCTTCATTTTTTCTGCAGTTTTATCAGTTGCAACGACCACAACTAAAGCATCACCTAATGATTTTGCAGAATTAAGTGTGTGTATGTGGCCAGGATGTATTATATCAAAAACTCCCCCTGCTAATACTACTCTAAGTGATGTTCTTCCTAGTTCCGTTAACGATTTTTTATCTTGTTCAACAAGACCATTGTTAACAAGATTATCCATTCTTGAATTAATATATTCATCAGATAAGAAATTCTTTTTCTTTACAATTTCTATTGCATTTTTATTTGTAAGGGAACTTGCAAACAGAGCAGATAAAATGGTGTTGTCGATTAAATCCAATTATACTTTACACTTTATCTCTCTTTTTTAATTCATCGTTATTAACTACATTTTTGGGTTTAATCCCTTTGCAATTCGCAAAGCATCAACTAACCCATCTGCATATCCTATGCTTAATACAGCAACCTCATCTTTTCCTTGTTCTAAGAATTTTTCTGCATCCTGAATGTATAATTCTGCATTTTCTAATACTTCTTGGAATTCCTTAGAATTCTTATAATGTGGAGCAATTTCCTCAACTGCTTTTCTTATCATTGGAACATATTTTTCAATCATTTGTTCTGAAATTTTTTTAATGTTTTTTGAATTGTCAAAAGGCGCATCTATGCAATTTACAAAAACTTTGAGAGCGTCTGATTCAGTAAAATGAAGTTGTCCAGGTATAATGATAGTATGTGGAGGTTTACCAAAATTTTTTTTAATTAAATTAGAAATTTTTCCAGCTGTAATTGCTTGATTTTTAAATCCTATACGGGAAGCAATAATAACAAAAGTGGACGGTAATATTATTTTTCTTTTCTGCTCTTTTTCTGTTGAAAGCAGATTTGATAATGCATTTACTGGTTCAAGAAAAAACTCCTCATCTTGATTATATTCTAAAAGTAATACAGTGTGATTTCCAGCTAAAGCATTACTATACGTGACATAGTATGGAGTAGTCAAAGTTTTAGGATCCTTCATCACAGTAACAATCCGTCCTACTTTGTAATAGTGTAATCCACATTCTCCCACCAGAGCAGTAATTGAAGAAGCAGCATGGATAGTTTTTGTTTTAATTTTTTCTTGAATGGCTCTTGTTCGTAATTCGATATGGGTTGTAGCAATATACGGGTCTCCATAAGTAAGTAATACTACCTTTTTCTTTTTTGAATTTTTTAGAATCTCTTTGCCATCTTCAACCATCCATCTCTTGGCAATTTTGAATTCACCTTTAACGAGTTTTCTGATTTTATTTGATTCTAATTTTGTTACTGGGCTAGTAAACTGTTCAAGGTATACAATATCTGCATTTTTTAGCAGTTTTTGTGTTTCAATAGATATCGATTCTATACCTGAAATACCTAATCCTGCAATCCACAGCATTATCTCGTTCTATCGTATAGTCTTTTTAAATGCTGTAATGTCTTTTTGAGAACTTCTATTCCACGAAGATATTCATCCATTGAAACTTTTTCATCAATGGTATGAGATGCATGAGGATCTCCAGGACCATAGGTTACCACCGGTATGTTAAGTTGATTCCCTATGACATTCATGTCACCAGTTCCTGTTTTACGAATTAGCATAGGTCTGGAATGTTCAACATCCATTATTCCCAAGGTAAATGCTCTCACTAAAGGAGAATTATGAGGAGCTTCAAATGGTTCTGTTTCATCTAATATTGAATGAAAAACTTCAACCTCACGTTTTTTTGAAATTTCTTGTATAGATGATGTAATTTTTTCTCCAACCATTTTACAATTCATATCAACTGGAATTCTAATATCCATTACCACATCACATTCTTTTGGAGTAACATTATGACTTGTTCCACCTTTGATTTCAGTAACTGTAGCTGTTAGCATCATTCCTTTTTTCTTGTTTTCTTGACCGGATTCTAAAACTTTTTTTAATTCTCTAGTGAATATCATGGATTCTTCGATTGCATTTTTTGAAAGCCATGGCGCACTTGCATGAGAACTATTGCCAACATTTACCTTTAGATTAATTGCAATGCGTCCCTTATACGCAATAGTTACTTGTTTTAATCCGCTTGGTTCGCCAAAAACCGCATAATCAATGTCAAGTTTGCTTTTTACGAGATTTTTTATTCCAGTGGCATTTCCTTCTTCGTCAACTGCCCCAACAAAAATTACAGTACCATTATTGTTTTGGATTGATGCAGCTGCAAACAACATTGCCATTAATGGTGCTTTAGCATCAGAAGCTCCTCTTCCATATAGTGAATCTCCTTCTTTTCTTACCTTAATTTTTCCTGGCACCGTATCCATATGTCCACACAAAAGAATTCTCGGTAAACCAGAACCTTTTTTTGCTATCAAATTTCCTACTTCATCTATTTGTATATCTTCAAAACCTAGATCATCACACTTGTCTGCAAGAAAATCAGCCATTGGCTTTTCGCTAAGTGAGGGAGTGTATAACCTAAGAGCCTTTTCTAACATCTTAATGCAAAATCTGGGAGTTACTGTAAATGAAGTGTGCAATTTTTACCTAGACGATTTAAGTGCGTAATCTATCATTAATGATGGAATATCTACTTCGCATACTCTAACAGTATTCTTGAATTCTGTTGTATTATTTACTTCATGAACTATCAATCCTTTGTCTTTACTTTCCATCAAATCTACTCCTACTATTTGACCTTGAACTGCATTTTTTGCCTTAATACATATATCTTCCATTTCATTTGAAACTGGACATTTTTCAGCAACTCCACCTAATGCCATGTTAGTTTTCCAAGATCCATTTCCAGAACTTCTGTAAATGGCTGCAACTACTTTATCTCCTACTACAATTGCTCGAATATCTCTTGGAGGACGTTGGACAAATTCTTCTAGATAGTGAATTTGATAAATAGGATACATTTTTTCTCTAGTTTCAATAATTCCTTCTGCAGAATCACTGTCATTAATTTTTGAAACCATTCTGCCCCAGCTTCCTACCGTTGGTTTAATTATTTGTGGATATCCATGTTTTTCTAATGATTCCAACGCTGCCTCTTTAGAAAAAGAAACTGTTGCAAACGGAGTTAAAACTCCTTGTTTTTTTAACAACATGTGTGTGAAGAGTTTATTTCCCGCAAATATGCCAGTATTAAGACAGTTAATGACGTTTACTCCCATTCCTTCTAATCCTGCAGTTGAATGAAGATTTCTGTAATAGCTTACACATCTTTGTAAAACTGTTCCATAATTTTTTACTTCATTATCTAGATCTAACGATAATTTTTTACAATCCAACATCTGGAGATTTACA
>JACZUQ010000051.1:0-2288 GCA_022573065.1 Nitrososphaerota archaeon
AATTTTGAATCAATATGATCATATCCAACGCTAAATGCGCTAATTGTTTTTAATTTTGTTCCAGCCATTATGACCTGTTTATCTATATTATCATAAGGAAAGCAAATCAATCCATCTTTATCCTTAATTTTTGCAACTAGTTTTTTCTTTGGAATTGGAAAAGGACCTGAATTGATCTCTATATTGTAATATTTTTTTAACTCCTTAATAGCAAAATCCTGCAGAGTCCTAGTAAGAAAAACTTTCTTTTTTGTGTGCTTTTTCTTCATCAAAAAGAAGGAAATGCCTTAAACCATTTATAAGATCTTGTTTTAGGAAAGTCATGGGTTCAGATACTAAAAACAATGAAGAATTTGCTATTTGTATTGAATGTGGAAATTCTATAGAGAAATGTGTTTGTGTTTGTCCATATTGTGGAGAACGTGACAAATGCGAGTGCGCGTTGTTTGATGCTGCAACTGGTGGTTAACAAAATTTGGTAATCACATTATTAATAACTGCAAATAACTTAAGGTGAACATGACTACTGATCTTACTTGGTTAATTGGTGGACCTCAAGGTAGTGGTGTTGAATCAGGAGCCAATATTTTCTCAAAGGTATGTGCAGGAGTTGGTTACCAAATTTTTGGAAAAAGAGAATTTTACTCTAATATCAAAGGAGAACATAGTTATTTTGCTGTAAGAATTTCTGATAAAAAAATTCACTCTAACGTTAATGATATCAATATGATGGTGGCTTTTGATGCAGAGATGATTTTTCGTCACATGGATGAGGTAGTAGAGGGAGGGGCAATAATTTACGATTCTGATTTAGAGAAAACTACCACTGACGATGTCCATACTCTTGATTTCTTCTTTAAATCACGACTAGAAAAGTATCTAAAATCAAAAAATAAGGAATTTTCTATTAAAGGAATTTTAGAAACTGCAAAAGAGCGAGGAGTCAATCTTCTTCCTGTTTCATTTAGAGAGATACTTTCAAAACTTGCAGAGGACACCAATAATCCAAGACTAAAAGGAATGATTAGAATGTTTAATGTAATTGGGGTTTCATTATCACTTGGAGTACTAGGACTTGAACCAAAACCACTTTTAGATTCAATAGAATCAATTTTTTCAAAAAAACCCAAAGTTGCAGAGATAAATAAACAAGCAGCAACCTATGCATATAATTACGCAGCGGCTAAATTCGATAAAATAAACATCTCACTTAATTCTGTTACAAAGGAACCAGATACAATTCTAGTACAAGGACATCAGGGAACCGCCATAGGTAAAATGGTTTGTGGATGCCGGTTTCAGCCTTACTATCCTATTACACCTGCATCTGATGAAAGTGTTTACTTGGAATCAAACGAACTTCTAACTATTAAGGAAGATAGACCTGGTTCAACCGTAGTTGTACAAACTGAAGATGAAATATCAGCAATTGGCATGATGATTGGAGGAGCACTAACTGGTACACGTTCTTCTACATGTACATCTGGTCCTGGATTTTCATTGATGGCTGAAGCTATGGGATGGGCAGGAATAAACGAAGTCCCATGTGTGATTACAAATTATCAAAGGAGTGGACCCTCTACTGGTCTTCCAACAAGACATGGACAAGATGATTTATTATTTGCAATTAATGCAGGACATGGAGAATTTCCTCGTATAGTTTATGCATCTGGCGACATTGAAGAGAGCTTTTATGATACCGGAAAGTGTTTTAATTTTTCAGATGTTTTTCAAGTACTTGTAATTCATTTGTTAGACAAATTTATTTCAAGCTCTGTAATTACTTGCAAAAGATTTGATCCTGAGAAAGTTAACATTGACAGAGGAAAATTACTTGAAAAAATTGAGAAAAAACCATACAAAAGATTTGAGCTAACTCCAGATGGAATTTCCCCAAGATCCAAACTTGGATTAGAGGATGGGATCTTTTGGAATACCGGAGATGAAAGAGATGAAGATGGACATATTTCTGAAGACCCTCTAATGAGAATTAAGATGATGGATAAACGCCTCTCACGTTTTGACCTTATTTTGAAGCAAATTCCAAAGGAGGATCAAGTTGTTTCATTTGGAATGGCTGAGCATTGCATTATTAGCTGGGGGTCTGCAAAAGGACCAATTCTTGATGCATTAGATATGTTAAAAAAAGAAAATATCAATATTGGTTTTATACAATTAAAATTGTTACACCCATTTCCAACTAAATATGTTAAAGAACTTCTCAAAGATGTAAAAACAATCATCGATGTCGAGGCAAATTATACTGGACAGCTAGGAACTTTGTTCAA
>JACZUQ010000051.1:2387-6420 GCA_022573065.1 Nitrososphaerota archaeon
ATTGGTTTTATACAATTAAAATTGTTACACCCATTTCCAACTAAATATGTTAAAGAACTTCTCAAAGATGTAAAAACAATCATCGATGTCGAGGCAAATTATACTGGACAGCTAGGAACTTTGTTCAAACAAAATCTAGGAAGAGACGTTGATTATTTTATTTTAAAATTTACTGGCAGATCAATGAATTGCACTGAAGTTTATGATTCTCTAAAAAAGATACTTGAAAACAAAGCAGAAAAAAGGGAGATTTTAACACATGGCGCTTAAACTTTCTGACTACAAAACAGATGTTCACAATGATTGGTGTCCTGGTTGCGGGGATTTTGGAATTGTTAACGCCATCCAAATGGCACTTGCAGAGTTACAAATTCCAAACCATAAGGCAGTAATATTTTCTGGAATTGGATGTTCTGGAAAAACATCACATTTTATTAACACATTTGGAATTCATACTTTACACGGACGAGTGTTGACATTTGCTCAGGGAGCTGCTATAGCCAACCCCGAACTGACAATAGTTGCAGCTGGGGGTGACGGAGATGGATTCGGAATAGGAGCAGGACACTTTGTTGCAGCTGGCAGAAGAAATGTAGACATGACATACATTGTTTTTGATAATGGTGTGTATGGATTAACAAAAGGTCAGGCATCACCCACTCTTAAGTTAGGAGAACAAACAAAATCATTACCAGCTCCAAACATTAACTATGATGTAAATCCAATCGGTCTTGCAGTAACCTGCGGCTTTACATTTATTGCACGTGGATATTCTTATGACGTAAGGCAGCTTAAGGATTTGATTAAGGCAGCAATAAAACACAAAGGGCTTGCATTTTTAGATGTTTTACAACCGTGTCCTACTTACAATGACATCAATACTAGAGATTGGTATGCTGGCACTGATATTGCAGATGATGAAGCGCTAAAAACCCATTCAAGAATTTACAAATTAGAAGAAACAGGATTTGACCCTGTGGTACATTATGACGAAGTTTCTGAGCTTAACGAGAAACTCTCTCAAGCCCTCATTAAATCACTTGAATGGGGAAACAAAATCCCAACAGGGATTTTTTACAAAAATGAGATAATAACTCCATTTAGTGGTAGATTAATGGATAAAATTCCAAATTATATGGATAATCCCCCTGCTAAACAGAATATCTCTTCTAACGGGAAACCAATAACAGATGTTTCAAAGATTTTAGATTCTTTACAGGTATAGAACCAAAAAGGCCAGGTATCACCTAACAAATTATTAGCAAGTCGAACTAAAGCTTACATTATCATTGAATATTAAAGAAGTTAACAAAATATTTAGAAAATCAATTATCAAGGGCTATTTTGAACCAGAGCTTCTTAATCTTGATTTTAAAAAATCAAATGTAAAGCATCCTACTATAACAGATGGTGGTCTCATGCAATCAAATCTACTGCATATTTTTTTTGATATTGATACTGGTTCTGATTATCCTGATGGTGATGAATGGTTTATTGTAGATTATCTTTTTCCTTATAGTATTAAAATTCCTGATACTATCAAAGGACCAGATTATTTAACAACAATAGCAGTAGAAGGTGAAAAAAACTTTTGGCATCACCGTGAAATGATTCGATTCAAGTACGGAAAATCAAAAAAACTTCTTGAATCGCTGAATTTTTTGGAAACTAAATACAAAGAATTTCATACAATGGTTGAACCCTTAGAAAAAGATCTCAAGTAATTATTTTCCAACCGCCTCCAGAAAAAACAAACTTTTTGTCCTTTACAATAGCTGTATTTAGTCTCCATCTAGCTGCATTAGGATCAAATTGATAAATTACTTCTGTAACATCTTTAGGTAATTTTTCAGGATCAAGATGATATGGAAGTAATTCTAAAACAAAATCGATTTGTTCTACGGCATGATTGAACCATTGACTATCTTCTGAATCAACAATGAATCTAATGATAGGGTTGCCTGTAAAACTAATATCAATTTTAATGGCTTTTCTTTTCCTTCTCCGCCTTTTCATTTCTTTCAAAATAAACTTGAATTTATCCCATCGCCGAAACTCAAACCATCTGAAAAACTCTATATTAAATTCAAGTGGAATGGGCACATTAAGTACACTTACAAAATTAGGATCGTTTGGTTCAATTTCTTCTTCTTTTACTTTGAATCTATCTTTGAATATTCCATAGACTACTTCAATCTCCCAAGGGGACATTCCATAATAACTGAGATTTGTAACTAATGGTTCCAAACTAAATTTACATTTCTCAAAAATTCTAATTAAAGGTTCATTTGGAGCATGAATTAAGAATTTTCAGAACTGATTTAGCAAACTTATCCCATCAAATAATATGGCTATAATTTACGGCCGTGCGGAAGCTGAAAAAGATCTTCTAAGAATATCCCCTAACTCTGTTAAGAAAGTTGAAGATCTTGAGATTATCCATCACGAATTAAAAGACAAATTAAGCAATAATAAAAAAAATTTTTTTAATAATTTACCCATTAAGATAAAAAAAGAAGAAGAAGAATTAGAAAAAATCAAAAATGATGAAAAAATAACTCTTCAAAAGTATGATGAGAAGATAAAAAACCTTGAAGAGAAGAAGGCCAAAGGTCGTTTTTCAATGATTTCGGCTTCGGTAAAAATCTCAATTCTAAAAAACTATTCAAAACGCAGAGACATGAATGAAATTAAGGATTTAGAACAAAAGCAGAAAAAACAAATTTTGTTGTGGAAAGAAAAACCAAATGAAATTTTTGATAATAGTGAAAGAAAGACAATAAATGAAATCAAAGAGTTTGATGCGGTTAAAAATAGCCCTTATCATGCAGGGGCAAAAGGAGAACTAGATGTAATTGGGAAATTATCAAAACTAAGTGATGACTATCATGTTTTATGTGGGCTTAACATTGGGTTACCTCGTTATGTTACTTACAACGGACGAAAGAATCTAAGATCCGCACAAATGGATTTTGTTGTAGTGTCTCGTAAAGGAGTTATTTTAATTGAAGTAAAAAACTGGAGTAATCAATATTGTAATTCACATAGAAACTTGAATCCGCATGAACAAGTAGATAGAGCAGGAAGAGTTCTTTGGATAGCTTTACAATCTTGGCGTAGTCCTAAAAGTCCTCGTGTAACTAGCGTATTACTACGAATTCAAGATAATATGAGATATGATCCTATATACAAATTCGTTAATGTATCTAATTTAGATAGAATTAATTATTTTATTGAAAACAGAAGAGAGGAATTTTCTGATAAGGATGTTGAAAGAATCGTTGACCGATTGGAAGGTCATATAACTAATTGAATTAAGAATTTTTTAAATTGTTTGGACGTACTTTACTAGGTAAAGTAAGCCAATAGTTCCAATCACATACACTAATGGTTTCCAGGCCAATACTGGGATATTTGGAGTACTCAGCTTAATTTTGTAATTATCAAATACTGTTTTAACATACTTTCGTATTCGGTTATTCCAAATTTTATAATCAATTTGATGTTTTTTCATTAGTGATTCTATTTCATAAATCACAGGAGTTCGCTGACAAAATAGATGCTGCAAATAATCTCTAGAAACTTCAACTTCTGCATGAATTGCAACGAGTCCTTTTTTTAATTCAACAAGTCTTATGTGCATTTCCCAAGGCTTTTTGAGTTTTAATGAAAGGCCGCGTCCGATTTGAGAAGGTTGTTTGTGTTCAAATTTTACTCTAGTAAATCCTTCAATAGAAAAGATCTTTAAAAGCTCATCAACATTTTTCTTTACAACAACCATGAGTTGTTCAACTCCAGTTGAGCTATCAACTGTTATCTTTCCTTTTAGTCCATCAAAGAATGAAATTGTTTTTGGATATTTTGTCAAATATTCCATTAATTTCTGCTCAAAATACCCTCTATTTAAAGCACTGCTGATACAAATTAAACTAATTTGTATTAACTAATTTTTTTCTAATTCAATTAGATATCTGCATTTTTCAAACCACGAACATAAACACATTGTTCGTAAGATACTGCAACTTCATTTTGA
>JACZUQ010000016.1:0-4914 GCA_022573065.1 Nitrososphaerota archaeon
GGAATGATGGGAAAAATAATTGTAGGTGATGTGTCTGACGTTGCTGCTGAATTAGTTTCTGCCCCAGTACCAGCTCCAGGGTTTGAGGATGTACCTGAAATGATAGTAAAGGAAGAACCTGAGCCAGAACCAGAAGTTATGGAAGAATCAGAAGTTAGGGAACTATTTTCTGGAACAATCTCGGTCCCTACTGGTTCCGGCGTTCCAGGATGTGAGGATACTAACGAGTGTTGGGATCCAGCTGAAGTCACAGTTGATGTAGGTGACGAAGTTACATGGACAAACGATGACACTGCAGCTCACACTGTAACTAGTGGTGTTCCTGGTGCACCTGATGGTGTCTTTGACAGTGGTCTGTTTTTGGCAGGTGATACATTTTCTTACACTTTTGATGAGGTAGGTGAATACGACTACTTTTGTATGGTTCACCCATGGATGACAGGTAAAGTTCAAGTGAATTAGAAACAAGAGATTATTTTGATTTTAAAATATCTGGCATTAACATCTCTAATAGTTCTGTACTCTCTAATGTTTATTGGTGGTTATGTTTCTGCAGCTGGATTAGGTCTCACATGTCCAGATTGGCCCTTATGTCCTAGCGGTATTTTTCCCAATGAAAAATATCTAATAGAATGGACTCATAGAGCAGTGGCAGCTACTACTGGCGCATTAATTATTGCAACAGCAGTGAGTTGTTGGTTTACAAAAAATTCTAATAAGTACTTAAAACTTACTGGAACTCTTGGTGCAGTTTTTGTAGTAACTCAAATTACACTAGGTGCCTTAGTAATAGATCTCAAATTACACGCTCTTCTAGTAGCAATTCATTTGGGAATTGGAATTCTCTTATTTGCAATGGTATTATTGACTACCTTGTTTGCATTTAGATTAGGAAAGGCTACGATTCAAGCTAATATTTAGTTCTAGATTTTAGAATTCTTGGAATGTAGATATATCCAAGAACTATTGAAATTCCAATAGAACCTGCAACAATAGAAAATATGAAAATATATCCAAATGGATCTTTAGTGCTTATGTTAAAAGTATAAGTGCTGATTTCTCCATTTTTTCCACCATCATATAGATCAACTTTAAAAATATGATTTCCAGGTCTATCTAATACATAGTCCATTTCCCAATATACTCCTTCATGAGATTAAGGGTGGATTGTATCAAGTTGAATGTCATGATAAAAGATTCTGATACCCATAGTGAATCTATCTATATCTTAAATCTACATTGAAACTCTAAAAAGAATTTGCGTAGGACCGCCAGTAATTGGAATTTCTGGTAAAATAACGTTCCGAACTCTATAATCTACAATGAAAGATTTTGCTGAATTAAACAATGAAAGAGCGTTTGCCTCAGAAATAATGGGACGAAAATAAAATCGAAAAAATAAAGATTAGCTTTCTTTTTATCAATTCATCTTTAAGACATTTTTAAGATAATACATTGTAAAAAGAATTTCCAGTAAGAAATTGACAAAAGCTTTAAATTCAGATATCCAAAGATAGCAAATATTGACTTTAGTTAGCAAATCTATTCAAATTAAAGTTCCAGTTAATACAGTTTTTACATATTTTGCAAGACCAGAACATGTTTCTGATCAAATGACTGAGAAAGGAGTTGGTATGACAGTTATTCCAATGGACATTAAAGAAGGAATGGGTGTTGGAACCACCTTTAGAATTATTGGTGATTTTAGTGGTAAAAGATTAGAATGGGATTGTGAAACAACAGAATTTGTACGAGAGGAAAGAATTTCTGCTAAAATGATTGAAGGACCATTTAAGAGATGGGAAATTAAAACTGAATTCAAAGCACTATCAGATAACCTAACAAAAGTTACCATGACAGTAGATTATGAAATGCCTTTTGGACTATTAGGAGCTATAATGAACAAGGCAAAGTTTGCAAAATCAGCCGAAAGAGGAATGGAAACTGCATTGTTTAAGGTTCGAGGTTTGTTGGAAGGAAATGGTTCTATTCCAGTTTACATTACACTTGATGCATATCAAAAACTTCTTGCAGAAAAGAAAAAAATGAACAACGTACCAGTTTCCGTGGTACTTAATGCAATTCTTGAAAAATATAACGAAATCGAAACAAAAATTCAAAATTAAATTATTTAATTTTCATCTCAAGATTAATAACGACTCTAGCGTTGCTTAATTTAGGGTCTATGGCTCAGCCAGGTAGAGCACCGGACTCTTAATCCGGCTGTCGAGGGTTCGAATCCCTCTAGACCCGCAACTTTAGTGGTTTTTAAATTGGTTCCAGTTGTAATAGATATAGTCAAATAAAATCCAAATACAAAAATACCATTTGATATTTTAACTAGAAATCAGAGTCCTAAGCTACAGAGTTTTCTTTAAGGGCTCTAGCTTTTTTACAAATAGCACAATACTCTTCTTTTGAATCACTTTTAATCGGAGTTAAACAATCATTGCAATATTTCATAATTTGAGGAGTTGACCTTAGTATATTAAGTATTGTCAGAATTTTCCATTCAGTTTGTTGCAAAAGCAACTTGAATGTCATCTTTTACTTGTGGATTGTTCCAAAAATATATTCAATCTTATATGGTTTGTAGGCGTGCCGTTACCTTCGATTCTATTAATTTTTCTTCAGTATCTACAGTTACCTTGAATATAGAAAGATAGTCAATTTATGAGGATACATTTAGGATAAAATTATGAACAATGAAGAATTTTTTGAATTCGTTAAACACGATCTTAAGGGAATTGAAAGTGATTTGAAGGGTTTTCTTGAAGTTTATTATCCAATGTTGAGATCTTCATGGAATCCACAAAATGAGTCAGATTTTATTATTGGTTGGTTACTTGGAAGCAAGGAACAAGAATACTCAACAGAATATTATCATAAAAATAATCAAAGATTGGGTCAAGAATTACTTTATAGAATACATCAAGAAATTACTCATCAAAAACAACAAATCCAGAAAGTAGTAGCAGCATATTTAGAAGAAAAGTCCTCTGATTAGTTTCTGAAACCAAAAATCGAACCATTAATTTCATGTAGATTACTAGACCCCAGATCAAAAAAATGGGAAAAAATCCCACATTATTTCCTAACCGAAATAACGTTTTTTCTTTAATCCCATATATTTTATGAAAATTTAGGTTTTACCTATTCTAAACATCTTTGTTCCACAGGTAGGACAGATACCTTTTGTAGCGGGCCTACCATTTTTCATGGTAATGGATTTAGGATCATTCATTTCTCTTTTAGTTCTACATTTGACACAATATCCCGTAGTCATCTTACAAACAATCAGATGATGTATTATTAACAAAATTCTGTAAAAATTATTTACCTAAAAACGTTGAGATGACTATCAAGATTCCAAGATTATAATCATCTTTATCGAAATTTAATGAAGTTACATGTTAATCCATATTCTCATTACAATGGGGTAACTTTCCAAATCGGTTTTTGAATTCTTCTAAAAGATAGATTTGTCGTTCTTTTGGATTATCTAAAAACTCTCTCTGATACACAACAGTTTTTTGCTTGCAAATATCACCTTCAAAATTTGAGTCAAGATATTTGGTGAACCTTTCTTGAAGATTATTTGTATCACCAATGTAAATTACCTCGTTTTTTTTGTTATAAAGAACATACACTCCTGGCTTGGCTTTAACGAATCTCGAACTATCAAGCCATACGTGAAGCTTATCTTCAAGTAGATTCATTTGTATTTTTTTTCATATCTTCTTGATATTAAAGTAAAGTAAAAAAGTGCCTAAAAGAATAAAAGGAGTCTAATTTCATTTTTTCTTGATAAAAATTATGAAATTGAATGATACATCAAAGGAAATTACCATCATTGAAAAACATACTTACAATCATTTCTCAAAAATTGCTTCAAAGTATAGAACTTTACGAACAACTGATTCTGAACCGATTTTATTTATAAAAAACAGACTAAATGGAAAATCTAAAATCATTATGGCAGATGTTGGTTGCGGCGATGGAAGATATTCACTAGAACTTCTAAGATGTTTAGAAAATAAATGTTATCTTCACTGCATTGATTCCAACGAAGAAATGCTCAAATATTTGAAAAATTATTTGACAGAACAAAATGCAATGAATTTTTGTGTTAGACCTGGTGATGCCAACAAATTACCTCTGGAGAATAATTCAATGGATTGTATTGTAACGTTTAACGCGATACATCATTTTGATATTCAAAAGTTTTTGGAAGAATCTATTAGATCCCTTAAAGATGATAGTCAATTGTTTATTTATACACGATTAAGAAATCAAAATTCTAGAAATATTTGGGGACAATACTTTCCGTTATTTACTGAAATTGAGAATCGTTTGCTTGAATTTGATGAATTAAAAAACTACATTCAACAAGCCGACATGAGGATTTTTCATAGGAAAATTTTTGGATATAAAAGAACTTCTAGTCTAACAAAACTCTTAGAGAAGGCACGAAGTAATCATTACTCTACATTTAGTCTTTACAGTAAGGAATCCTTTGAAACATCATTAGAAACATTTGAGCAAAACATTCGAAATAATTTTGATGATCTAGAAAATATCAACTGGCAAGATGAAAACATTCTCATCGAGATAGAAAAATAAAATTCTAAAAAATCAAGATTTAAAACACTTGCATTCACAGTTAAACATGCCTGCCTTTCCCATGCACTGATCATGTTTTTCGTTATAGCATTTGTCGCACAAAACCATAATCCAAATCGTACCAAGGGATTTTTATTACTTTCTTTTAAATTATCGATCATTAAAATCAAATTACGATGGTTAAGACTAAACCAATCGTATCAATTGAAAACGTCGTTGCATCTGCATCAATAGATGAACAATTAAACCTAGCCGAAATTACAAAGAAATTTTCTGATGTTAAATGCCATC
>JACZUQ010000016.1:5013-12930 GCA_022573065.1 Nitrososphaerota archaeon
CACAATACGAGGAAATCTGCAGGCTTTTGATAAACACATGAATCTGATTCTAACCGAAGTCGAAGACATAACTGAAGACAACGTAAAGAATCTCAACAAGATTATCCTACGTGGGGATAACATACTAATTGTTTCTCCTACTGAAAAGTAATGATGAGAAAATTAACAAATCCTAACATGTTGAGATTTATCTTATTTCAAATATAGAAAAATTATGACGAAAACATTTCTAAAAAATAATTTCTCTTCTTTTAAAAATGGAATTATAATAATCTCAATTGGCATAGTTTGGATATGGTTAATTTTTTCAGATGGAATAAATGAATCAGAGTTAATATCAATAATTCCTCAAAAGAGTAAAACGTTTGATCTACCTCTAACCGGACAGGGAATTGCTTTTTATGAAATTCATATTAAGAATTATCAACAAAATCCTTTATTCGTACAAGTTTTAGATCCAAAAGGCAACATAATTGTAGAACAAAAAATACATACCATATTATCTGAAAATTTTTTTGATTTTAGCAATAAAGGAAACTATATCATTAGAATCACAAATTTCTCGGAAAAAAATATTGAGTTTAGTATTAGATATGGTGACACTAAATTAGAACAACTTTTAATTCCTGAAATTGTTACCTTTGTTGGAAGTACCATTATGGTTTTTGCAATATTTCGAAGAATGAAATATTATAGTATTGCACAACCATAAGAAATCATATCAAATACATGAGCACAAATAATTGGACCTGCAATTAATAAAACTAAATCAAAAAAAACAGGGAAAATTGCTGTTAGTATTGTAAAAATGGCAAACGGAATGAGCTTTTTTGTTTTGTTATTATCTAGCTGGTTAAGTATGATAAAACCCCCTATTGCAACAGGGATAAGAGATGCTTCAAGTCCAAATGTATGAGTGATTGAAATCTTTCCATCTATTCCATAAAAGTAGTGTGAGACCGAGTCCATATATCCTGAAAAAAGCTGAACTCCTGTACCAATTATGATTAATTTTATTCCTTTACGCATTTTGTTATTCGGATGTTTTTTAATCAAAAATTTCAAACCAATGAACGCAGAAATGGCAATCATTCCTGCACCAGAATAAACTGCTATGTGATGAATCCTCCAAAATTCATCTGTATCTTGAGTAATATGAGAAGAACTATCCCAAACCAAACTAATGATTTCTAACATCGTTCCAAATAAGGCAAGAATAGCTATTGTGGCAAGTAAAAAATTCTGTTGTACTAGAATATGTGATAATTCTTTATGAATTTTCAATTTCCTAGTTTACTTAAAGATTGTTTATTAGAATAGTGGCTAAAAAAATTCTATATGAAACTAAATTTGTTATCTTTTTTTTAATATTATTGAATTTTTCTAACTAGAGTAAACCGTGGCTTATTTGGCTCAAAATCTTCATGCATATCAACATGACTAATTATTTTTACTTGAAAATTTAACCATCTTTTGTAGACATTTCTTTTCCAACCTTTAGTGTCCACTTCTAAAGGACTTTCATTTTCATCAAATAACTCACAAGTTAGTATGTATTTTCTTGATACCCTAAACAATTCTTTTATGGCTTTTTCCATTTCTTGTTCAGGAATATAATTTAATAAATAATGTGTAAAAACAAAATCTATAGAAGAATCTTCAAATGGTATATTCGAAATTGAACCATTTTTAAATTTGAATGAAGGAAGTTTCTGTCTTGCAATATCTAATGCATGTTCATTAAGATCTATCCCGTGTACCTCAAAATTGTCCGGAAACTCTTTCAAATCATTACCACTATTACATCCCACTTCTAAGACTGAATTGGCTTTAAGTGAAATTGCTAAGTCACGAATAAATTTTGCATATTCTTGATGATAGTTTAATTCATTTTCATCAGTGTATTTATTCCAAAAATCAGTGTCATATTCCATAAAGCCATCAAATCCTTCGGGTATTTGTAACTAATGTGTACATTTGCAAGAAACTAATTTTGTATCAAAGGTACAATCATGTGGCCCTTCAGATTTTCCATCTACTGGGATTTGTATCATGCATTCTTTGTGCCTTCCCTTCTTACAGAACCAGCAGATTTTCTGATCTGATTCACCAGTAGAATAAGATTCCATTACTTTTCTTAAGGTATTTTTTCGGTAAAAAACCTAGTTCTAAATGTATTTCAACCAGGAAAGAAAACGCTCATCTTTTCCCATTGTTACATTAATAAACGATTTTTGAAGTGCCTTTGTAATCTTGCCTGGTTTGCCATTTCCAATAACCGTTTTATCTATTTCAGTTACAGATTTTACCTCCGCGGCAGTTCCAGTCATAAAAACTTCATCAGCTACGTATAGATCTTCTCTGTCCAAATCTACTTCAATTACCTCTCCTCCATTAAACTCAATTATTTGAATAACGCTATCTCTTGTAATTCCCTCTAAGACTCCAGCAGTTAATGGAGGCGTAATTATTTTATCATCTTTTAAGATGAAGATGTTTTCTGCACTACCTTCAGCAATTTTACCCTGATTGTTTAGCATTATAGCTTCATCATATCCTTCTTTGAGTGCTTCAACACGAGCTAATGCAGCATTAGAATAGTTTGATGCAGCTTTTGCTTTCATTGGCTGAGCAGCAGAATCAATTCTTATCCAACTTGAAATCTTACATTTGGCACCGGTAAACTTTCCAGCTTTTGATTCACCCATTTTCCATGGCCAGCAAGCAATTGCAATATCTACTTTATTTTGTGTAGGTGTAAGACCCAATTCACCATAACCATAGTAAGCCAAAGGTCTGATGTAACATTCTTTGAGAGTACTATTTTTTACAGTTTTGATTATTGCGTCAGTAATCTGTTTTTTGTTATATTGCATTTTCATTGAATACATTTTAGCAGAATTGAAAAATCTATCAACATGTTCTGGTAATCTAAAAATTGCCGAGCCTTTTGGAGTATTATAACATCTTAAACCCTCAAAAATCGCAGTTGAATAATGTAATGCATGAGTTAACACATGTACTTTGGCATTCTTGAATGGAACTAACTTTCCATTCATCCAAATTTTTCCTACTTCTTTCATAGGAAAGTAAATCTACACTAGTAATTTAAAGAAATATCATTCTTTTTTAATCGGTTTCGTCATCAGAGCTTACTTCTAATGTTTTTTTTGTAGGTCTGACTGGAATGTAGATTTTAGTCACTAGATAAATTGCATTTTTTTAATGTAATATTGATGCGTATGACCGTTTAGGATAAACTAATTCTAAACCTGAATTTTTAAAATGTAAATCTTTTTAGAATTTTTTACATTTTGATACACAACTTGAGACTATCCATTATAGACTATATAGATCAACTCTAAATATTAGAATCATTCAATGAAAGTAAGCGTGTTTTGGGTAACGCCGGACTGATTCTAGATGACGGTCCAAGAACAAACCCATTTTGGCACTACTGGTGCAAACCCGTAGCGCCAAACTTTTAGTTTATTTGTTTAAACAAACTGAATTTTTGATCTTTCTTGGTGTATTGCCCGAATTGCTTGGTCAATATTATCGCCAGAATCTTCAACCACTATTATTATTCTTGAAGTTTCTTCTTGTGCATCCATATTCAATATGTTTATTCCTGCTTCACCAACTTTTGAACTTGATTTTGAAGCAATTTGTTGAACACGCCACATTTCATCACCAATTAATGTAATTACTCCTCGATTGTATGTTATTGTAGCCAGCGAATCAAATCCTAAGATGTATTTTTCATTTCTTTTTACATAATCTCCATCAAGAAATAGAATTCTAGTAAATTCTATTCCGTCTTTTGTGAAAGGTGATAAGATTACAAATTCACCATATCTTTTTTCATTTTTGAGGGATGCCAAGAATTTGTATACGTATTCAGTTTCGATTCTTAGAATCGCACAATTTTTTTTGCCTGTAACAATTTTTAATGGATTACCATTTTTATCATCTGGATTTCGTTTTATAGTGGTAATTTTTGATGGATTTTTCATATCAGTAATTATTATAGGCATATCCACTCCGTGTTCAACAATTTCTTTGATAGCAATAGGATCTAAAATCTTCATACCAAACATTCCAGCAAGTCTGGCTTCATTATATGACAACTGTTCTACATCACTTAGCTCATTGGTGACTATTTTAGGATCTGCTGAAACTACCGATCTGTCTTTTTCAAAGTCAATTGTAACTTCATATTTTTTCTGAAGAAGTATGCCAAGATCTACTGCAGTCCTATCTGAACCTCCTCTCTCATAAGTAGTAGTGATTCCATCAGTTGTTTTTCCAATAAAACCTCCTATTGTCACAACATCATTTTCATTTAGTAATTTTTCAAGCGGTTCTAATTTTTCTGAAGATTCTGAGGAAAGAAAATTTGTCGATTCTATATTATTGTCAGTAATAATCGGCCATGATTCAAAATCTACTGCACTAGATTTGATTCCTTGACTTTTGAAAATGTAATTCATTAACTGAGACATTAAAAGTTCACCTGAATTAGCAAGTGCTCTAGAACGAACTTCGTCTGCAAATTCACCTTTTTGTCTTGCTTCATCAAAGGCAATTTTTGATTTTTCTAAAAATACATTAATAATCTTTTGGCATTCTTTTCGATAATCAGAACTAACTAATTCAAGAATTTTTTCATAAGCATTTCTTATTTCATCAAGCTTTGACTCATTTCCTTTTTCTGCATTTGTTCCTAGCTCAAGCACAATATCTGTCAAAGATCTGGTCTTACCATTTTGAATAGTTAGAGGTGCAGAAAAAACTGCAATTACTTTTGCATCATTTTTTAAAGAATTGATTCTTTGTATGATTATTGGAATTGAAAGTCCATCAGCTCCAATAGCACTACCTCCAAACTTCGCTACAACTAATCTAGTCAATACCATGTAAGAAAAATTACAATCCTGTATTAATCATTGGTTTAGACTTTTGATAAAATTAAATATTCATTTTAGAAAGATATTTTTTATTTTTATGTTTCTCAAAGTTTAAATGGATTTTAACTAGGTACTTTGCTGGGCTCATGGTCCAGTTCGGTTATGACGTCGCCCTTACACGGCGAAGGTCCGGGGTTCAAATCCCCGTGGGCCCATATTATCTCAATTTTTCAATTAGTTTTTCTTTTTTTGGTATACCAGTAAATTCAAGATTTCCATTTATGACAATACCGGGAGCTGTGAATATTGGATATTTTTCCAAGTATTCAGGTTTCTCGGTAACATCAATTACCTCGTATGGGATTTTCATCTCATCCAGCATCTTCTCTACCACACTACAGTTTGCACAATCAGGAGTGGTTAGGATTTCTACTTTCATGATTATTCTTTTATGAATTGATCAGGATTTTTTTCAAACGCCCAGCGGCAACTGGCACAACAGAATCTGTATTCTTTACCTTCATGGATTATCGAGTCACCTTTTTCTCCTATTTCCATTCCACAAACGGGATCTTTCATGGTATCACCTTCCTTTTACTTATCTTGTGCCAAATAATTGGAACAATAATTAAAGTCAACAACAGTATTGGAATGTAATCTTTTGATATTTCTTCACCATATTCGTGTTCATGCTCATCCATCATAAACTCTGATAATATTGGGCTTACTTCAACTAAAGTATTCCACCCTTTATGTACAAAGGTTTCTTCATACCATTCATGTCCTTCTGGAAGTCCGTTAATAATTAGAAATGCTCCAATAACAATTAACATAAAACCAGTTGCCTTTTCAATTGAAATTCTTTTAGCTGTCAAACCTTTGGTTGCATTAATTCCTATAATAGCTAACACAGACATGAAAATGAGAGGTATTGCACGACCCACTCCATGTATTACACCTAATGATGCACCAATCTCAATACTTCCAGTTCCTGCAATGTATATGAGAAGCCAATAAAATAATGGATTTGGGCATCCAACTCCAGCATTTCCAAGTAACATACCCATAAATAATGATTTTGAATATTCCCCACGATTTTGGATAAATTTTGGAGTTCCAGAGTATGTTGGCATTTTTAGTTTGATCAGCTTTAGTTGTGACAATCCAAAAAGAAATGCTGCTATACCTGCAATTAGAAACATTACAGTTGAAATTTGATCCAACGATGCTGATTGTCCTAAAAATGCAATACCAAATCCATAAAAAGTAATTGTTATCGTTAGACCTGCTCCAAATAACAAGGCCATTGAAAGGCCCTTTTTGTATCCATGCCCCATACTCATGGGAACGATAATGAAAACAAGTGGTAATGTACATGGTAAAACAATCATTGAAAGACCAGCTACATATGCAATAATTGTCCATGTAAGAAAGGAGGTATGCTCTTTGCCTTCAACAGCTAATTCACTTGTTACTGAAAAGACAATTCCAACAAAAATTAGCGAAAATAAAATAAATAAAACTAAGACCATGGATTTTTTTGCTGGTATTTGAATGGACACTTTTTTTATTAACTAAATCAGATACTTAATGGTTGAACTTGACAAATGGAAAGTTAGTATGGTATACCCAATAACAGGTTTGTTCAAAATTTAGCCTTAAAATCTGACAGCTATAGGTGAGAAAACCCGTGGCTCCATACCTCCTATACATTAAATTATCATTATTATTACAAATCACATTGAATTCTAAATACAAAGAATATCTCAAATTAAACAAAAATCTACTCATAGCTGCTGGTATAGATTTTATCATATCAGCTCACATTGCACAACAATTATCAGATCTTGAACCTTATCTCAATACTAGTATTACACTTGTTGCTGACTTTGTAACTTATTTTTCTGTGTTTATTGCACTCTTTTTGTTTGATAATCGAAAAAAATACAAATTAAATTCTGAAAAAACTGATTGGCCTTCTGTAAAATCTGATTTAAAAAAAATTTTATCTTCAGTAGGTATAGGCGAGGTGGTATATCTGACTAGTAGATGGTTTTTCCAATTCCATTTTCTAAATATAGGAATTGAAGCTTATCAGGCATCTGTCACAGCACAAATTATTGCCTTTGTGTTATTTATGATTGTGACAAATATTGTCATAAAACTTACAAAACTTTACAAGTAAACAGTTTTGAAAATATACATCTAAAATTGAGTGAAAATGACTGAGCTCTCCTCAAACGACAAAATGACATTAATCCAATATGCTATTAAAAAATATGAAAATGAAGAAGAATTAATTTTAAAACTAACTTCTGTGTTATCTGAAAAAGATATCCAAAGAGGTCTTGATACTCTTATTGCAACTCAAAAGGTTAGAAGAATTGGGCCTGATGTTCTGCAAAATAACGAAAGTCATACAGAGTTACCTGAATTACTAGAAAATCTAAAACCACTTCTAGAAAAATTATAAAATAATTTTCTAAAATCCTCGAAGACCTTCTGGTCTTGCTGTTTCAGGATGTTCCTTCATCCATGAAATTTTCTCTAGCATAGATTGTTTGTCTTGAGGAAAAGTTCCTTTGATAGTATATGCATTAGAACCATGATTTGCTCGAAAAATAATCTCATCTTTAGCTTCTATTTTTGAAACTAAATCTTCTAGTTCGCTTAGTGCTTCTGAATCTGAAATAGGAATAAATGGCTCCCCAAACTTTGTCATAAACTCGTCTTTTACTCCGGGTTCCATGATTAAGGTTAAAGCAGCAGAGTATTGTGGGGATACTGCGCTTAATACTTCGGCTGTTCCTCTAATGTGTTCTTTAGTGTAAGTTTTGCCACCCAAACCAAGTATAACCATACAAGAAATTGTGTATCCTATATCTATTGCTTTTCTACAAGCTCTGATAATTGTTTGAGAGGTAGCCCCTTTGGTTACTTTTTTTAATACTAAATCCGAACCACTTTCGATTCCTATATACATCATTGTAAGTCCTGCTCCATACAT
>JACZUQ010000016.1:13030-15432 GCA_022573065.1 Nitrososphaerota archaeon
TATCTATTGCTTTTCTACAAGCTCTGATAATTGTTTGAGAGGTAGCCCCTTTGGTTACTTTTTTTAATACTAAATCCGAACCACTTTCGATTCCTATATACATCATTGTAAGTCCTGCTCCATACATTTTTTTTAATTCTACAGGAGTTTTTTTGAGTATGTTCATTGGCATTGCATAACATGAAACTCTTTCTAAATTTGGAAATTTTTCATATAGATAACGAACAATTTTAACCATGTATTCTGTTTCAAGATTAAGAGCATCACCATCTGCAAGAAAAATTCTTGAAGTATCTGGAACTTGTTTAGCCATCATATCAACTTCCTTCTTAACTTCATCCCACGGTCTTTCAGAATATTCTTTTGATCTATACATATCACAAAAAGAACATTCGTTAAATGAGCATCCAATAGTAACTTGGAAGATTAGAGATTTGGCTTCAGATGGAGGTCTATACATTGGGTAGTCATAATTTAACATCATAGAGTTTCTAAGATCAAATGTAATTTATCGTTTGTGTGTATGCTTTTTAAAATACCTTTTAGTATACTAGTCTCACAAAAACGTTAGTCATATGGCAAATGATCCTAATTCAAAACGACTTTTGTGGTTTTTATTTGCTGGTTCAAGAGGGGGTATGAATAGATTAAAAATTATATCTATCTTAAAAGAAAAACCACTTAATGCTAATCAACTTGCAAATGAATTAAGATTAGATTACAAAGCAATACGGCATCACATTAAAGTTCTTGAAAAAAATAATATGATTACCAAGGCTGGAGAAAAATACGGTGTGACTTATTTCATTTCAACATTTTTAGAAGTAAACATGGAGTCTTTTGATGAAATTGTACAAAAATTGGAAAAAAGTAAATAAGTATAGGGGGGGTGCTGACATCTAATTGGAACCGACAAGTGCTATTTTATCAATTTTTTCAATCGCTAATATGGTTGTACTTGGAATTTTGATGGTTTGTTTTGGGAAAATGTATTCAAAAACCAAGGCACAACTACCTCTTGGAATGATTATTTTTGCAGGTATGTTGTTTTTGCATAATACAATTGGCGCATTTGCATATTTTTCAATGCAAGAGCTATTTTCTGCTGAAGTATTTCCTTACATGTTGGGTGTTACTATAGCAGAACTAGCTGGTATATTGATTCTTTTGAAAATCACTTTAGAGTAATTTAGGTAAAGAAAAATAGATCTTTTTCTAATATCTTTACATGAATGAGGCTTGAAGAAATGATTGATGAAATTTTAAACCAAGTTCAAACAATGACTCCAGCTTTAATTTTGACACTAGGTTTAGCTGTTGGCCTTCAGCATGCATTTGAACCCGATCATATCTCAGCAGTAACTACACAAATTTCAAAAAGAAAGTACAAAACTCAAGCTGTAAAACAACTTCTCAAAGAAGGCGCCTTCAAATCATCTATTCTTGGAGCCCTTTGGGGAGCAGGTCATACAACAACCTTGGTTATCATTGGTTTACTTTTGTTTCTTTTTTCAATCAACATACCGTCTAACATTTTCTTAGGGTTTGAATTTATTGTTGGAATCATGTTGGTTATTCTTGCTTTAACTACATTTTCAAACAAAAAATTATTCAAAATGAAACATACCCATCCCCATCTTCATTCAAATGGAACTCTTCACATTCATCCTCATAATCATGATGGCGAACACAAACACACACACAAATCTTACATCATTGGATGTATTCATGGTCTCGCTGGAAGTGGAAGTTTGGTGGTTCTTATGGCAAGCACACTTGGAGATATTGAAACCGTTTTAAGCTTTATTCTCATCTTTGGTATTGGTTCAATAATAGGCATGACAATTATTAGTAGTTTAATTGGTTTACCATTTGCGTTTACAAACAAATTTGGAACTGCGAGTAAAGCACTTAGATATATTGCATGTACCGCAAGTTTACTAATAGGTGTAAACATACTTTATGAAATCAGCATAACCGAAAATCTTTTTGGCATCTAAATTAAGATCTTTATACATATGACAATCAGTGTTTATGTCGATGGAGCAGGAGGAGATGATCCAGGTTATGGGTATTACGTAAAAGAAACCGGTGAATCATTTTATGAAAAAAAGCCAGCAATTACAAATAATCAAGCTGAATATCTTGCAATAATTTCAGCACTCAAAAAATATGTAGAATCAAATGATGAGGTTATTATTTACAGCGATTCAAAAAATACTGTAAATCAACTAAATCATGAATATGCAATAAATAGTGAACAACTAAAGGTGCTTGCAAGAGAAGCATGGCCAATTATCGCAAAATTCTCTAATCTAAAAATTAAATGGGTTCCAAGAAAAGAAAATCTTGCGGGAAAAATGCTTGGGAGTTAGATTTTTTCTTGATATTCAACTAAGGCA
>JACZUQ010000016.1:15528-18681 GCA_022573065.1 Nitrososphaerota archaeon
AATAATTGGTGCTTCTGATAAAAGAGGAAGTGTTGGGAGAACAATTACATCAAATATTATGAATGGATTCAAAGGAACAGTTTTCCCAATCAGTCCATCAAGACCCACAGTCTTTTACAAAAAAGCCTACAAATCTGTTCTTGATGTTCCAAAACCAATTGATCTTGCTGTAATTGTTATAAAAAACACTATAGTTCCTGATGTTTTAGAAGAGTGTGGCAAGAAAAAAATTAAAGGCGCAATTATAATCACTGCAGGTTTCAAAGAAGTAGATGAAGAAGGCGCAAAATTAGAACAACGACTCAAAGACATTGCAAAAAAATACAAAATCCAAGTTATAGGACCCAACTGTCTTGGAGTAATGAATCTTGATCCAAAAACAATGATGAATTCAACATTCCTAAAAATTACACCAAAATCTGGTCAAATTGCTCTTATATCTCAAAGTGGAGCAATATGTGCAGCACTTTGTGAAGATGCTAGTGCACAAGGAATTGGCTTTTCTGCAGTTGTAAGTATGGGAAACAAAGCTGTAATGAGTGAAATTGATGTTCTCAATATGTTAGCTAATCATAAACAGACCAAAGTCATTGTTATGTATCTTGAAGATATGGGAAACGGACAAGAATTTCTTAAAGTTTGTAAGAACATTACACGAAAATTCAAGAAACCTGTTTTGGTTTTAAAATCTGGTCGAAGTCCAGAAGGTGCAAAAGCTGCAATGTCTCATACTGGAGCTTTAATGGGTTCTGATGAAATCTATGAAGCATTACTAAAACAGTCTGGCGCTATACGAGTAGATACGATGGAAGAATTATTTGATTATGCAGTAGCATTTGCTAAACAACCACTTCCAACAAAAGGTGGTTTAGTAATTGTATCAAATGCAGGAGGTCCTGCAATCATTTCAACTGATGCATGTTCAAAAAATGGAATTAAAATGGCAAAAATTGAAAACATTAGATCAAAGATTGATGCTGTAATTCCTCCTTGGGGAAGCTCAAGAAATCCAGTTGACATAGTTGGTGACGCAGATTTTAATCGATTCAATAATGTTTTGGATCGAGTTTTAGCTCATCCAAATGTTGGTTCTGTTATTACAATGTGTACCCCTTCAGGAACTCTAGACTATGATAAACTTGCTGAAGTAATAGTTGCAATGTCAAAAAAATACAAAAAAACCATGCTTGCAAGTTTAATGGGTTTAGATGAAGGAATTACAAATCGTGAAATTCTTGCAAAGGGAGGAATTCCATTTTATACGTACGCAGAAGGAGCTATTAGAACACTAACTGCCATGCTAAGATTTTCAAACTGGATTTCTTCTACTCCGGGAAAAATTTCTAACTTTAAAGTAAACAAAACAGCTGTAAAGAAAATTATTGATAAGGTCAAAAAAGAAGGAAGACCAAATCTTCTTGAAGAGGAAGGACAAGAAGTATTACGTGCATATGGATTGCCACTTCCAAAAAGTTCACTAGCTAAAACAGAAAACGACGCAGTAAAAATTGCAAAAAAGATTGGTTATCCTGTAGTAATGAAAATTGCATCTCCGCAAATTATACACAAATCTGATGCTGGTGGTGTAAAAGTTAATCTCACAAATGATCAAGATCTAAAATCTGCATTCAAAGAAATTGTTGCAAACGCCAAAAAATACAACAACAAAGCCGAGATCAAGGGCGTTTTAATTGTTGAAATGGTCAAAGGAGGAAAAGAAATGATCATAGGTTCAAAACTCGAACCTGGTATGGGACAAGTGATAATGCTTGGAATGGGTGGAATCTATGTTGAAGTTTTAAAGGATGTAACTTTCAAGTTAGCACCTATTACTGACAAAGAAGCTGATGACATGATATCCTCAATTAAGATGAAAAAAATTCTGGAAGGAGTACGAGGAGAAAAACCTTCTGACAAATCTAAACTTTCTGAATGTATCCAGAAATTATCTCAACTTGTGACAGATTTTAGTGAGATCAAAGAACTTGATATGAATCCCGTATTAGTAATGGAGAAAGGCAAAGGCTGTAAAATTTTGGATGTTCGAATAGGACTCTGACTAGAAAAATTTCCAAAAATTGAATTTAAAATGGACTGTATATTTATACAACTTCGATGAACATTAGTTATGTCAATTAGGACAGGCGAAGATTATATCAATAGTCTACGTGGAAGGAAACTCAAAATTTTCCTATTTGGTGAAGAGATTAAAGATTATGTAGAACATCCAATAATTCGACCCTCAATTAATGCAGTTGCTGAAACATATGATTTGGCAGTAAGAGAAGAAGAACTAGCAACAGCACAGTCTTCATTATCTGGTCAAAGAGTTAACCGATTCTTACACATTGTTGAAGGTGCACAAGATTTGGTTTTACAAAATAAAATGCAACGAAAAATGGGCCAAAATACTGGAACATGTTTCCAACGCTGCGTTGGAATGGATGCTATAAACGCTCTTCATTCTGTTACATATGACATTGATGAAAAACACGGTACCAATTATCATAAAAGAATGCTAGATTTTATCAAAAAGATGCAAACAGAAAACCTCGTAATTGGTGGTGCCATGACTGATCCAAAAGGAGACAGGAGTAAGGGTCCAGCAGAACAAGCTGATCCAGATATGTTTCTACATGTAGTTAAAAGAGATGATAAAGGAATTTACGTTACCGGAGCCAAAGCGCACCAAACCGGCTGCATTAATTCTCATTGGATAATTTTAATGCCTACTTTAAGACTGACAGAAAATGACAAGCACTATGCTGTAGTAGGTGCAATACCAGCAGATGCACCAGGTATTACATACATTTACGGTCGTCAGTCTTGTGACACAAGAAGTATGGAGGAAGGTGATATAGATTCTGGAAATGCCCAATATTCAGGACAAGAGGCAATGATGGTTCTTGATAATGTGTTCATTGCAAAGGATAAAATCTTCATGGATGGTGAATATGAGTTTGCTTCAATGTTAATTGAAAGATTCACTTGCTATCATAGAAGAAGTTATGTTTGCAAAACAGGACTAGGAGATGTGTTAATTGGGGCAGCGGCAACTATTGCTGATTATAACGGAATACCAAATGTTTCACACATTAAAGACAAACTAGTTGAAATGACGCATCTTAACGAATCAATTTATGCAGCTGGTAT
>JACZUQ010000017.1:0-4892 GCA_022573065.1 Nitrososphaerota archaeon
ATGATTTTAGATTTATCAAATCCTAGAACAGTGGATGAAAAAGTTGCAACTCTTCCAGGAATAAAATTGATGAATCTTGATCAAATAGCAGAAATGGTAGATAAGAACATGCGAAGCAGAATAGGCAAGGTTTCAACCGCTGAAAATATAATTAGCGAAGAATTACCAGTAATTGAAGCATCGATGAAACGATTAGAGGCAGAACCAATAGTTAAGGAAGTTTTCAAAAACATAGATTCTCTTAGAGTAAAAGAATTACAAAAAGCTCTTCACATGCTAGGTGAAACTGATGAAAAACGAATAAAAATTATTGAAGAGTTAACAAAGGCTGTTGTTGAGAGTATTGTCTCTACTCCAATGAATAATCTTAGAAAGGCTTCAGAACAAGGAAATCCAGAATTGCTTGATGCTGCAACCAAACTTTTTGATTATAATAAAAAAGACTAGTAATTTTTCAGACTAGGATTATATAACTAAAAAAGGGATTTTTGACATGTCAACTTTTCCTAATCGACGTCTTAGGAGATTACGAAAAAGTGAAAAAATTCGAGAGCTAGTACAAGAAACTCGACTATCAGCAAAGGATTTCATTTGTCCAGTCTTTATCCAAGAAGATTTGAAAGAGCCAGTCAATATTGATTCTATGCCAGGCATTGAAAGATTTCCAATTGAAAAAGTTAACGAGGAGGTAGGCAGGATTTCAGATTTAGGAATTCCAGCTGTAATGCTATTTGGACTTCCTTCTTCAAAAGATGATGCTGGCAGATCTGCATATGATGAAAATGGCATTGTTCAAAGGGCTATAACTGAAATTCGAAAAAATTTTGGAGAAAAGATGGCCATCATGGCAGATGTATGCCTTTGTCAGTATACTAAATCTGGTCATTGTGGAATAATAAAAGATAACAAAATTGACAATGACTCTAGTATTGAAACTCTAGCAAATATTGCAGTTAGTCAAGCTAGGGTAGGAGTAGATGTTGTATCACCTTCTGCAATGATGGATGGTCAGGTAATGACAATACGAAGGGAATTAGATGATGCAGGATTTTCTGATGTTGCTATAATGTCACACTCTGCAAAACATCGCTCATCGTTTTATTCTCCTTTTAGAAGCGCAGCTAAATGTGCACCACAATTTGGTGACAGAAAAACCTACCAAGTTCCATTTAGTAATGCACGTGAAGCAATGAGAGAAGTCGAAATGGATGTTAACGAAGGAGCAGATATTATTATGATCAAACCAGCATTAGCATATCTTGATATTATTGCAGAATCAAAAAAACGATTCAACGTTCCTGTTTCTGCGTATAGTGTATCTGGAGAATATTCTCTTGTAAAAGGTGCAGCAAAACAAGGATGGATACAAGAAAATGATATGATTACTGAAATTCTCTATTCTATTAAACGAGCAGGTGCAGATATGATAGTTACATATTTTGCAAAATCTGGTGCAGAGATCCTTAATGAATAGATAATGAGAGATGAAAAGAGATTCGAAATGGAACGTGCATTTGATCTATTACCACATGTTGTAGGTGCTAGCTGGGCAGTCATTTGGTTTAGGCTAAATGGAGTAAAAAATCCTTCAAGAGATGAATTTCATGACAAGGTACTTGAATACTTTAATTTGTTAAATCCTCTTTTTGATTCATTTGAAAGCTCGTCAGTATTAGAAGATATGATAAATTATATCAAATTACGTAAAAATCATGAGATTAAGAGGATTAAGGAAGGAAAAAATGACGAAATTGAAAAAAGATTTGAAAGATATATTGATTATGGCTAGATTTCCTGCTTCAAATCATTTAGAAATATTTTAATTATTTTGGTTCTGCGTTTTGCTTCTATTTTTGCAGATTTTGTATTCATTTTTACTTCAAGAAGAAGTAGTTTTTTAAAAAAATGATCCACAGCCCATACTTGATCATCTGCTTTTCTAGATGAACAAAAAGGATCATTTGTATTGTAAAATGATCTGTTTTCTGCTCCAGCTATTGCAAAAGTTCTAGCTATTCCTATTGCACCTAAAGCATCTAGCCTATCTGCATCTTGAAGTATTTTTCCTTCGATTGTTGTTGGTTTTTTATTTTTTGAAAAACTATGACTTTCTATTGCATCTGTAATAATTTTTATCTCATCTATTGAATAATTTAATTTCTGAAGTATTTTTTTTGCTTTAATAGCGCTTTTTGTTGATGAAGTTTTTGATCTTTTGTCAGTTTTTGGAAAAGAAACTATATCATGTAATAAAGTAGCAGTTAATACGAGTTTTTTTTCTATCTTTTCTTTCATACAAATCTTTTCTGCATTGGCATAAACTCGTAAAACATGTTCAAAATCATGCGCAGGATCATTTTTTGCCATCATTTTTTTTACTTGATTTCGCAATACGGCCAAAGTTTTCATTTAAAATCTCCAAATTTTTGGTTTGACGAACTTTAATTTTCTTTTAGTAATTAATAGGCCCCAATCAATACATGCAAATAATATAACAGCACCAATTCCTATTCCATCAGCTATTAGTATCCCAATGTAACGATCCTCAAACAGTTGTAAAAATGGAGTTAAAACAACATCACTAATTGATAACATTATGTAGTAAGAAAGTACTCTTCCTGACCAAAAACCAATGTAAAGCCCTATACTTTTTGTACGCATTAATCCATATGCCACAAAAAGCATGTTGCTTGGAAGTGGAGTGGCAGCAAAAAGGAAAGATGTTATAACATACCCAAATTTTCTTCGATTTAGAAAATTTCCAATGATATCAAGATTTGATTTCTGTTCTTTTCCCATAAATCGACGAAAAAGATGACTGATTCTTTTTAGGAAGAATCTTCCAATTGTTGCTCCTGTGGCACCAACAAGTGCCAAGATGAGAATGTTCAAAGTTGGGTCTAATGCAAGAAATGAAGAAAGTACAATCCATGATGGTGGCATTAAAAGTGGAGCTGCATTAATGCCGAGTAACAAAATGAAGATTCCAAGGTACGAATAATCTGCAATTAGTTCAAAAACATCAGTCATTTTTCATCATCAGAGTTCCTTGTTCTTCATCTATACTCCTTGTATGGGTTTGCTCATGAAAAATTGTAAAAACTGTTGAGAAGTTGTAGAAAATACATGTTTTAGGATAAAAAGATCATGTTGTACAAAAAAAAGAACTGTTTATTCAATATCTTTATATCCAATTTTACTGTATATTTAATGTGACATCCTCAGCTTGGAAATGTTTTCGTTGCGATCTAACATTCAAAGAAGAGGTTTATGCAAAAGTACATGAAGATATTTCTAAACATTCTGTAAGAACTGTAAAAGTACACACTTGATAAAATTTTTTAATTTTCATTATTAATAAAAAATTCTAGTTGTTTTACATTAGAATTAATGCAGGAGGTGGGATTTGAACCCACGAACCCCTAAAGGAAAGGATTTCCTATGTCATAATCTTGAGTCCTTCTCGGTTGACCGGGCTTCGATACCCCTGCACCTTCTGCGAAACATTCATGTTAAAAAAAGCTTTATAATTAGCACAAAAAGATGAAACAATAATGGTTAACGTAACAACTGAACAAGCTAAGAACATGAGAAATGGAATTGACTTGGAAGGAACTGTAGAAAGAAAAGGAGAAACACGAACAGTTAACAAAAAAGCAGGCGGTACGATTGATGTTTGTGACGCATACTTGGTTGACGAAAGTGGAGAAATCAAACTAACTCTATGGGGAGACGATATTCCAAAAATTAGTGATGGATCTAAAGTAAAAATCACAAATGGGTATACCAATACCTTCAAAGGAGAAGTATCTCTTACAAAGGGAAAATATGGTCAATTAGAAGTACTTTCATAGGTATTATTTGATCATTATTAAAATAACCTAGGATTTTATTTTCTTTTTCTTAATTTTAATTTTTTTTCTTTGTTTTAGTTTTAATTCTTCTGACTTTTGATTTTATCTTTCTTGTCTTTGATTTTTTCTTTGTTTTAGTTTTAATTCTTCTGACTTTTGATTTTATCTTTCTTGTCTTTGATTTTTTCTTTGTTTTAGTTTTAATTCTTCTGACTTTTGATTTTATCTTTCTTGTCTTTGATTTTTTCTTCTTTGCAGATATTTTTCTTCTTTTAGATGCATGCTCTGAGAGTTTTTTACTGATTTTTAATAGATTAAGCTTGGCTGATTCTTCTTGTTTTGCTTTTCTTTCTATCTGCTTTGCTAAGCGAATTGTGGTTTTTCTGCCAATTGTGATAAGTTTCTGTAGATCAGGTTTTGAATGAGTTTGTTTTTGAATTTTACTAGTTAATTTTGTACTTGATTTGTTATAATCGTCTATTCCTTGAGAGATTTTTTTTGCAGTTTTACTTCTTTGTTTAATTTCATCTACAAGTTCATTAATCCTTTCAGTTATTATTCCAAATCTTGCATTTGCCTGATGTTTTTCTTCATCTGATTCAGCAAAATCTACTTCTTGTTCAGCTTGCTCTTTAGCCTCATTTTCGCGTTGAAGGCTTTCTTGAGCGTTAGCAATCAATCTTTGAATGCTTTCTTGTTGGGCCATTCGCTGGGTAAGAATTCCAGAAACATCATCTAATTGCTCTTTTGAGGAGTCAATTCTTCGTTGAAGAGATACTAGACCAGAAACAGACCTGTTGGTTAGAGATTTAGCTTTTTGGAACTCTCTTTCGCCCTTTTTCCGAAGTTTTACAGCCCCTTGTTTTCTTAATTGCAGGAGGACAGTTTTTCTTGCTATTGATGCCAATGATTGTTTTAATCAAATCTGCTAGAATAAATTATTCTTATAATCATGATTTGACATATCGGTTAAGATTTTCAACATATAATTTTGTTTTTAAAATCACTTTTCATCAGAAATTTAAGAAATATTAGTAC
>JACZUQ010000017.1:4991-7081 GCA_022573065.1 Nitrososphaerota archaeon
TTTCTACAGAATTATAATACCAATATGGAATTTCATCCTTCTCAGATACCAATCGCCAACACCTTTGACGTAAAAGATGAAAAAGATGCCGAAGAGGCTGCTGAAGAAATGGTAAGGATTGGATTTGCAAATAAAAAAACTGGTTTTAAGGTTCTAATGCCAAAAGATAGTAAAATAGCAAAAAGAATAGGCCTAATTGTTACTACTAGTGTCAATTATGGTTTAAAGAAAACTAAGCAAGAAGGAGATTTACGATATTGGACTTATCATAATGACAAAGATCATTTCGCTATAGTTTTGATTAGTTCAAAAGTTTTTGATGAATTAGGTTTTTGATACCTCAAAATCTTTCAAAAGTTTTACTTTCTTAGCTACAACTCCTGCTAACATAATTCCTAAAATGGTTCCACCTATTACATCCATTGGAAAATGCTGAATTACGTAAATTCTACTCATGGCCATCAAAAATGGGTATAATAGCAACAGGTAACAAGCTTTGGGAAATCTGTGAGAAAGAACATATCCCAAGATTATTCCAAAGACCATAGCTCTTGCGGCATGTCCTGATGGATACGATGCATTAAAGCCCCCTTCACAAAATAGCGCAAAGGTATCTTCACCTGGCTTAATTTCAAACGTAGTTCCTTCAAACTCAATAAAAAATTGAGTTCCTTCATAATCCAAACTTGGTCTATCTCTATCTACTTCACATTTGATGTATCCAGTAAGCAAAGTAGCCATAACTAATAATATCATTAGGGCTAACCCAATTCTTCTTGTCTTTTTTATAATTAAAAGAACAATTGAGAAAACTAGCATAATACGGATATCACCAGCCTCAGTGATTGACTGCATAACAAGGTCTAATGCGGCATTGCCTGCAATTGATTGGAAAAACTGACTAACAGATTCATCAAAATCTTTAGTTACTTCCCAAGAAACTAAGAGTGTAACTAAAACAAATGCCAGTACTGTTAGAACAAAAGGTCTAGAACGAATATCAAATAGGAATTTCTGCAATTATGTAACCCTCATTAGTATCATTTTTAATTTTTCTCAATAATCTTTAGTTAATTATCGGAAATACCTGTTACTCTAACATTATTCATTTCTGTATCTAAAAGGACAGTCCATGCGATGAACAACAAATCAAAAATCTGATCGGCTCAAAGATTTTAACCCGGTAAAAAATAGGAAGGACGTGAGGCTGTTAACTCTAGACGATTTTGAACTCAGAGGTAAAACCGTCTTCTTGCGAGTTGACATGAATTGTCCAATTGATCCTAATACAATGGAGATTTCAGGGACCAAGAGAATTGAGGATGCAACTACTACAATTAATGCTATCAAAGATTCTAAATTAGTTGTTGCATCGCATCAAGGTAGAGTAGGCAATAAAGACTATACAGGGATGGAAAAACATGCAGAAGTTTTAGAGAAATTATTAAATCGAAAAATAAAATACGTTCAAGATATAATTGGAGAAGCTGCACAAACTGAAATAAAAAATTTAAAAGATGGGGATATTTTATTACTTGATAACCTGAGACTTTGCGCGGAAGAAAATTATGAGTTTTCTCCTGCAGACGCAGCTAATACTATTATGGTTAAAAGATTGGAAAAACTTTTTGATCTTTGTGTATTAGATTCGTTTCCAAGTGCACACAGATCACACCCATCTATTGTAGGATTTGCACATGTGTTACCTGCTTGTGCAGGTAAAATTGTTGAAAGGGAGGTACGAAAACTAGATGAGATAATGACAGTTGCAAAAGCTCCTCATGTAATTGTTCTTGGAGGATCAAAGGTGGATGATAGACTAGAAGCAATTAAAATGCTGATTAAAAAAGGGAGAGCAGATCATGTGCTATTGACTGGGCTAATAGGTAATGTGTTTATGAGAGCACAAGGTCGAATAAGAGCACCTTTAGGAATTAAGCGAGAAGAAGAGATTGTTGCAAAGGCGCATGCTCTAATTGGAGAGTATCCTGATGTGTTTTCCACACCAGTTGATGTTGCAGTTGATAAGGATGGTTCAAGAGTTGAATTAGATGTAAGAGATCTAAGTAGGGAAGATACCATATATGATC
>JACZUQ010000017.1:7180-9120 GCA_022573065.1 Nitrososphaerota archaeon
TGGGCCCAAAAACTGTTGATTACTTCAACAAGCTAATTTCTGGCGCAGGAACAGTTTTCATTAGCGGACCTCCAGGATTTTTTGAAAAAGAAGAATTTAGTTTCGGTACAAAAGGAATTCTGGAAGGAGTGGCAAACTCAATGGCTACCACTATTGTAAGTGGAGGACATCTAACTTCTGCTCTCAAACGTTATGGATTAATAGATAAAATTAATCATATTAGTACTGCAGGAGGAGCCCTGGTGCTGTATATGACAGGCGAGATACTTCCAATGATTCAGGTTTTAGAAGAGGCTGCACAACGTCACAGATCTAAATAGATGCTTTACAGTTTAAATTTGTACAAATTCTAGCTTCTGTTTTTCCTAAATAGATTTCTCGATTGCAAGATTTACATTGAATCATTTCTACTGATTCGAATAACTTAAACCATATCGTGGTAAAGTTTTGTGCAATATTTCTCACTAGACCAGAATCACAAATTTCTTGAAAATATTTTTCCATATTAACAATTGTCCAAGACTTGTCTACATCACTATTATTTTTTATTATTTTAAAAATTTCATCGTTAGAGAATCTTAATTCTGTATCATTGAATTTTTCATAAATAATTTTTCTGATTTGTTCTTGAATTTTTCCAGTGGGTTGAAAATCACTCAACTTAGTATAGTTTGGATGCATCTTCTTTTAAACTATCAACTGAAGATGAGTTTTCTATTTTTTTGGCCAAGTAAGAGTATAGACCGAGCTTTAAGGCTTTCAATGACAATAATGCGCATTTTATGCGTACTGGACTCTGTTTTATGAGATGTTGTAATCCTAATTCAGACAATATTTCCTCTTTTTTTAGATTTTTTGCAAATTCAATATTTTGTCCCTTAACCATTTGTGTCAATACAGAAGTACAGGCTTTGCAAATGGTGCATCCATCTCCATGCCATTTAATATCAGAAATTTCATTATTGTTTATACGCATTTGTAATGTAATGTCATCTCCACACATTGGATTGGCATCATGTTGAGAAATATCTGGATTCTCAATTGTGCCCACATTATGAGCATTTTTTGCTTCATCAATGATTATTTCTGTATAAATTGGATCACTCATAACTTATACAACTCTGCTACTTTTTCAAGTGATTTGATGAGCTTATCTACATCTTCTTTTGTGTTGTAGATGTAAAAACTTGCACGATTAGTGGCTGCTACTTCTAATCTTTCCATCAATACTTGAGCGCAATGATGACCTGAACGAATTGATATTCCTTCTCTATCAACTATAGTGGCAACATCGTGAGGATGTACGTCGTGGAAATTAAACGAGATAACTCCTCCCCGTTTTAAAACATCTTTAACGCCATATATTGTGATTCCTTTTACTTGTGACATTTTTTCTAATGCATATTTGGTTAAATCAATTTCATGATTTCGAATTGTATCCATTCCAATAGTTGTTATATAATCAATTGCTGCTCCAAAACCAATCACATCTGCAATACTTGGAGTTCCAGCTTCAAACTTGTATGGTAAATCATTCCATGTTGTTTCATATTTATGGACTTCACGAATCATATCTCCTCCACCATGAAACGGATCCATGGTTTCAAGAACATTTTTTCTTACCCATAAAACTCCAACACCAGTAGGTCCTAACATTTTATGAGCCGAAAAAGCAAAGAAATCACAATCTAACTTTTCAAGATCAACTTTCATGTGGGGTACTGACTGTGCACCATCAATCAAAGTCTTAACTCCCGACTTTTTGCATTTGTTAATAATTTCTTCAGTGTTTGTAATTGTTCCAAGTACATTTGACATTTGACTAAACGCAACTAATTTTACTTTGCCTGTTTCAAGATAGGAATCAAGTTGATCTAAAAGTAACTCTCCGTTATCATCAACGCCAATGTATTCTAATTTAGCACCTTTTTCCTTCACTA
>JACZUQ010000017.1:9213-12282 GCA_022573065.1 Nitrososphaerota archaeon
TAGGCCACAAGGTTTATGCCCTCAGTTGTACCACGAACAAAAATTATCTCCTCACGATTTTTTATGTTTAGAAACTTTGCAACCTTGTCTCTTGAAGACTCGTAAGCTTCTGTTGCCTCTTCTGCAAGAGCATATACTGCACGATGAATATTTGCATTGTGATTTGAGTAAAAATCAGTAATTGCATCAATTACTTGAACTGGTTTTTGAGTAGTTGATGCATTATCCAAATACACCAATGGTTTTCCATCACGAACAGTTCTTTGTAGGATTGGAAAATCTTTTTTAATATTTTCTAAGGATATGCTAGACTGCAAGATTAAACCTCCACGTAAACCTCGTTGTTATCTATTTTAACATTGTATGTTTTGAGTGATTCTTCTGCAGGAAGATTTTGAGGTTTACCAGTGTTTAAATCAAAAACTGACAAGTGTAATGGACATCGAACTCCCTCTTCGCTTAGTATTCCTGTTGAAAGATCAGCTTCTTCATGAGTACAAATTCTGTCTGTTGCAAAAATCTTTCCATCAAGATTAGTTAAAAGAATTTTTTTATCATCATGATCAAAACTATACAACTCTCCACTTCCAACCTTATCTGTATCACAAGCTTTTACCCAGTTACTCAAATGTATCACCGGTACTTGTAATGTTGTTCGATTTCGGCGTTCTCATCATACCTTGTTTCTTCGATCTCAACTAATGCTTTAAGACGCTCATCATTTTTAATACTCATATCACCTCCCTCCCATTTTGATTCTATAAGATATGCTATCCAAGCTCTTACTTGGTATGACATTGTTCTTGAAAGTGGTTCCAAAAATCCTTCTACAATAATTCTTTCAGATTCTCCTCTGCTTAGACACCTAGTTTGAAGATAAAATATCTGCTCTTCATCTATTTGAGCAACAGATGCTGAATGTGTAGCTTTAACATCATTAGTAAATATCTCAAGTCCTGGAATTGACTCTGATTTTGCACCCTTGTCTAATAAAATAGAACGACCAGAGAGATATGATTTTGATTTACTTGCATGTTCTTTAATACGTATCATTCCTTTGAAAAGAGATTTGGAGTTGTCTTTTAGGATTGATTTTTCGATCACTTTACCTTCGGTAGCAGGTTTTTCATGAGTAACATTAGTGGTAAGATCAAATGATTGATCATTATTTCCAAATACTACTTCAGAATCATTTACAGTAGCACCTGTACCATTTAGATAGTATTCAACTCTATATCGAGATAACATTGCACCAAACAAACCCAAATACCAATTAATTTTTCCGTCTTGAGCAATGTCAGATTTTCTAGTAGAAAAGTTGACAGCGCTATTATCCATTACTTGTAAAGTTGTTCCATCTAGTTGACTATTTTGTCCTACACTTACATTAAACAACTCAAGATATGCTTGTTGATGAGAGCATTTTGGCGCATACAATTCTTGGACAATACTTGCTTTACTGCTTTCCTCTGTAACAATTACATTACGAGATATTGTTGATGTACCATCAATTGAAAGTGAAGAAACAATATGAATTGGTTTTTCTAAGATTAAGTTTCTAGGAATATGAATAAATATTCCAGAGTTAAATGCTGCATTGTTTAATGCAGTGTACTTGTCTTCATTAGAGTTTGTTGATTCTAAAGTTTTTTGAATAATGTCGCTATGATTTTTTAGTGCATCATCAATTGATGAAATTACTAATCCTTTTTTTTGAAATTCATCAGGTAGATTTATTTTGTGAATGTTAGAGCCAATTTGAACAATAGAGATTTCGTTTGTAAGTTCTTGTAATCTATTCGTAAGAAAATCTGGAACGGATTTATCAGAATTAATTGCTAATGAAACCTGTTCTGGATCCATTCTTTTGGCATCAGTATACTTGTTGTAAAGTGGAGATGTTTCTAATGGAAGGGTTTGATATATGCTAAGAGAATTTTTTCTATATTCTTTGAGCCAACCTGGTTCGTTTTTTGATGATGATATTTCATCTATGTGACTAGTACTAATTGTAGATAAGGCATGGTTTTGCATAGTTTATCATAATGTGTAACCAGAGTGTTTAACCTACTGAACCGTCCATCTCTAGTTTGATTAATCGGTTCAGTTCTACGGCATATTCCATTGGAAGTTCTTTTGTGAAAGGTTCCATGAATCCATTTACGATTAATGTTAGTGCCTCTTCTTCAGAAAATCCTCGAGTCATGAGGTAGAAGATTTGTTCATCGCCTATTTTACCTACTGTTGCTTCGTGGGTAACGGTGGCATCTTCTTGGTTAATTTCCATATAGGGATAAGTATCTGTTTTTGATGTATCATCTAATAGTAATGCATCACATCTTACTGTAGCTTTGACATTTGTTGCACCTTTTGCAACGGTTAGTAATCCTCTGTAAGTAGAACGACCATTTAAGCGACTAACTGATTTTGATGTAATTTTTGATGTTGTGTTAGGAGCTAGATGTACCATCTTTGCGCCGGTGTCTTGATGTTGGTCTTTTCCTGCAAATGCAATTGATAGAGTTTCACCGTATGCTCTTTCACCCATGAGATAAATTCCTGGATATTTCATTGTAAGTTTACTTCCAATGTTTCCATCAATCCATTCAACTTTGGCACCTTCATATGCATAAGCACGTTTTGTAACAAGATTGTATACATCGTTACTCCAGTTCTGAATTGTTGTGTACCTTAGTTTTGCATCCTTGTGTGCAACTAATTCTACAACTGCACAATGAAGTGATTCTGATGAATAAACAGGTGCGGTACATCCTTCAATGTAATGTACTTCAGATCCCTCATCAGCAATGATAAGAGTTCTTTCAAACTGTCCAATGTTTTCTGCGTTAATTCTAAAGTAAGCTTGTAGTGGCATGTCAACTTTGACACCAGGTGGTATGTAGATAAATGAACCTCCACTCCAGACAGCACTGTTTAGTGCTGCAAACTTGTTATCTTCTGGAGGAATAATTTTAGCAAAGTATTTTTTAAAAATTTCAGGTTGTTCTTTGAGAGCAGTGTCAGTGTCTAAGAAAAGTACTCCTTGTTTTTCCAAGTCTTCTCTTAAAT
>JACZUQ010000017.1:12381-18302 GCA_022573065.1 Nitrososphaerota archaeon
TGCAAACTTGTTATCTTCTGGAGGAATAATTTTAGCAAAGTATTTTTTAAAAATTTCAGGTTGTTCTTTGAGAGCAGTGTCAGTGTCTAAGAAAAGTACTCCTTGTTTTTCCAAGTCTTCTCTTAAATGGTGATAAACTACTTCTGATTCATATTGTGCGCCAACTCCTGCAAGGAATTTCTTCTCAGCTTCTGGAATTCCTAGTTTATCAAAGGTATTTCTGATATTTTCTGGAACATCATCCCAGCTTTTCTCAGTTTTATCAGAAGCTTTTGCATAATAAAAGATATTTTGAAAATTAATTTTGCTAAGATCACCACCCCATGTTGGCATTGGTTTTTTCATAAAGATCTCATATGATCTAAGTCTAAAATCAAGCATCCACTGTGGTTCGTCTTTCAGTTTACTGATGCTCACTACAACATCTTTTGACAGACCTTTTTTACTTAGATGAACATAGAGTTCAGTTGAATCTTTAAAATCATATTTTGAATAATCCATGTCAAGATTTTCAGTAGTCATGCGAAAAATAACACCGTTATGATATTAATAGCTTCTTCCACTATTACTACTTGTAGATCGGAGTAGGTAAAGCTAAATGAAGTTAAACTAGTAGGCTAAGCTAACGAAAAAATATTTTTTATTGTTTGAAAAGCTCCTAGAACTGTATGAACATCTGCAATAGTGTTTTTTACATTAAGTTTGTTTAGTTCTTCAGCAGTAAATGGACCAATAGAAACAATTTTTGTTTTCTGTAAATTGTTAATTAGTGTTACATCGTTATAATCATTTTTCATTATTTCAAAGAATGCCCTTACAGACGATGCACTTGTAAAAACTATTCCATCAACTTTATTTTGTGAGAATAATTGGCGAAATTTGTTCCAATGTGAGGTATCACGAAAGGCACATACATCATAAAGATAGATTTCTTTAACAATAATTCCTATTTTTTCTAAAAGATTCTTGAGAAATGGTGTTGATGCACCGCTTCGTGGTACAATTACTTTTTTTCCAACTGCATTTAATCTAGTAAATACTTCCCCTATTCCTATAGATGAGTATCGGTTTGGCATGTGAGCAACCTTAATTCCTTCTGATTCTAATGCTGTCTTAGTCTTTGGACCTACTGCAATCACTATAGTGTTTGCAACTGAAAGCTGTAGTTTTTCATACATTGAAATTTTTTTTGCAGAATCAAATAGAAGCTTTACTGCTTTTGAACTCATAAAGACAGAGTAATCAGGATTTTCTTGTTTTATTGATTCAAGGAGCTCATCAACAATTTTTTCACCCTTTGTAACTAATTCTATTGTTGGTAATGCAATTGGTATTGCGTTTTCATTTGAAACTAGCTCAACAAACTCTTCAGAATCTTCTTCTGAACGTGTAATTGCAATTGTTTTTCCTTCCATCATTTACTTCCAACCTATAGTTTTTGAGAGATTAACTACTTTGCCTATTATAATTATAGAGGGTGGTTTGATTTTCTTTTGTGTTACTAGTTTAGAAATATTTGAGACAGTTCCTGTAATCATTTTGTGTTTTGAGGTAGTTCCTTCTTGAATTACGGCTACAGGGATCCTTTTGCCCATTCCACCTTGAATTAGTTGCTTACAGATTATGTCTATTCGAGATAGGCCCATCATTATTACAATGGTATCAACTGAATTTGCAAGTTTTTTCCATTTTACCTTCTCCTTAGACCTTTGAAGATCTTCATGGCCAGTAACAAAAACTACTGATGATGCAAATTTTCTGTGAGTTAATGGAATACCTGAATAGGTTGCCGATCCAATTCCTGACGTTATTCCTGGAATAATTTCAAACTTTATCTTGTGTTTTTTTAGATGCTCTGCTTCTTCACCACCTCTACCAAAAATTATTGGATCTCCACCTTTGAGTCTGACAATATTTTTTTTGGTTTTTGCGTACTTTATCATCAGATCATTAGTATTTTCCTGATGACTATAATCATCACCAACTTCTCTTCCAACGTAAACTTTTTTTGCTTTTTTGGGAATCATTGAAAGAATTTTTTTGCTAATTAATCTATCGTAAAGAACTACATCTGCTTTTTTTAGAAGCTCAACTGCTCGCAAAGTAATTAATTTAGAATCTCCTGGTCCAGCTCCAACCAAATACACTTTGCCCGTCATTTTTTATTCCATTCCTCTACTTTCTCTCGCCAATTTAATGCAAGTTCATTTACTCCTTGATTGTTTAGCTCTTCTCCTACAAGCTTACCCAAAGCAAACGGGTCATTTTTGTTCCCACTCTTTTCTACAATTATAGATTTTTTTCCATCAATAGAGTATACTGCAACGGTAAGTTTCAAATCGTTGCCAATTAATTCTGCAAATGCACCTACAGGAAATCGACAACCTGATTCTACAAATTTAGATAATGCTCTTTCTGCTTCGATTTTTAATCTAGAATCTGCATCTTCTATTTTCTTCAACATTGCAATTGTTTTTTCATCATCACTCCTACTAACAATTCCCAAAGCTCCTTGTCCAGGAGACGGCGGAAAATCAATTATCGAGAGTGGAGTTACTTTAACATCAAGACCAAGTCTATTAATTCCAGCTTGTGCTAAAACAACTCCATCAAACTGTCCTTCGTTTATTTTTTTGATTCTTGATTCAATGTTTCCTCTAATTGATTTGATAACTACATCTGAACGCAGTCTTAAAACTTGAACTGCTCTTCTAAGACTGCTTGTGCCTATAACTGCACCTGACTTAATGTTTTCAAGAGTAGTGCCATCTGACGAAATGAAGACGTCGTGAACTGATTCGCGTAGAGGAATGCAACTTAGACTAAGATTTGGCCCCAATTCAGAAGGCACGTCTTTGAGGCTATGAACTGCAAAATCCACCTCCTTTTCTACTACTGCTCTATCAATTTCCTTTTCAAAAATTCCCTTTTGATCTAAAGAAAATAGTGGTCGTGTATCAGTATCTCCTTTTGTTGTGATAGTTTTGATTTCGTATTCAGTTTCTGAATTTGTTTTTTTTAATTCAGAAATGACCCAGTTTGTTTGAGCAAGTGAGAGATTGCTACCTCTAGTTCCAATTGTATACTTCAATTCTTCACCGATTTGAGTGCTGTTTGGTATGCGTCAAGTGTCTTGTTCAAGTCAGTTTTAGTATGCGCATCTGATAAGAAGACTGTCTCAAATTGAGATGGTGCGATAAACACTCCACTTTTTAACAAGGAGCGAAACATTTTTTGGAATTTTTTGGCATCGGCATTTTTGGATGTCCTAAAATCAATAACTGGTTTGTTTGTGAAGAAGATTTGCAACATTGAGCCTGTAAAATTAATTTGGTGTGGAATTTTCAGATCACTTGCCATATCATCTATTGCTCTGGATAGAAGTGTACAGTATTGTTCTAGTTTTGGATAAATTTTATTTTTTAGTTTATTCATAGTTTTGATCGATGCAATAGAGGCCGATACAGAGATTGGGTTTCCTGCAAAAGTACTTGCCTGGTAAACTTTGCCAGTAGGCGTTAATTGGTTCATGATTTCTTTTCTTCCGCCAACGGCTGCAATTACAAACCCATTCCCAAGTGCTTTCCCTAAAGTTGTAAGATCAGGTTTAATCCCAAAATATTTTTGTGCACCACCTGGTGAAACACGAAATCCAGTAACTACCTCATCAAAGATTAACGGAACATGAAATCTTCTTGTGATTTTTCTAATTTCAGAAAGGAAATTTTTTCCAGGTAATATTAAACCCATGTTAGCAAGTATTGGCTCAACAATTACTCCTGCTACATCATTATTTTTCTTTAGAACTTGTTCTAATTCTTTTGAATTGTTGTATTGTACTACCAGAGTATGTTTTGAAACCTCTGAGAGACCTCCATCTGAAATTGATATTCCATGATGTGCAGCCCCTGAACCTGCTTTTACTAATACAGAGTCATGAGCTCCATGATAACATCCTTCAAATTTGATAATTTTTTTCTTCTTGGTGTATCCTCTTGCAAGCCGAATTGCAGTCATTGTGGCTTCTGAACCAGTATTGACTAGTCTGACTTTGTCAATTGAAGGAAAGTTTCCTATTATTAATTTGGATAATTCAATTTCAATCTCAGTTGGTGCACAAAATAAAGTTCCTGTCTTAAGTTGTTGTGAAACAGCTGAGATAATTTCTTTTCTTGTATGACCAAGAAGTAATGCACCATAACCATTGCAAAAATCAACATATTTTTTTCCATCTACATCCCAAATTGAAGAACCTTGTGATTTTTTTACAAAGAATGGATACGGTTCAAAATATCTCACCGGGCTGTTTACGCCAGAAGGAATTACTTTTTTTGCTTGATCAAATAATTTTTTTGAGTTCAATGATTAGCTCTCTTTTTTGTCATTATTATTCGTAATATTTGTAAATCTGTTAAAATTACTCTTGGTATTTGAATTTAGAAAATTTCTTGTAGTAAACCACTCCCACTATTGCAGATCCTATGAACGGGGCTGTCAAGAATAACCACAAGTCATCTGGTATTCCTGAAACAATTGCTGGGGTGAGAGAACGAATTGGATTCATTGATGCACCTGAAATTGGTCCAAGAAAATATACATCTAAAGCAATAATTCCGCCAATAGCTATTCCTGTCAATTTGTTAAGGCCTTTAATATGTACAACTGTAAGAATAACACCCATTAGAAGTATGGTAGCAATTATTTCAACTCCATAAAATAATGGAATAGAATAGGAATAATTAGGAAAATTTAACCCAAGTTCTGCATAAGATCCTATAACATATTTTACAAAAAATGTTCCCAAAAATGCTCCAATAGCTTGTGCTACAAAGTATACAGGTAATGCCTTTGCTTTTATATATCCTGAAATGAAATATCCAATTGTTACGGCTGGATTAAAGTGTGCCATAGAATATTTTCCAAAAGCGTAAACCACAATTGCTAAACCAAGAAAATGAATAGCTGCTACAAAAATTGGTCCTAATGTATTTCCAAGACTTGAATCATAAACTATTGAGCCAGTTGCAGCAACTAATAGGCCAAATGTGCCAAGTAATTCAGATACAAAAATGATCAAATTTGAATATTTCATTCTTGTTTCGTTTGGCTATCGTTAAACAAATAGATGTATGATATAGGTAAATGCAATTGCAAATCCAGCAGCGCCTGGTATAGTAATTAACCACGCAAATACTATTTGTCGTCCTACTTTCCAACGAACTGCAAATTTTCTGCGTGCCGCACCTGCACCCATAATATTACCTGTTATTACATGAGTAGTACTTGCTGGAATTCCTAGAGTAGCGAAAATAGCTAACATTACTCCACCACCAGTTTCTGCCGCAAATCCCTGATATGGTTTGAGTCTAGTAACTCTCATACCAAGTGTTTTAATGACTTTGTAACCACCAAAGAATGTACCTAATCCTATTGCAGTAGCTGCTGCAAATATAACCCAAAGTGGCATTTCAAGTTCAGGAATTATACCTGCTGCAAATAAAATTAGAACAATTATTCCCATAGTTTTTTGTCCATCATTTGCCCCGTGAGTGAGGGCAAACCAAGCAGAGGATATTATTTGTAATTTACCAAATGTTTGATTTACTTTAGCAGGCCGATGTCTAGCAAAAATTGTAATTATAAGAGTAGTAAGTAACAAACCAAAAATCAATCCACCTATTGGTGCGATAACTATTCCAGCTAAAACTTTAGTTAATCCATCTAAAACTAGTTTTTCAAAGCCTAATCCAATTATACCTGCTCCCATTATTCCTCCAATCAGTGCATGACTGTTAGAAATTGGTAATCCCAATACTGTACATATTGTACTCCAAGTAATTGCTCCTGCCAGACCTCCAATAATCATATAAACGGTAATATCATCAGGAGAGACTATTCCTTTTGCAATAGTTGTTGCTACC
>JACZUQ010000052.1:0-1849 GCA_022573065.1 Nitrososphaerota archaeon
CTCCTAAGAAATGTTTCATGCCATAACTGATTTGATCATTAGTTAGTGTTTGAATTAACCTGCGAAATATTTCAAGACCTGCAGTTTTGTATCCATACTCATTGATGAATTCATTATTGTACTTCCATAGTCCTTTCTCTGTAACATCGCCTGATTCTATTGCTTCTGTTGCGACTTTTCCAATTAAAGCTCCTGCAACTAAAGCAGGACCAATTCCTCCAGCATCAAGTGGTTTGGGCATCCATGCAGAATCCCCCACTAACATGTAACCATTTGCAACTAGGCAATCATTTTGTCTTCTAACAGAGACCTGAAAGTTTCCACTTGCATTGTTTTTATCACTTTCATCAGTTGAGAGTCTAGGATTTTTAATTGCCTTATTTCTGTTAACGTATTCTTCGATAAGACTAGATACATTATCATTTTTTCCTAATCTTTTGTTTCGTTTGTCTAATATTGTTTTTTCAATACCTAATCCAATGTTTACCTTGTTTTCTCCCTTTGGAAAAACCCAACCATAGCCACCTGGGGCAATGTCCTGATCTAAATGAATAATACAATAGTCAGGATCAAACTCTGACAAGTCTTCTTCACCTTTATCAAAATACATGATATGACGTCCGGTAGATTCTATATCACGCCTGTCAACCTTTCTTTCAACCTTTGTCGTGTTTTGAATTTGGTTTCGCAGCATCGATGTTACACCAGTTGCATCAATTACTAACTTGCCAGTTTTTTTGTATGGCCCTCTGGTTTTATTATCAACTCCTTGAACACCAGTTACTTGATTGCCGTCATATACAAGACCAGTCAAATTAATCTCAAAATCAAAATTTACTCCCATCTTTTGTGCTCTTTGGTTTTGCACCTCTGGAAGTTTCTGTCTATTTAACATGTATCCCTCTCCATCAAATGGAATAGATGTTTCCCTGTCAGGTGAAAACGCCATAACTCCCTTTACATGATGTTCAATTTCAGGTTCTGTCCATGGAATTTTTATTCTCTCTGTCATAAAGTCAACAGTTTCTTTGCTTACTGCATCTCCGCAAGTCCAACCGCTAACATTTTTTTGGCCTGGAGTAAATTGTTTACTTCTATCAATTACTAAAATTGATAATTTCTGCTTTGAATAGTATGAAACAGATTGAGCTGCAATTGTACCTGCAAGTCCTCCTCCAGCTACTATAACATCATAATCAAAACTCATAGCTATCCAGCTTGAACAACTGTATTTAAAATAATCCTAAAATTAAATAATTTATTGGGTCGGTTCGTCGCGGCGTCTTCACAGCGCGTTTGCTCAGACTGGAGCGGCTATTATTTCTTCATTCCCAACTATCATACTAAATAATCATATTAAAATTCTATCCAAAAAATTACTCTGTTTCAGTCAAAAGCTTAACATAATTTTTTATGATATCGTTTTTCTTGTAAATTGGCGTAAATATTTTAAACTTTACTGCATCTTTTTCTTGTACTATCATTTTACCTTTAATCAAATCCTGTTTTCCAAATCTAAGGTACAAAGTAGAATCTTGAATATGATTTTCAATATCCTCAATTATTTCTGAAATCTGGTTTTCAGGAATTTTTGAGAGAAGTCTTTGAAGAAAATTTCTAGCATCATTTTTTTTAATTTTAGCACGAAGTAGGGTAATAGGATTTTCAAAATGTCCAGTAAGATTCTGCCTTGAAAACTCATCTTTTGAAATATTAAATTGTTTGAAAAATGCTTTTAAAATTTTTTCATCATCTTCTGTAGCATGTACAATTACCTCTATTGTAATCTCTAGCTTTTCTGCCATTTTTATCTATGAAAAATTATAAAATACTTAAGCTTGAAGTAATG
>JACZUQ010000052.1:1947-6021 GCA_022573065.1 Nitrososphaerota archaeon
GATTGGTACATATGCAATTGGAACATTGTTAAATGAATCTGGTGCATATACTGTTACCCATCTTTTCTCTCTCCACTTGTCTTTTACTTTGGTTTTTCTTCTTGCCAACTAGTATCGACCTTTTGAGCCAAAATATAAGTGGTACTGCATTTAGATTGTGTTTTTACCAAGGTATTTTTGTAATACTTGTGGAACTGTAATGTGACCATCTTTTGTCTGAAAGTTTTCAATAATTGCAACAAGTGTTCTTGATGTTGCCACAAGTGTACTGTTTAAGGTATGAAGATATTGTGTTTGCTCATTTGTCTTATCCCTAAATCTAATCTTTAATCTTCTTGCTTGATACTCCAAACAATTTGAACAAGAAACAATTTCTCTATATGCATTTTGACCTCCCATCCACGCTTCAATGTCGTATGTTTTTGCCGAAATTTTTCCCATATCTCCACTGGAGAGAAGTATTACTTTGTACGGAATTCCAAGTTTTTGATAAAATTCTTCGGCAGTTTCAAGCATTTTTTCATGTTCCTTCCATGAATCCTCGGGTCTAGAAAAAACAAATTGTTCAATCTTTTCAAATTGATGTACTCGAAAAATTCCTTTCTGATCTTTACCATGAGCCCCTGCTTCTTTTCTAAAACAAGGACTAACTCCAGCATATCTAATTGGTAATTTTGTTCCATCTAAAATCTCGTCAGAGTGCATTGCTGCAATGGCATGTTCTGATGTTCCAATTAGATATAGATCCTCATCTTCCACTTTGTAAATGACATTTTCAAAATCTTCTGCAATTACTGCACCTTCCATAGAATTACGATTAATCATGTAGGGTGGCTGAACAAGTGTATAGTTTTTTTCAGATAGAAAGTCTAAGGCATATTGAATTAATGCATGATTTAATCTAACTAATTCATTTTTTAAAAAATAAAATCTTGCACCAGCTACTTTTGCTGCACGTTCAAGATCCACTAGATCCAAACTCGTAGCAAAATCTACATGATCTTTAATTTTAAAATCTGGGTGTGAAACTTTTCCCCATTTTCTAATCTCCTTATTTGTAGTTTCGTCTTGTCCAATTGGAACTGATTCGTGAATAAAATTAGGAATGGTTAATGCAAGTTTTGAATAATCTAATTCTACCTTGTTTTGTGCAGTCTCCAGATTTTCAAGTTCCTGAGATACCTTTTTCATCATTTCGAGTAAAGGCACAGTATCCTCTCCTGCTTTTTTCTTCTTTCCAATTTCTAATGATATGTCATTTCTTTTTTTTCTAAATTCATCTGTTTTTATGATAAGCTCTCGTCTTTGTTTATCAAATTGTATTAATCCATCAAAATCAAAATCTACATCTCTATTTTTTAGCATTTTTCGAATTCTTTCAGGATCTTCTCTGATGATTTTTGGGTCTAGCATTACTCTATCACTTTAAGTGAAACTTGGATATGTTCTAAAACCTCATCAACTGTTGCAATTAATTTTTTCATGCTACCTTGGCTCTGGAAAATAAAAACAAGCTTGTTATCAATATTTTCTACTTTCAAAGTCAAGTTTTCTGGAAAATTTACATTGTCTGGCTCTAATGCTTTTCTAACGGTTTGCGCTTTTTTCTCAGTTATGTTGTTCAGAGTTACCTGAACTTTGCACATTAAGGACATTCTTATCTAAATAATCTAAAAAGTCATCCAATTTGTCTTTAGTTATTCTGGCACCTGCTGCAGCATCATGACCTCCACCTACTCCATCAAATTTTTCTGCCCCAGTTCTCATCAGATTACTCAAGTTTACCTCTGATTTACAACTAAATGATTTTCTTGATGAAAACTTAATCGTTCCTTCCTCTCCATTGGTTCGAAGTATTACAATTTTTCCAGCATTTTTTGGAGAACCTGCAATAAGTGATGAAATGGTTCCTGTCATAGTTTCTGGAACCACACCTTCTGCATTTACCATGACACAATTTGTTGTATCATTAGTTCTCCATCTTTCACTTGCCAAAATATTCATGTAATTTCGAATCATGTGTCTATACTCTTTTAGAATATTTTCTCCTTCTATGAGCATCTTTGTTCTGTCTCCCATACAGATCGCAATTCCGACTCCTGCCTTTTGGATTCTACCGCAAGAGTTAAGCATCGTTGAAAATTCTCTACCATCTCGAAGAAAACTTCGTTTGTCTTCTCTTGGGAAGGTATAGGTATATCCAATTAGTTCATCCATTATTTGAGTGGCATTTTGTCCTGAGGTATATTTGGTAATTGATTCGATAACCTTTCGTTTTTCCTCTTCGTTAAGCTCAGCTGGAACGCGCCATCTTCCTCCATCTTTTAGATTTACTCCAGATGAATTTAGTAATGATAGACAGGCATCCCTATTCCAAGTAAGTCCTTCAATGAATGGTTGAGAAGTAAATGCTAGTGCGTCAGGTAATGGTCTTGTCTCTCTTCCAACAAGTGATAAATCAAGATCTACCTCAAGAAGACCAGTTTTTTTTGCATCATTTACAATCTCCAAGTTTATTCCAGTAAATGATTTTTTTTTTCCTTGGTCTTGTCTATCTCCGAGTGCTGAAACAACTGCAATCCATGCAAGATCAGAATTTTTCCCATCCATGGTTTTTGCTGCTTGATAAGCCATTCCTCCTGCGCTAATTTCCTTTCCACCATCGATTCCAAATTTCCATGCGTTAATGACTCTGTCATTATCCAATTCTTCTTGTGGAATCTGATGATGATCTAAAATTAACCAGTTGTCAGATAATTTCTCATCAAGCTCTTTTGCAAAACCACCACCAAGATCTGTAATTATATGAAAATCTCTCTGATCATCATTCAATTTTTCAATTACTTTTTTGTTAAAATCCATTGAAGTGGAAACTGTGCAATTTGCTCCTGCTCGAACTAGAGCCTTGGTAATAATACTTCCAGATGTTATCCCATCACAATCAATATGAGTAATTACTGAGATACTTTTTTTTGATTTAATACAATCTGAAATTTTATCTTTAAAATTTGATAATGCGTTCTCGAAACTTTTTTCCATCACTCAAGTTGAGCGATAACAGACTTATATTTCCAGTTTTTGGGAATTTTTCCAATCTTCTTATAATATACTGAAAGTCGGTGGACTTTGGCTTCTATTAGCTCAAGTGCTCTTCTGTTTCGATTATCTAATTTATTTGATTTCAAGTGTTTTTGCAAACCAACTGCCTTGATTACAATATTATTCAAATCCTCAGGTAGGTCTTGATTTAGTTTATTCTCATCTAGAACTTGCATTATTCCCTTATTGATGATTGGCTTAACTAGTGGTATTGCATGTTGATCTCGCAATTTAATACCAATTTGACTTGAAGTCATCCCATCCTTTGCATACTTGACAATCATCTCTTCAATCTCTTTTGGACTTTGTGTGACCCATGTTGGTTTTTTAAGATCTAATGGTCTAGTCGATTGCGATTTTCCGTGATTGTGGGTATGTAACCTGCCCATGCGAACCATGCCTGAAGAACAAAAATAAACGTTGCTTCAGCGATCAAATTAATAATTTTCAATATTGATATCGAGAAAAAAGTTAAATAGACACTGCAGGCTCTCCATCATCAGGTAAACGATATGAATAAACCATTACTGATAGCTAGCATTCTCGCAGTATACGTTATGGGCTACTATGGCTTTGGTGCAATAGATGCATATGCACAATACCTGGGTAACGTAGGAGATCAGGGAGAAACTGGCTCACGTACTTTGGAAGAACAATTAGAGCTTGCAAGACGAGCAGTCGAAGCAGTAAAGCTTAATCCACAAGCTGGTTCTGGTACACCAATTTTGGCAGCAGATGGTGTCTTTGGAGCTGTAGCTGTTTCAGTAGCTATATTTGGAGGAATAGCAGTAGTATTGTTCTACAAAGGCAAACAGGGTAAATACGCAGCCCAAGGAAGAGGTTAAAACAAACTTCTCGTTTTTTATTTTAATTTCCATTCCTATAATGTAATGTTGTGATCTCTTTTCTTTGAGAATAAAGGAAATGTATATATCGCACGTGTGTAATTTTCATATTCAATGGTTCCTTTACTGG
>JACZUQ010000053.1 GCA_022573065.1 Nitrososphaerota archaeon
CTTGAAAACATTGCTGATAATCCAAAAAACTACACACGATTTTTAATCCTATCAAAAAATAAAACAAGTGAATCCAAAAAAGACAAGACTTCAATCATTTTCTCTATCAAACATGAACCTAGCGCTTTACATCATATTATTGAGAAAATTTCAGAATATGGGATTAATTTAACAAAAATAGAATCTAGACCAAAAAAAGACACAGTTTGGGAATACAATTTCTACGTAGATTTTGAAGGGCATGAAAATAATTCCAAAGTTAAAGAGATGTTAAATAATATTAAAGAAAAAACTCTATTTTTAAAAATTCTGGGTTCTTATCCAAGTGCAGAAAATAATTAAAAACCTCTAGGTTTTCTTACACTAAAGCCAGCACTAAATCCTATTATTACTACACCGGTAATTATGACTAGCAGATGGTAAGTGATTAGAATTGGATCTGTCAATATTGTTAAGTATCCTGAAATGTTTAATTTTGAAGCACCTGTATTGTTTACTTTTAGTTTGGTTTCTCCATCTTGGAGATGAATCCATTCAACAGTCAATTCCCTTTTGAACTGTTCATCTATAATTTGCAATCCGCCTCTAGGAGATCTCAAAAAAACTTCAAAGGAATCAGCTGTGATGTTAAGAAAATGTTTAGATCCTTTTGGAGCTGAAAATGAATAGGACGTAGATTCTCCAACTTGAAAAGTATCATCTACATTAACTGTTTGAAGTCCAAAAGAGGTAACAAGAGCATAACTTCCAATTGCAATAATTGCACCTCCAATAACAATGCCAATGATAGTTCTGGTACTTAACACAGTAAAAAAAACCAATATTCGTTAATAAAGACTAGCTAAATAAAATATTTTTAATTAAAAAATAAAGTTTCACTACATCAATGAAACATCATGAGGTTGACTTTCAGCAAAGCCAGCACCAGACATTTTTATGAATTCTGAGTTTTCTTGCATTTGTTTAATAGTGTGAGCTCCACAGTAACTTAGACCTGAACGAACTCCTCCAGTTAGCTGTTTTAGAATATCAGTAACACTTCCTTTGTATGGTACCAGCGCGTCTACACCTTCTGCTACATAATCATTAATTTCATCATTTTCAATTGAAATATTTCCATTTTCTTTTGATTTACGCCCAAGTGATGCATAAAATGAAGCCATTCCTCGGTAAATTTTGAAACGTTTTCCATTTTTAGATATAAAAGAACCTGGGCTTTCATCAGTACCTCCCAATATACTTCCAACCATTACTGAAGATGCACCAGCTGCTAATGCTTTAGTTATATCACCAGAATTTCTTATTCCACCATCAGAAATTATTGGAATGTCATGTTTTCTCCCAACTTCTGCACAATCTAAAACTGCTGTAAGTTGAGGTACACCAGAGCCTGTAATTACTCTAGTGATACATATAGAACCAGAACCAACCCCAACTTTAACTGCATCAACTCCTGCCCCGATTAGATCCTCTGCTCCGGTAGCAGTAGCTACATTTCCAGCAATTAATTCACAGTCAGGAAATGCCTTTTTAATGTGAGTAATTGTATTTACTGCATTTTCACTGTGCCCATGTGCAATATCTACTACAATAACATCTGCGCCTGCTTCTAAAAGAGATTCGGTTCTATCCATAAAATCACCTTTTACTCCTACAGCAGCTCCAACAAGAGGTCTTCCTTTTTTGTCCTTTGATGCTAATGGATAATTTTCTATATTTGTAATGTCTTTTGTTGTAATCAAACCTTTGATTCTTTTTGACTCGTCAACTAACGGTAATTTTTCAATTCTATTTTTGCGAAGAATTTCCTTGGCTTCATCCAAATTAATTCCTGGTTTGGCAGTAATTACATCTGTAGTCATTTCATCTTTAACTAGTTGTGTGGATTCTGATTCAAACATTACATCTCTTTTGGTAAGAATTCCAGCTAGTATTGAATCAGAATCACTCACTAAAAGTCCAGAAACATCTTTTTCTTTCATATAAGCAATTGCATCTTTTATGGTTTGTTTAGAACTAATGAAGTAAGGATTTTCAATCATAACGCTTCCGGAACGTTTCACTTTGAGAACTTCATTTGCTTCTTCTTCAATTGTAAGAAATCTGTGAATAACTCCTAATCCTCCCTCTCTTGCCATAGCCACTGCCATCTCAGATTCGGTTACAGTATCCATGTTAGCACTAATTAGAGGTATGTTTAATGAAATTTTTTTAGAAAGTTTAGTTTCTATGTTGGTCTGAGATCTACTAGTAATATCAGAAAATTTAGGAACAAGGAGAACATCGTCAAAGGTTAATCCTTCTCTAAACTCCAATGAAACCTATAGTCATGATTTATGAAGCATTATAAGCCTTTCTTGATTTTTTTTGAGCTAAACTTTGTACAAGTTTGACTGAATCTTTAGTTTCTCGTACATTATGTGTACGAATAATATCAGCTCCATTCAATATTGTCATTGCTTCAGCAACAACTGAACCAAATAATCGATCAGAAGTATTTTCAATATTTAATAATTTTCCAATAAATGATTTGTTTGAAACAGAAACAAGTAATGGTTGTTTCATTTTAACGGATCTTAAATTATTAAGCATGAGTAAATCTCGTTCAAGCCAATCAGAATTTATTTTTGTAAAAAATGGACTGGTTCCGGTTTTTCTAAAAAATCCTATAGCTGGATCTAAGACAATTTTTTTTCTGGGAATATTTGCAGATTTGGCCAATGCAAGGCTTTGTTTTAAAAGATCTTTTGTTTTGTTGATTTGGTTTCCAGTTACAAGTTTTTTACTAAAGGCACAAAGAATTAGTGAAGGTTGATAATTTTCAATTACATTTACCATTTTTTTATCATATTTTAATCCAGAAATATCATTGATTATCTCAACACCTTGATCAAGAGCATCTTTTGCAACACCTGCTCTACAAGTATCAACAGAAATAGGAAGATTACATAATTGTTGGATCCTTTTTATTGCCTGAAGAATTCTTTTCGATTCAATTTTTTCAGATACTAATGTTGATAAATAAGGAGCAGTAGACATTCCCCCTACATCTATAAAGTCAGCACCTTCATCTACAAATTTTCTAATTAATTTCTCTTGTGATTGTTTTTTTGTTACAATAGTTTTTTTGTAAAATGACTCTGGACTCGTATTTAATATTCCCATAATACGAATAGGATTTATTCCTCCTACAGAGACATTGCCTAGTCTATTCACATGATTTATGATTGGGATTACCAATTTGAGTCATATGACAATATTAGGCTGGGAAAAAAGATACTCAGAGATATTAAAGGAATTTGGATTTAGCAAAAAAAGAGATCTCAAATCAGCAAAACTCCTAAATTCTATACTAAAAAACAAATTTTCTTGTAATAAATTTCGTAACTTAATACTTAATCAAGATGTTTTTGTAATAGGTGCTGGCCCAACTCTCATATCATCTATCCCAACTTTGAAAAAGTATAGTTCTACTACAAAAATAGTTGCAGATGGAGCAGTAAAAGCTCTAATAGAAAATAAAATTATGCCAGATATTTTAGTAAGTGATCTTGATGGTGATGAAAACTCATTAAAAAAAATTGGAAAAAGCAATACTATAATGGTAATTCACGCACATGGAGATAATATTAATCGATTAGAATTAGTTTCAAATTTTAAAAATTGTGTTGGTACTACTGAGACTAGACCTTTTGGAAAAATTCATAATTTTGGTGGGTTTACTGATGGAGATAGATGTGTATTCCTTGCCAGACATTTTAAAGCTAAAAGGATTATTTTGTTTGGAATGGATTTTGGAAATAAAATTGGAAAATATTCAAAAACAAAAATTGAAAGTAAAAAAATCAAAATAAAAAAACTAAGAAGAGGAAGGAAACTTCTTGAATGGTTAGCCTCAAAAAATTCTTCAAATCTTTATACAACATCAAAACCTATCAAGGGTTTCAAAAAAATATGCTACAATGAGTTGGAAAAGGTTCTTTCAAATTAGAATGCGTTTTAATACAGTATCTATCTAACAATAATTATGGAGTTTTTAGAAGAACAGATGAGAGATATATTGGAGTTAAAAGAAAAGATATCGCAACAGATCGAAAAACATAAAGAAGAAATTGAAAGTCTTGAAAAAAACTTATCAATTTTAAATGTAATTCTAAAACAATCAAGTTTTACAAAAGCATCCTTACTTGAAACCATAAAGACTACACAAAAATCAGAACCAGTAATTCCAATTACAAAAACTTCTGATGGCTCGGTTATTGCAAATGCATACGTAACACCAGAACAGGTTTCAATCATAATGGAAGAAGATATAGGATTACAACCCGAAACTCCACCATTAAAATCATTTTTTGTTGAAAGAATTATTGGAGATATGAAGAAAAAGGATAATGCAGAGGTAGAAAGTGGTAAAATACAAAAAGAATCTGTTATTGATTGTATCATCAACAAAAATGGGAGTAAGATGACCGAAATAATTATCAAAAATTATCGTCAAAAAGAAAGGATTAATGAAATTATTAATACTGCTGCTTGGTCACTATCAAAAATGATTGATAACTCAAACCAGTGAGATTATGGAAAAAATTGTAGTATTAGATTTTGGATCTCAGTACAGTCATTTAATTTGTAGAAGAATTAGAGAGTTTTCTGCATATGCAGAACTTGTGCCTTATGATATTTCCATTGACGAACTTAAAAAACTAGAACCAAAAGGGATTATTTTTTCTGGGGGACCTTCAAGTGTCTATAATTCAGGTGCACCTATACCTAAAAAAGAAATTTTTGAAATGAAAATACCTATACTAGGAATATGTTATGGTCATCAATTAATAGTAAATAATTTTGGAGGAAAAGTCAAGCATGCAAACAAAGAATATGGTTCTTCATTACTAACAATTGAAAGTGATTCTGACTTACTTAGCGGAATGGGCGAATCAATAAGAGCATGGATGAGTCATGGTGATGAAGCAGAACAAATTCCATCGAGTTTTAAAATAATTGGGCATACTGAAACTGCAAATGCTGCAGCTATTGCTAATCAAGAAAAATCAATTTACGGTATTCAATTTCATCCTGAAGTTGTACATACAGAACATGGAACTGAAATTCTGAAAAATTTTGCATTAAAAATTTGTAGAGTAAAACAAGAATGGACTATGGAAACTTTCGTAGAAAATACAGTAAATAAAATTTCAAAGATAGATGGCAATGTATTATGCGGTGTTAGCGGTGGAATTGATTCAACTGTTACTGCTCTACTAATTCAAAAAGCTATAGGAAATAGATTAAAATGTATCTTTGTAGATAATGGACTTTTAAGATTAGATGAAGAAAAAGAAATTGAAGAAATGTTTAAAAAAAATTTTTCTGTAAATTTTAATTCTGTAAATGCAAAACAACAATTTTTATCAAAACTAAAAGGAGTAACTGAACCAGAACAAAAAAGAAAGATAGTGGGAGAAGAATTTATTAAAATCTTTACAGATTTTGCAGGAAAAAACGGACCATTCAAATGGCTTGCTCAAGGAACGCTTTATCCAGATGTAATTGAAAGTGGTGTTTCAAAAGGTCCTGCCTCAATTATTAAAACACATCATAATGTAGGCGGCTTACCTGACTGGCTTAATCTTGAGATACTAGAACCGTTACGTGAATTATACAAAGATGAAGTACGAGAAATAGGAAAGATTCTTGGAGTTCCAAAGAAATTATTGTTTCGTCATCCATTTCCTGGACCAGGTCTTGCAGTGAGAATTATAGGTGAAGTAACTGACGAAAAGTTGAAAATTGCAAAAATTGCAAGTAAGATTGTTGAAGAAGAATTAGAGGAGTCTCAACTCTATGACAAGGTCTGGCAAGCATTTGCAGTAGTAGGGGACGATAAAGCGGTTGGAGTTGTTGGAGATGAAAGAAAATATGGCAATATAGTAATGATTCGTGTGGTTGATTCCATAGATGCGATGACTGCAGATTGGACACGACTACCTCACGGTTTACTTGAAAAAATCAG
>JACZUQ010000054.1:0-3616 GCA_022573065.1 Nitrososphaerota archaeon
ATCTCTCTGATTTTTTCTACAATTTCCTCTACGTTGACAGTCAACTCTGTAGTAACTATTATCACTCCTGCAATTCCTGCTGGAATAATAATACGATAAACTTTTCCATATTTTGCCATAGCATAAACGGGTTCACCAATCTTTGGTGCAGCTTTTTTTCTAGAATGCCATCTATAAACTGCCTGAGCTAAAGAATTTTCAGTCTCCTCAGGTGTAAGATAGGAATCCAATCCCTCACGCATCTTATGATAAAATTCTCCTTCATCATAGATTGCTGTAAATCTTATTTTGTCATTAATCTTTAAGATTTCATTACAAAATTGTTCTCTATCCAATATTTGATTTTGGTATTTGTGACATAAATTGTCTTGTTTTAATCCAAAGATTTCAGAAGATGTTTGTCTTCTGGTAGGTATTTCTCAACAATGTTTTTGAGATATGATTTGTCTGGACCAAAAGGCTTTTTATCTTTCCTGAGATCATTCAAGATTCGCATTAAAATCTCCTTATCTCCTCTGTCATTCTGTATTAGTACTATGATGGATTTTATGAGGTCCTCATTCATAAGATTGTAAAGGAAGTAACAAGCCAAATTTCTTTTCGACGGCCTTTTGAATCTTTATAGACTCGCACCTAAAATGGTCCATTTCTTAGATTCGAATCCGATCAGACCCAGTACCTTGTTAGGTTTAAAAAAAGATCCGCTGGTCTGGTGGGACCAAGCTACTAAAATGGGCTTATTTTAGACCCATTCTCAAAGTGATTTAGCGAAAGTGGAATCTGCCAAGGTTTGGCACAATATAGTTCAATTTTACAATTGTAAACCTAATTTATTAAATATCATTCAAGTTTATTTTTTATGAATAACATGGAAAATTCTAAAGAAGCTGATGACATACAATTTGAAAAAAAAATATCTGAACCTGTTCCTCCAAAAACATCACGAGGTTTACACGGGCCATCTTTAGGAATTGGTGCAGGAATTGCCATTGTTTCAATTATTTCAGCCTTTATGGCAGTAAACATTATGGATACCAGTCCAGAATTACAATTTGAGGAAAATTCTCCATCATTAACTCCTAGACCCACTCAGCAACCAACACAACCACCAGGACCTCAAATAATTCAGGGTTTATTAGATGATGATCCTGTAAAAGGAAATCCTGATGCTACTGTAACTATAGTTGAATTTTCTGACTTTCAGTGTCCGTTTTGTCAAAGATTCCATCAAACTACATTGCCTTTAATTCTAGAAAACTATGTTGACACTGGAAAAGTAAAGTTTGTCTACAGAGATTATCCAATTCAAAGTCTTCATCCAAATGGTGCATTTCCTGCAGCTCTTGCATCTGAATGTGCCGATGAACAAGGAATGTTTTGGCAATATCATGATAAACTATTTCAAACTCAAAAAAATTGGGAACGTCTTGCTACTAAAGACGTAGGTAATGAATTCAAAACATTTGCGGAAGAATTAGGATTAGACGCAAATCAATTCAACGACTGTTTTAATTCTGGAAAATATCTGGATGAGATAAATAATGACTTGCAAGACGGCACGTCTTATGGCATAACAGGAACGCCTGGATTTTTTATTGGTAATGATGAAATGGGTTACATCAAAGTTTCTGGCGCACAGCCTTATTCTGTTTTTCAAAATATTTTGAATCAGATGTTAGCAAGTTAACAAATCATGAAAGTAGAAATTCTTACGACTCCTGATTGTGGAAAAATTGAGATATCATGTCACTAAACCCAAAAAACTTTGGTCTTTCTGGAGGAATTTTATTTAGTCTTACTTTGTTTGTTGTTTCTTGGCATGCTATACTGACAGATCTAGGAAATGAATTTGTAAAAATTTGGGAAGATATGCATTTTTGGTACGAATTTGTTCCGCTGGCAAGTCCAGAAGGAAGTTTAGTTGCGCTTATGGATGGATTTGTCCATGGTTTTGTGTTTCTTTTTATTTTTGCATGGTTGTATAACTGGCTCCAGAGAAGAAAAATTTGACAATGCCAGAAAGAAATAAAAAAAGTAGGGTTGGGATAGTTCTTGTTTCAATTTCAATTTTTTTGTTACTTGTTTATGGTTCAGATGCTATTTTAGAAAAATCCGATGAAGGGTTTTTGCCCTTTGATGATCGGGTAAGAGGATTTGTTTTAGGGATACCAAGTGTAGTTCTACCTCTAATTGCATTTGCAATTACTTGGAGTTCTCCTTCTAAATTTCTTAGTCTTTTCCTTTTGATGAATGGGATGTTAATTGTAATTGGTTCAACAGCATTTGTTAGCTTACTAGAAACTTCTCAAACTGTGGATACTACTGTGTTAATGGACAACTTTCGTTCTTTTGCACCTGTAATAGGAATGGGAATAGTAATAATTATTCTAAGTTTTTGGAAGTTTCTAAAGTCTTAGGAATTTATCATGTTTCATCATAAAAAAGAAAAAAATTATGCTTGATTTCTAAAAGACATTGCGAGGTTCTTTAGATAGTTAATTTTTTCATCCAAAGATAGTCCCATAAATGCTTCCACCTGTTGTTTGAATTCTGCATGTTTTGCTGCTTTTTCTTCTTCTGTCAAGTCAGCAAATTGTCCTTTCATATCCTTAAAGTAGGAATGAACTGCAGATTGGTCATCTTCAGATAAGGAGGCAAATGCTTCTTTCATCTCTTTAAATTGTGCCATCTTTTCTGCTCTTTCTTCTTCAGTCAAGTCAGTGAAGTGTCCCTTCATTTTTCCATAAGATCCATATTCACCATGTCTTGTGTATTTCATGGAATGGTCATACGCTTTTTCAACTTGAATAGTATTGTCTGCATTTCCAGCATCAACAATGTATATTGTCATTTTTGCAGTTCCAGATTCTGAATCTTTGCTAAAGTCTACAAGTTTCCATACAAGAAATTTATCACCATTTTCGTTAATTGCTTTACCAAGTTTTGCTTTCATTACATTGGGATAGTCTGCAGTAGCTTCACTTAATGAAATGGCTTGCTCTTTTAGAGTAGTTCTATCAGAATCTGCAGTGATTGGAATACTTCCTTGAAATCCTTCTACTTGAATTGCCCAATGTCCTTTGAATGATTTTACACCGTCATGGTAAGAGTGCATTCCGTAACCGGATTCTGCAATAACATAAGGTGTTGAAATTACAAACACTAGAGCAAAGGAAGCAGCTATTGCTGTAATTAGAAATTTTCTAGCAGTTTTCATATTTAGATAACACTTTTTAATAATTATTAAGGTTCACCATCAAAATTTGCACAAACACCTCAATCCATTCAAGGAAATGTCCTAAATGTAAAGTGATTTAGCGAAATTGGAACGGATTCGCTAACAGTTCATGTAATGCTTCAGTTTATTGGAAAGATTTTATCATATCAATAATTTCCCCTACCAAAACATCATCAGGATTAACAAAGAAAGTTCCAAGTATTGCAATAACTACCAAGGAGACTGCACCAGCTATTCTAATCATAATGTCTTTTTTGTTGTGTTTTTTCTGCTCTTTTGACAGACCTTCAAGAACCGTTTTGGCAATTTTCTTTGTTAGATCCTCATCGTCAATCAAAGTCCCATTTCGTTTAATTGAATTAAGATTGATATCACTTA
>JACZUQ010000054.1:3715-5879 GCA_022573065.1 Nitrososphaerota archaeon
GAAAAGGAAAATTTCTCGCATTACATTCTTGGCAATTGATATTTTTTATAGTAATTTTAAATAAAATACTGATAAAAAATACAGAATAAACTGCAACAATACTAAGAAACGGAACCAAGTCTCCTTGAACAAAAAGATAGCCATAAACTAAAACAAAGAAACCTAAAGGGGGTAAAATAAAGACAAAATTTTGTTTTGCTCGTGGGGTTTGAAAACTCCTTTTCTTATATGTCTGCAATTTTAATGAGCCACAGTTAGAGCAGTGCTTTAATGGACAAACTTTTGCCAGGTCATTGTACTCTGTTTGGCATAAAGGACATTTCTGCATTTCTTCAGTTAACAGTATGCCTCATGTTGATAAAAATGTAAACTTAATCAGACTCGGACCGTTTTTGGTTTTGTTTTAGATTTATTTTTCCAAAACAGCAAATCGTTTTACTAGAATCAGTCCTTCTCTACATTTAGTATCTTTATCCATTGCAGCATCAGAAAATGGTAAGACAGATACAATTCCAATTGAAAGAATTAATGGAATTAACGCAAATAGTATTTTTTCAGCTATGCCCATTAAGTAATCTGAAGGAACATTCCTTGATTTAAAGATCTAGAAATTTACTAAAAGGAGTTGCTAGAAATACTACAAATTTAGAAAAATCCTAAAATACTAAAGTAAAATACAACTATTCATGATTATCGCAGTAAAGTACACCATTAATGCACAAGCAGACAAAGTTTGGGACACACTGAAAAGTTTTGATTATGTAGAGAAATATAATCCACTAGTACAAAAAACTGAAGTTGATGGAAGCGGCGTTGGAGCAACTCGCATCTGCACCTTTTCTCAACCTGATGGAAGTACTGGAAAATTATCAGAGAAGATAGAATCTCTAGATGAATCCCAAAAAACTATTAGTATTTCAATAGTAGATGGAGTATTGCCAGCAACAAATGCTATAGTTACTATCAAGATCAATGCGTTAGATGGCAATAAAACAGAACTAGATTTTTCTGGCACTGCAGAACCAAAAGGAATAAGTGAAGAGGATTTGCGAAATAATTTTCTGCCTGTCTTTAAGATGACTGCTGAAGGTTTGGAAAAACTCCATTCAAATTAAAGTGATTTAGCGAAATTGAATCCTATCAGACCAAGTACCTTGTTTGGTTCAAAAAAAGATCCGCGGGTCTGGTGGGATTCGGACCCACGACAACCGGATTAAAAGTCCGGTGCGCTACCTGGCTGCGCCACAGACCCTGTGCCAATTAGCCTATTGTGTATAATTTAGTCTTTTACGGCACTTTTTGTTTTTGAAGGAAAGTTTTAAACTAGCAAATTCATTTTGAAAAACTAAGCCCTTGTAGTATAGCCCGGTCTAGAATTCGGCCCTGTCACGGCTGAGACGCGTGTTCAAATCCCGCCGAGGGCGCTTTATTTTTTTATCTCGGAAAAAACATCATTTAGTATTTTTTTGTTAGCTGCTGCGATAAATGATAATCTAGTTTGATAACTAAGATCTCCATCCAATGGTTCTAATTTATCATTTAACACAAGACCTCCAGCTTCTTTAATCAACAAATATCCAGCTGCCATATCCTGAACTCTAATTTTTTCTCTAATGTCGATAAAAACATCAATTAATCCTCTTGCAAATAAGGCCATTTCAAGTGCATTAGCACCAAAGTGTCTTGTATGATTAGGACTTTTAAATACAGGATGTAATCGTTCCACCTGTTCATGAGTTGCTCCTGAAAGATTGACTCCAACTATTCTGTAGACGGGTTCACTTTCTTGCACATGGATTTTCTTATCATTTAAAAAAGAACCTTTACCTTTTGATGCCCAATATACATCTCCAGAAGTAAGATCAGTTACTACCCCATCAGTAATTGAGCTAATTTTATTCTCAGTAGCAAATGCTAGAGAACAACAAAAAAACGGAAGCCCTCTAACTGCATTTGCAGAACCATCAATGGCATCCATTATTACAAATCCTTTAGGACTAGTTGATAGTTCTACGCGTCCACATTCTTCGCCAAGAACAATACATTCAAAGGAAATTTCCTTAAGATAATCTATAACGGTTTTTTCTGCTACAATATCTATATTTCTTGAAATATCTCCACCTGCGCCTCTTCCAAAATCTCCTGCAGCCTCACTTGTTCCAGC
>JACZUQ010000002.1:0-35133 GCA_022573065.1 Nitrososphaerota archaeon
GCAATTGCAGCATCAGCAGCAACTGGTGCTCAAATAATGTACATTGGTACCGGTGAACGCATTGACGACTTGGAAAAATTTTCTCCAACAAGATTTGTTGGAAGGCTTTTAGGTATGGGTGATTTACAAGCTCTATTAGATTTAGCTAAAAGACTTGAAAGCGAAGCTGATGATGTACGTCTAAAACGAATCTCAAGTGGAAAGATGAACATGGATGATTTCTATTATCAACTTGAAGAAGTTACTAAAGTTGGTTCACTAAAGGGACTATTGGAAAGTATGCCAGGCTTTTCAGGAATGGTAAAAGAAGATCAACTTGACCAAGTTGAAGATAGAATGGAAAAATGGCGTTACATTATTCAAAGTATGAATAAACAAGAAAAAGCAGATCCTGATCTTCTAAATGCATCTAGAATTAAAAGAATTGCGCGAGGTTCGGGTTGGCCTGAACATGAAGTAAAAGAACTTTTGAAAAATTATAAAAATTCAAAAAATATGATGAAAGCATCTAAAGGAAGACAGATGCAAGGTGCCCTCAGAAGGATGGGCTTGGGATAGAACTTTAACTATAGTAATTAAAATAATTCTATATGTATTCACAACAAAAAATCAAAATGGGGAATAATATTCTAGATCAATGTATATCCCACGCAAAAATTATTCTAAATGAATATGACATTTGTGATAATTGTACAGGTAGATTATTTGCAAAAAGGATGGGCTCATCATCTAATCAACTATTAGGGAAAAAAATTAGAAATCGACTAAATTTCAAATCATCAAAAATTTGCTATATTTGTAAAGAAATTCATTCCAACTTACAATCAATTGTTGATAGAATGCTAGAACAATCATCCGGGTATGAATTTTCTACATTCGTACTAGGGGGAATTCTAAAGCCATCTATTATTGATAGAGACGATCTCATTAGATCAAAATTTAAGCTTCAAGGAATTGATAGTGTTAAAACCGGCATAACTAAAGAATTATCTAAAAAATTTGCAATGAAAACAAAGAAAAAGATAGACTTTCTTTATCCTGATTTGACTTTTACGTATAATTTTAAAAATGATTCATGTGAATTACAAACTCGAACTTTAATTTTCTCTGGAAGATATGTAAAAAAAAATCGTGGATTACCACAAAAACAATCTTCATGCATTAATTGTAATGGAAAAGGATGTCTTCAGTGCAATAATCATGGATTTTCAAACTTTACTAGTGTTGAAGGTAAAATTGCTAAATTCTTATTTGAAAAATTTTCTGGTACACAGACAAAAATCACTTGGATTGGTGGTGAAGAAAAAAATAGTCTTGTTTTGGGAAATGGAAGACCTTTTTTTATCAAGTTATATAATCCAAAGAAAAGAGTAGCTAGATTACAGAAAAAATATGCTCTAGATGAACTAGAAATTCATAATCTGAAAATTATTTCTAAAATTCCAAAAAAAGTTATCTCTTTTAGATCCACAATTAAATTATCAATTCTTACTGAACAGAAATTAACACAAAAAAGCCTTGAACCTCTAAAAACCCTCAAAAAAATTTCTATAGAAATTTTTGACAAACCTAATAAAAAAACTCAAAAATCTATCTACCGGATAAAATTCAAAAAATCTTCTCCAAAGTCTTTTTTAATTTGGATCATTGCAGATGGGGGCCTTCCAATTAAGCGATTTGTAGAAGGAAATAACGTTAACCCAAACCTAAGTGAACTTCTTGGAAACAAATGTAGATGTAAAGAAATTGATTTTCATAATGTGGATTTACTAAATATTTAGGTTAATCTTTGAGATGAGGGTACATTACTAGTCTGCCTCAAACTGTAGTTTCCCCCCACCTCGAATTTGAAGGATAAAATCATCTATCAAAGTAGTAAAAAAAGAGTTACTGAGAAATCGTCATAGCTTAGATTATATTTGATTCATCTAGTTTTTGACTTGTTTCATTGGATCCGCTGATAAAAGTTAAAGAAGCACATCAAAAAGGAATCCTGCCAGACGATGTTTTCAATTTAATTGTTAAAAGATTTCCCTTAGTAGTCTCAGGAATAAATAGAATCGAGAATGCCTCAGGCATAAACTATCCTATTGCTTATGTGGATCCCTCAATAGTTCTTTCATCTTCTAGTTCATATGATTACGGAATACTTTTTGCAAGAACTATTCCATTAATTTTCGAAAACCAACTTCAAGTGGTAATTCAAATATCTTCGCCTCTTATTGCTTATGGTTTGAAAGGAACAATTCATGCCATTTTAGCACATGAATTTCTTCATTATCTAAATTTGATAAGAAAGATCTCAAAAATGGAATTACTTTCCGATGAAATTTCTGGAAATTTATTTGAAAATGTTTATGCTGATAGTACTAGACTTTTTGAACCTAGGGCAGTTTTTAATGATAAAACATTACTATTACATATTACAAAAAAATTTCCGGCGGGTTTTAAAGATTTTAAACTTGAGGATAAAACTATTAACTTTTGGATAAAAAAGGATCTTCCAATAAATAATATTACTCTGGATACCAACATCGTAAAGCTGTCTACAGAAGCTATATCAAAAATAAAATTTGACCAAATTCTTCTAAAAAAGATTGAAGAATTAGAAGAAAAAAATTCTAAACTTCATAAGAAAAAATATCTTTAATTATTGTGAAAATTCTGTAAGGCCACATTTGCCACAGGTTCGACGGTTTTTATGTTCTGACATAAACACTCCTTTTCCACAACGTGAACAAATTTTTCGAGTTTTTGTTGCTTTTTCTCCTTCAATCTTATAATACTTGTAGACATTTGGACTGGAACCTTTCCTTCCTGCCATTTTTAGCTTTTCTCCTCAACAGGCTTTTCTTTTGGTGTTCCATCTTTTACCTCAACAGGTTTTGATTCTTTTTTCTCTTCTTTTGGTTGATCCTGTTTTGCAGCTTCTTTTACCTCAGGAGGTTTTTCAGCTTCTTTTTTTGCTTTTTCTAAACGCTTGAAAATAACAGGATTAATTTGTTTTTTTGCAAGGTTTTCATCCTCATATACATAAAAAGTACCAACAATTGAAGGCCTGCCAGTATCATTTTTCATTTTTATAGGAATAATGAACTTTCCATCAAGTTTGAATTCTTTTTTTATCATATCTATAGCGTCAAGTTTTTTCAATTTTCCCCCAACACCTGCAAAAGTACATGTAATCTCTCTTCTAGATAGAAATGAATTTTTTACATCACTTATAGTCTCAATCATTGACATGTACCCCAATCCTTTCTATAGTTCATATAAATTTAATTAAAAATTACGAAGAAATTTATGAAAATACAACGACTCTACTTTATGGACAGATTTATGCTCCATTTGAAAAATGAAAATTATGTTCCAAAAGACGCATCTGAATTACTTCATCGGTCACGAGACCTTTGTTCAGGAATGAATGTCACAATACGTGATACTAGAGTTTCAAGGCAATTTCTAGAATTCGATGTTTCAATAAACAAAGAGAATTTAGATGTTTTAGTTACAAAAATGAAACCCCTTGGAGAACTTGATCATGCTAAACATGTTGTAGAAGAAGAAATACCTAAAGAAGATGCCATTAAGGATGGAATTTCTTATTTTAATGATGAAAGATTTTGGGAATGTCATGAGGTTTTTGAAAGTGTTTGGAAAAAATGTTACGAAGGAGAAAGAGATCTTGTTCATGGAATTATTCTAGTTGCTGCATCTTTGGTCCACTATCAGAAAAATGAAAATGAAATTTGTATTTCAATTCTAAACCGTGCATTAAAAAAGCTTGCAAATGCTTCAGGACAATATTACAATATAGATGTGGATGGTTTACGTAATAAAGTAAATGAAATAATTATCTCTAGAAAAATCACTACATTTTTGATTTAATTATTTCTAGACAGGTTTTTACAACTTGTGAGCCTTCAAGTAAACCTATTTTTCCTTTTTTAGATTCTGTCTCAGTGTATCTAATAGTTTCATCTTTTTTAATTAAATCTCCTGAAACAAGAATAGGTACTGGATCATCACTATGTCCCTTGTTAATGCATGGAGTAGAATGATCTGCAGATACTATTACTGATACTTTTTTAGTGTCAATATTATTCAGTAAATTCCCAAAGAATCTTCGATCAATCTCTTCAATATTTTTCATTTTTCCTATAGCATCCCCATCATGCCCAAATTCATCTGGTCCTTTCAAATGAACGTAAATGGCGTTTTGAGTTTCCATAGCTTTTGCAGCAACTCTAGCTTTTTCCTCATAATCCGTTAAGCCTCCAGCATTAAAGGCCTTCATTTTGAGAACCTCTGAGATGCCCAACTCCACTGGCATATCTACTATACATGAAAAATTCATTGAATGCAAATCGTTTATCGGTTTTACCACAGGATACCTATTTCCAGCATCGCGCAACAAAATACTGTTTAGAAGTTTTTTATGATTTTCTTTTCTTCTAAGATTAACCTCACTTCGTTTCATTATACTAAGCGATTGTTCCGTAAATTCATTAACTAATTTTGCAGTCAAGTTAGCCTCAGACGAATCATTTAGTGGAAGACATTTTTCAATTTTCATAAAATCAGTAACTGCTTTTGCTATACCCATACCTGAGACTCGTGAATATGCTGGATCCGTATTTGTGATACTTGATGAGAGAGATTGCCCCTCGCATCTTATTCTTACTGTAACCCTATGGCCAATAGTTGGGGCTACAACCACCGAAGTGTTTGGAACTGAAAATCTTGCATTTTGTTCAACTTCTTTTGCAATTTCTAAGGCATCTTCTCGTTCAATACTTCTTCCTGCTCTTCTGTCTATAATGACTTCATCATCATTTAATGTAGCAAAGTTTCCTCTTAATGCTAAATCACCATCTTTGAAATCTATTCCAACTCCTATTGCTTCAATTACTCCTCTGCCAACATAGTCTTCATGTTGAAATTTGTATCCTAACATGTTGAAAACAGCAATGTCAGATTCTGGAGCAATTCCTTTTCCTACAGAAATAACCTCACCCATTACTCCATTTTTCGTTAATTTGTCAAGATTAGGAGTAACTGCTGCCTCTAACGGGGTCTTACCTTTTAGATCTGGATGAGGAAGATCTCCAACTCCGTCTAATAAGACATAAACCACACGAACATCCGAATTTTTAGTAATGTTGAACAGCTCCTTTCTTAAACATTTTATCTGGTTACTTTAAAGCTTGGAATTTTTGACCACTTTTTGAAAAGTATCGATCTATAGAAAGCTTTTAACACGTAAATTTTTTTGTTATCTATTATGGGGAACATGCGTAAAGATCCTATTCTTGAAAGATTCATGATCATAACTTCTGGTAACGGTAAGATTACTGATTCTAAAAAATCACCATATTCCCCTGGAAATGAAACTATGACAAATCCATCAGTATTATCTCTAGTTGAAAAAAATGGAATGCTGCAAAGACTACAAGACAGTGAAGATAATTATGTTAAAAATTGGTCAATAAGGGTTTTTGAAAGCAAAAATCCAGCAGTATCAATAACTGCAGAAAACACCTACAGTGACAAACCTCATTATAGCGAACCAGCTTATGGCTATCATTATGTAGTAGTTGCTTCTCCAAATCAAAAAGATACTTTTGCAACAATCGATGTTGATCAATGGTCAAACATACTAGTTGTTATTCAAGATCGACTCAGATGGCTATATACACAGAAAGGTGTTACCTATGTTTCAATCTATGGAAATCATGGTAAAGAGGCAGGTGCAGAAATTTCTCATCCACACCTTCACGTGGTAACCTTTTCTACAATTCCCCCTGTGATTGAAGCTGAAGCCGAAGCTACACATAGGATTTTGAATGAAAAAGGCGTTTGTGCTTTATGTCAAACTATTACAGCTGAAACTGGAGGCCCTAGACAAATTTTACAATCTGAGGGATTCATTGCTTTTTGCCCTTGGGCACCTTCACACCCATACGAATTTTGGATTTGTCCTAAAAAACATACTACAAGTTTTTCAAAAATAACTCAAAAAGAGATTAACGATCTCTCTTTGATTTTACGAGCTACTCTAGGGGGATTAGTAAATAGCATTAAAGACTTGGCTTATAATTTCGCATTTCATTTATCCCCTGAAAAAAAGAATAGTAGACAAATTCATTGGCATATAGAGGTGTATCCAGTTACTTCTCCATGGTCTGGACTAGAACGTGGTTTTGGAGTGTTTTTGAATCAAATCTCCCCTGAACAAGCTGCTGAAAAACTAGGCGCATCGTGCAGAAAAGAATTAGCAAATCTAGTGGGTATCGTATAGAAACACTGCATAGCTTATTATCTTCAAAAAAAATTCATATTGTATGGGATTTGAAAAATACATTGCAGCTGTAAGTCTTGGATTATACATAATGTTTGTAGGTGAAATTTTTACATTGTATAATTTCATGCAAGATACTCCTGAACAAACTTCATCTTTCATTTTAGACCCTGATCCAAAAATTTTTCAATTTATCTCAATTGGTGTTGCTCCGGCAACAGTTATGGCAGGAATTTCATTTTTCATATCAAAACAATATGGTTCAAAACCTACTGGTTTAATGATTATTGCAGGCGGTGCAATTTTATTAGGTGGTATGGCATTTGCACACTCTATGATAAGTGGAATAAATCCAGCATATGAAAGTAAAGTCATACCAATTTTCACCCCTTTGTTTATGGTAATATCAATTCCTATAATTATTGTAGGAACACGATTACTAAAAATCAAAAAAAGAAAATCAAAAAAAGATTATTTCTATGAATGATCATATCGCATTCCATTTGAAATTATTTTAAAACCAATCTTTTCATAAAATGGCTTTACTTCATCAGTGCAATCCAAAATTGTTTTGTAGCAATTATTATCTTTAGCAAGATCTAGTAAAGTTCTCATTAGCATTTCACCAATTCCTTTTCCTTGATAGTCTTTTGATACTACAACATCTTCAATATGTGCTACATTTCTTCCATTGTGGATAAATTTTGGTTCAATTAACATAGATGTAGAACCAACAACTCTTCCATCTAAAATTGCAACATAGATAAAATGATTTGAATTAGAACTAATCTTTTCAAAAATTTCCTTTGCTTTTTCTATGTCAAGATTACTTGCTAATTTGAGAGAATCCATAGATTCTAAAAATCCATTGAAAAGGTCTTTTTCTTCTAATTCTCTGATAGTAATGTCAACCATTTTTTGTCATTAGATATTACCTAATTTTTCGAGAAATTGTTGATATGCTTTTTTGTAGGAGGTTTTATCCCCAATGTCCATGAATCCCTTTTTAATTAGAATGGTATTAACCAATTTCTTCTTTAAAATGGCCTTTTTGATTACATCATCCATTCCATATGGTTTGTTACTGGGTATTAAGCCAAAAACTTGAGGCTCCATTACATAGCAACCGATATTGATATTAGCTTTAATCTCAGGTTTTTCGTTCCAGCCAGTAACTCTGCCATTTTTAGTGGTTTCAATAACTCCATAGTTGAGTCTGGTTTTGTATTCATAAAGGCTCATTGTTATGAAAGATCTTTTTTTCTTATGTTGGAAAATCATATTTTTTAAATTAAAATCAAACACGGAATCACCATAAACACAAACAAATGAATCATCAATGAATTGTTCTGCAGTTTTTAATTGTCCTGCAGTTGCAAGAGGTTTACTTGCTATAGCGTATTCTATATTCATACCAAATCTTTCACCATCCTCAAAATAATCTTCAATTGTTTTTCTAAGATAACTTACACACATAACAGTAGTTTTTATTCCATTTTTCTTTAACCAATCAATCAGATGCTCAAGTAATGGTTTTTCTCCTAGAGGGAGCATTGGTTTTGGAACAAATGTCGTATAAGGTTGGAGTCTTGTTCCCAATCCTCCAGCTAAAATTACTGCTTTCATGAATTTGTATTTGAAATTATGAGTATTTATGTTGAGGTATAGATTTCTAATACATTACAATCAAACTTGACTTACAAAATTTTGATAACTTTTTCTACAACATTACTTGGATCACTACCAAAAATCATTATCATTGGTTCTTTTCCAAAATCTCCTTTATGATATATTATATCTGGCGCTATTTTATAATTTTTAATTGCTTGTTTAATTCCCCAAGAAATTGATAAATTCTCTTTTCTTTTTATTTTGTGAGGTTCCTTAAATCTATCATAACCTTGAACTACAAAAGATTTTTTTCTACAACGATTTATTAAATTTAAGTTATATTTTATATTAACTGCGGATCTTATATGTGGAAATTTTTTATTAATTTCAAATAGTGCAGAGCCTACATGCTTTGAACCTCCATATTCTAAATTCCCTGCTACAACAATGTCTTTACCAGCTTTAACAATTCTTCCTGAAACCCCTAACACATCTTTGTTTGATTTGATTTTCTTTTTAGCATATACAAAATTTGTTTGACATTCAGGAATAACAGAATAAACTCTCTTTAAATTTATAAAATCATTTATTGCATTTTCAAGGATTTTTTTATTCTTGTCAGAATTACTAATTGAATAAGTGATTGGTATGCCTTTTCCAATTTGTTTTGCATTTTTAATAGAATTATATGTATACTTTTTGGCAAATTTTACTGCTATATCTAGACTCTTTCCACTTCCGATTCCCACAGTTAACGCAGAAGAAAAATTACATCCACTTCCATGATTAGCTTGTTTTAACATTTTTCCAGATATGTAATAATTTTTCCTTCCATCAAAAACAAAATCAGATATGGTACCCCTTTCTGAATCAATTCCGGTAATTACAACATTTTTGGCACCGAGTTCTTTTATCTTCAAAGCACATCGTAACAAATCTTGTTTATTTTTTATTTTAATCTCACTAAGAATTGATGCTTCGGATATATTTGGTGTAACTACAAATGCTAATGGAAGCAGATTTTTTTTGTAAGTATCAAGTGCATTTTTTTTTAAGAGTATGCCTCCTGTTGAAGATTTTATTACAGGATCAAGAATTATTGGAATTCTAATTTTTGAAAGTTTGGAGTTTATTGATTTGATGGTAGAAGAATCATAAACCATTCCAATCTTGATTGCATCTATTTTAAAATCAGAAAAAACAGAATCAATTTGATTTTGAATCATTTTTGGAGAAATTGGTTCTACTTTGCCAAATTTTGTGGTATTTTGACTGGTGATCGATGTAATTACCGTTAAGGCATAAGATCCTAATGATGTGAAAGTTTTTACATCACTTTGTATACCTGCACCAGAAGAAGGATCCGATCCTCCGATCGAAAGTAAGTTCATACCAATCTCCTAAAGAACTATTGTTTAAATCCAGTAAAAATGTAGATAGTATGTTGGGCACACAAATGAGTGCAGCACGAAGAGGTGTTGCAACTGAAGAAATGAAATTAGTTGCAAAAGATGAAGATGTTAGCTTAGACTGGTTAATTCCAAAAATTGCAAATGGCTCCATAATTATTCCAAGTAATAACACACGACCTCAAAAAATCCATAATGTTGGAATAGGAAAAGGTTTGAAAACTAAAGTAAATGTAAACATTGGTACCTCAACTCTCAAAGTTGATCTTCAAGAAGAGATAGAAAAAGCTAAGATTGCTGTAAAATATCATGCTGATACCATTATGGATCTTAGTGATGGTGGAGATATAGGATCTATTCGTCGTGCATTGTTAGAATCAGCTCCTATAACTTTTGGTACGGTGCCAATCTACGAAGCCTATAATCACGGTGTTGAAAAACACAAAAACCCATTGAATATAACTGAAGACGATTTTCTGAACGCATTTGAAAATAATGTTAAAGATGGTGTGGACTATACAACCATACATTCTGGAATCACTAAAGAGATTGCAAAGAGAATTCTAAAAGTAGAAAGATATGGCGGTGTTGTTAGTAAAGGTGGAACAATTACAGCTGCATGGATGTTAAAATATGATAAAGAAAATCCCTACATTACTCACTATGACTATCTAATTGAACTTGCGCGAAAATATGATGTTACATTTAGTCTTGGTGATGCATTAAGACCTGGTTCCATTCTTGATTCACATGATGAATTACAAGTTCAAGAAATGATTAACATCTCACGTTTAACAAAACGTGCACATGAAAAAGACGTTCAAGTAATGGTAGAAGGACCTGGACATGTTCCACTAAACGAAGTTGCTGCAAATGTTAGATTAGCAAAATCGTTAATTGGAAATGTCCCATACTATGTTTTAGGACCACTTGTTACAGATGTTGCGTCAGGACATGATCATATTGCTAGTGCAATTGGAGCAGCAGTTTCTGCAAGCGAAGGAGTTGATTTGTTATGTTATTTGACACCTTCTGAACATCTTGCTTTACCAAATGTAGAAGAAGTAAAAGCTGGTCTTATAGCTTATAGAATTGCTGCACATGCAGGAGATCTTGTCAAATTAAGAGAAAAAGCCATAAAATGGGATATTAAAATGACGGAAGCCCGCCGTACTCTTGATTGGGAAAAACAACTTGCTCTGTCTATTGATCCAGAAGAAGCAGCACGCATACACAGTAGAACAGGTCAAAGACCTGGAAATAATGTACCCTGCACAATGTGTGGCGGTGCTTGTGTATATGTGATGTTGCCCCAACAAAGAAAATATGAAAAAGAAAAACTACAACAAATTGGATAAAACCTTTTCTAAACTTGGGACTGTTTCATAATTTGAAATTTCTTCTGCCCTTACCCATTTGTAATCCGAATTTTCCCAATTTAGTTTAATTTTTGGATTTTCTACTGAAAATAAAAAAGGATAAACTTCCCATTCATGGTTCTCATATTGTGGAGATATAATTCTCATCTTTGCGGATTCCTTTAGTAGTTTAATCTGACTAGCATCTATCCCAAGTTCTTCAAATACCTCAATTTTTGTTCGTTCTAGAGGCGATTCATTATTTTCAATAATCCCACTTATTCCAGCCCACAAACTTTTCATACTTTTTACTTTATCACTTCGTTTTAAAATTAAGATTTTGTCCCCACTTTTAAGAAAACATGTAACAATTTTTGTTGCGCGTGTCATGCTTTCTTTTCAATAGAATTTACCATTGTTGTCAATTTTTTATACGAGTTTTCAAGGTTTGAATTTTTCGCTAACTTATCTCGACTTGTTTTAATGTATGTCAAAATTTCTTCGGATTTTCCTTCCTGAATTGATGTAAGTAGTCTTCCAATATCCTTCCAAAATTCTTCTGCGACTCTTCGAATTTCTGGATTAGAGATAATCGTTTCAATTAATTCAGGTGATTCAGTCATAATGCTTTCAGTTAGGATTTTTTGTACTTTGAAGGTTGTACCTGACATTTTTTCAGTAAGTGAAATTTTGTCATCTTTAGCAAGAATGTTTGCGAATGTTATGTTGATTAGATGTGTTAATCCAAGAATAACAGCTATTTTTTTGTCATGTTCAAAAGCATCAATAGTTACAAAATTTGCACCAACAAAAAGTGATTTAGCAACTGTCAATTCTTTTTTTGCATCCTTAATTGGTATTGAAATAATATGTTGACCCTTTATCTTTTTTATTCCTGGACCAAACATTGGATGAATACAAATTGGGTTGATTTTTGATGGCATTTTAGCAAGTGAAACAGATGTCTTAGATTTCTGTGAAGAAATTTCAATAAGGTATGAACCTCTTTTCATTTCTTTGGCAATTAGACGAATAATTTCTGGGGTTCTCCTAGTAGGTGTACATAAAATTACATATTCTGCTTTAAGTACAGCTCCTACAAGAGAATTAGCTTTGATAACTGATTTTATGTTGAATTCTTCTTCAATATCATAACCTATTACCTCAAAACCATTTTCTAGGAAATACTTTGCAAACCATCTTCCCATCTTCCCCCCTATCCCAAGGATCGAAATTGTTTTATTCATTTTCTTCCTTTGAGAACATTATCAAGTATGTTCATTCCTTCAACTAATTTTTTTTCATCTTGGCATGCAGAAAGTCTGATAAAGTTTTTGAAATCACCAAATCCTCCTCCAGGAGCTACGGCCAGCCCATGATCAAGTAATTTATTTGAAAAATCATTTGCATCAAAACCATCTTTTTTTACTTTTGCAAATAAATACATAGCACCATCAGGTTTTACAAAATCAAGTCCAATTTCCTTTGCTTTTTTAATCATAATGTCTAATCTAGCTTTAACGATATTAGAATTATTGGATGTATCAGCCTCAAGAGCCCTCATAGCCACATATTGGATGGGCTCAGAGACATTTGTTAGGCATATTGCTTGAAGTTTTGCCATTTTTTCAATTATTTCCGGAGTAGAAATGGCGTAACCAATCCTAAATCCTGTCATCGAATGCGATTTGGAAAATGATTGAGTTATAATGGCCTTTTTGTAATTATATGATAAGACGCTTTTCCAATCCTCATAAGAATATTGGGCATAAATCTCATCACTAAGTACGTAGAGTTCATGTTTGATTGCAAGGTCCAATATTTCATTTTGAATTTTTTCTTGTAGAATTTTTCCAGTTGGATTATTTGGATAATTTAAGACAATCATCTTTGTGTTGGAGTTAATTGTTTCTTTAATCTCATTAATTGATGGCTCCCAATTATTTTCAAGAGTTGTTTTAATTGTTCTTGTTTTAACTCCAGCATTTTCAGCACAGTCTTTGTATGCTGGCCATGCAGGTTCAAACACAATTATCTCATCACCTGGATTAAGAAGTGTTGTAATAGCTAAGTAGACTGCGTATCTTGCTCCAGGACATACAATGATGTTTTCTTGTTTTATTTCAAGATCATATTTTTTGCTAGTCTTTTTAGCAAGTGTAGTAAGAAACCGTGGCATTCCCTTGACTTGACCGTATTTTATAAATCCTTTATCGTATACTTCTTCTAAAGCATCTTTAACAATTTCTGGGGGAAGAAAATCGGGTTCACCTACTTCCATATGAATAATTTTTTTACCTTGTTGTTCTAAGGATTTTGCTTTTAAAAAAATTGAAAGATGAGTTTGTTTACTTGTGGTTTGTACCTTAATTGATTCATTTAACAAAAAATTAAGAAATCTAGTACCTATTGCTTCATCAATTCCAATTTCTGAACATAAGGTGACAACTTTTGATCTTAGACTATCTTCTCTTTTTTCATCTGTTACATTCATTCCTAGATCTTTTTTTATAGTTCCAATTTCTTTTGCAATGACCGTTCTTTTTTTAAGTAATTTGATCATTTCAAGAGTAATCTCATCTATTTTGTCTCGAAGATTATCTATTTCAGACATGGTATTATAGAACTGGTTTTATGAAACCACCAATCAATGCATGATCAGCTAATGTTAATGATACAAAAGCATCCACTACTGGTGGTGCCCTTGGTACAACACAAGGATCATGCCTTCCCTCAATTTTCAAAGTAGTTAGTTTGTTTGTTTTAATGTCTACAGTACTTTGTGTTTTTGAGATTGATGATGCTGGTTTAAAGGCCACTCTTAGAACTATTGGCATGCCATTAGATAATCCTCCTAAAATCCCTCCTGCGTTATTGGTTTTTGTAATAATTTTTCCTTTCTTGATAGTGTAGAGATCATTATTTTTTGAACCAACTGATTCTGAACCTGCAAACCCTGAACCAAACTCTACTCCTTTGACTGCTGGAATTGAATAGAGAGCTTTGGCAAGATCTGATTCTAGCGAACTAAAAATTGGATCACCTAGACCTACTGGTAAATTTGTAGTAATTGATTCTATTATTCCTCCAAGAGAATCTCCCTTTTTTCTTGCATCAAGAATTGCTTTTTTCATCAATCTTGCAGATTTCTCTTCAGGACATCTGACTTCATTTGAATAAATCGATTTAATCATTTTTGGAATGAATTGATTTTTCATTTTAATTTTCCCAATTTGGTAAGTGTAAGCATTTGTATCAATACCCAAAGTAACCTTTAGTAATTTTCTAGCAATTGCTCCTCCAAGAACATGCGTAGCAGTTAGTCTGCCTGAGAATCTTCCACCTCCGCGATAATCATTGAATTTTTTGTATTTCACTAGCGCAGGGTAATCTGAATGTCCAGGTCTCATCTTTGTTGTAAAATTTTTGTAAACTCGTGAATCATGATCCTTATTCCAAATTATCATTGTAATGGGAGCACCCGTTGTGTATCCCCTAAACACTCCAGAGATAATCTCCACCTTATCGAGTTCCTTTCTTTGCGTAGAAACCAATGATTGTCCAGGCCTTCTATAGTCAAGCATTTTTTGAATATCTTTTTCTTCAAGCTCTAATCCAGCTGGACATCCATCTAAAACACCACCCACACATTTTCCATGACTTTCTCCAAAACTTGTGAGTACTAATCTATGACCGATAGAACTTCCAGACAATAATTGAGATTAACTAATTGATGCTTATAATTCTTATAGATTAGATATTATTTTTCCACCCACGTTATTCATATCCGAAATGAAATTAGGATAAGATACAGAAATTGATTTAGGATTTGTAACTGTACAATCACCAACAAACATACCGGCAATACAAAATGCCATAAACAATCTATGATCATTTTCAGAATTCAATTTCGCTCCATGTAGTTTTTCTGGAGATTCTAAAATCATACCATCTTCTTTTTCTTTAACTTTTATTCCCAACTTTTGCAGCTCTCGTGAAAGAATCGCAATCCTATCTGTTTCTTTGTATCTTGCATGTTTCACGTTGAAAAGCTCAATTGGTTTTGATGTTTTAAGTGCTAATATTGCAAGTGGTGGCAGAAGGTCTGGGGTATTTTTTAAATCAAATTTACCGCCTTTCAGCTGTTCAGGAGATCTTACATTGACGGTTTCTTTATTTATGACTACATCTACTCCCAAAATTTTTAAAATATCTATTATCTTTTCATCTCCTTGGGGTAGATCTCCCTTAGTAATTTCAAATGTTAAATCATCTCCAAGTAATACCGCAGACGAAAGTAGCAAGGCAAGACTTGAAAAATCAGCAGGAACTGTTATTGTAGCTGGTTTATACTTTTGTGGAGTAATCTGGTATTTTTTGTATGAAGTAATGGTATCAACTTTTGCACCAAATTTTTCCATTACATTAATTGTTGCGTCAAGATAAGGTTTTGATACCAAATCTCCTTCGATGTTCAATACTAGACCTTTTTGCATCCTTGGAGCAATTATCATAAGTGCAGTAACAAATTGGCTTGAAATGTTTCCTGGTATGTTTACTTCCCCCCCTTCTATAACCCCAGAAACTGAAATTGGAGGTTTTCCGTCAGTTGAGGAACATTTTGCACCTAGAGATTCTAACGCATCAAGTAATGGTTGCATTGGTCTTTGTATTAGACTATCATCACCTGTAAGGACCGTTTTTCCTTCTGAAAGTGAAGCCATTGCTGTTGCAATTCTTATCGTTGTACCAGAATTTTGCGCATCAATTTTGGCACTAAAGTTCTTAAACTCTTTAATTCCTTTGATTTCTAAGTCATTTCCATTTTCTTTAATTTGTGCCCCAAAGATTTTACATGCTTCAATGGTTGCACAAGTGTCACTTGATTGAAGAACATTTTTTATTTTACTTGTTTCGTCAATTAATGATGCTATCATAATCGCCCTGTGAGTATAGCTCTTATTTGATGGACAAAATATTTTTCCAGAAAGTTTGGATTTTTCTATTTTACAACTCATTAACTTCAGCCTTTTTATTATTAATTTTAGAAACTATTGTTGTTCCGACAAGATTTGAAAAAACCTTCTTTATATTTACTGAATCTTCTTTTTTACATATAGCTGCTACTGCTGGACCGTTTCCTGAAACTGAAGCCCCAAGTGCCCCTTTTTCAACTAAATCTGTTATTAGTTTTGGGTCAGAATTGAGAATAGTAGAGGTCGCAATTCCATTTAGTATCATGGCATTCCAATAATTTGAATTACGAGCAAGGTTCCAAGCTTGCTCAAAAATTGCACTAAGATTCTTTAGATTTTTTACATTACCTCGTTTTCTTGATTTTGGAATAAAAATTATAGAAATTAAATTACTAGGACCTTTCTCAGATTTGATAATTTTTCTTTTATAGTTATCAGTGACTGTGTATCCTCCATAATAACATCCACAAGCATCGTCATAAGCTCCTGTGATACTAACTCTACTTTCTATTGATGCATCTACTCCTGCAAGTAGAATTTGGTTATCAGACCACTTTGGCCTAAATATTTTTGCACATGCTAAAGCAACTGCAGATGAAATTGCACTTGAACTCTTTAATCCATATCCAGTAGGAATTTCTGATTCTAATGAAATTCTTATCTTCGTTTTCTCAAGTTCATTTTTTGGAATAACCTTCTGAATAACTTTGTTAATTAGACGTGAACTAATTGTTTTATTTCTTGATTCAATAAAAATCCCATTCCCAGGTGAAGTCTTAATCAATGCCTTAGTTTTTAATGATATGCCAATTGTTGCACCCTTTCCTGTTGCAATAGCACTTACTATAGAAATTGCTCCATGTAATGTAGCTTCAACCACTGTCATCAGAACCCTCCTAAGATTGATTTTTTCATGGAATCATAAGGGGCTTCCATTTCATGCCATATTTTAAAGGCTATAACTGCCTGACCCAAAAGCATTTCATATCCATAAACGATTGTAGCTCCATTTTCTTTGGATTTTTTAATTAAATCTGTATTAATTGGCTTATACACAATGTCATAAACAATAGTTTTTTTATTGATAGTTGTTGTTGAGATTGGACTTGATTCATTTTTTAATCCAATAGACGTTGCATTTACAATAAAATTATATTCTGAAGCAGATTCTCCCACTTGATCTAATGTTATTGCATTAGCTTCAATTCCAATTTTATGCGCAAATTGGGCAAGTACATTTGCATTTTGTAATGTTCTGTTTGCAATTGTTATTTTTTTGGCTTTTTCTTTAGCAAATCCTGCAGTAATTGCTCTGGCAGCTCCTCCTGCCCCAATTAGCAATACGTTTGAATCTTTCACGCTTAGATTTCGCCTTTTTAGCGGATCTAAAAATCCATCCATATCTGTATTATAACCACTTAGTTTTCCATCAAAATTTGAAACCGTGTTTGTTGCCCCGATTAAACTGCACTCTTCACTAACATTATCAAGAAATTTGATCATCTCTACTTTGTGAGGAATAGTTACATTAAATCCACTAATCTTTATTTTTTTTAATGATTCAATTCCAGCTGCTAATTCACCTTTTGGAATTCTGTATCCAATGTATGTACAATCAAGACCAAGTTCTCTAAATGCTGCATTGTGAATGTTTGGAGATAAAGTATGATCTATCGGATCTCCTATCACAGCATATGTTTTAATCATCTAGTTTTTTCAATTTAATGAATGATATAAGCCTAAAAAACAGTGTATTTGATTATTGATATCATTTAAGCAAAGTTCGTATAGTCAATTTTTTCTGGAAATTCTATAGTTGATTGATTTTTAGTTTAATTTGTGAAGATTTACGCACATAAATTATACCTGTATAAATTCCTACAAATCCAGCTAAAAATAATATTGACATAAATTGTTTTTCGCCCTTTGTTGGAGGCTCTGAAAATGCAAATGCTTCCTGGCCTGCAACAAATCCAGAAATTACAACTAATGCGAGTAATACTCCAATCTTTTTCAAATTCTTCTCTAATTTTATTATCCATTTTTCGTTTAAAGCAATTAGTTTGTTTTATCATACAAACAACGAACAAATCGTATTTTTGTTTAAGAACTTACTAAAATCGTCCTATTTCTTTCAGAATGGAATGCTAATTGATTTAGTAGATTTTACCTATCAATTAAAACCCAAACTTCAGATTTGATTTGCTATGTTTTTTTTAGAAGTTTCTTTACTTGTTCTAAACTGAATTGTCCTGGCGCAACTGGTTTTCCAAGTGAGACATAAGTAAATGGAGAACCTAAGTAAAGACAAAGGATTCTGGACATTCTTCCATTATCTCCCATTGCAAATGCAATTAGATTTGATTTTGGAGAATTGTTGTAAAGTGAAAGTACGTTAGAGGAATCATTAATCGTTTTTGCACTTGTTACAATTTTGATAAATTTTGAAAATTTGAGCATTTGTCTGCTCATTTTTCTTAAAGAAGATACACTAGGAGTTTTTTTAAAATCATGCCAAGAAACCAAAATCTCAGTTTTAGTTTTTTTTACATAATTATGAAGATTTTTATTTTTTCTTAATGTATTAAACTCAATATCCAAAAGAAATGGACGATACTCTGCAATTAATTTTAAAATAGAAATCCTTTCTTTTTCAGTTCCTTGAAATTTTCCTCCTTCTGAAGATGGTCTTAACGTGCATACACATTTTCCTAATTTTTTTTTGACTAATTCAAGTGCTTCTGGAATTTCTATGGGTTTTAAAAAATCAAATCTTAATTCGGCATAATCTGATTTTTTTAGGGCTTTTTTTAAAATTAAATCAAATTTTTTTGGAGTTTTTTCTGCTATTGTAACACACGTTTTGAAAGCCATGTTTATTTTTCTAAGATGTATTCATCAGAAACTTCCATTCCAAAATGTCTACCAGTTGCTGCTGTAGAATGTACCAGAACAGAATCTCCTTTTTTGAGATGTGTAACAGATACTAAGTGGCCATTTGGTTTTATAAAACGAATAGTTTCTGCATCTTGTGCAATTATTCCGCCTACCTCATCACCTGCTTGTGCCTTGATCATTAGCATTGGTCTCCTTTCAATTTTTGAGCGACCTACAGTAACTCTTCGCGCCTTTCCTTTTGAATCAAGCACCAAAACTTCAGAACCTGTTTCAATCTCTGAAAGATAGTTTGTTGTACCATCTGGAGCAATTGTATAACAATGAACTGCACCTGCATTTACTCTAAATGGTCTAGGAGATGTAAATGAGGATCCAACAGATTCATTATGAACTAGAAACATAAAGTTTGATCTATTTCCTATCAACATTCCTTCTCCTTTATGCAACATTGATGCAGTATCTACACAAACCCTCTCTCCATCACCTACTTCTTTAATTTCAATAATTTTTGCAGGTTGTAACTCAAAGCTTTTACTTCCAAGATAAACTAGGACTTCTCTTACTTGATTAATAGAACCTGTGTTGAATATTACTCCATCAACTCCTACCTCAAGAATCGAAAACATCTTACGTACTTCTTCCGGATTTCTTGCAAGTGCAAATATCTTGGTATGAATTTTATGTAATTTAGCTATAATATTCTCTAGTGGAATTATCTTCCAATCTTTTACTTCAATAATGACAAAATCTAACCCTTTTTTTGCTGAAACTAAGATTTTATCAATATCTTTATTTGATAAAACTTTGAATTTTTTGCCAACCTTCTTTCCTTTTGGTTTAGCAGATGATTCTTTATCTAAAATTACGTATTTTGCTTTAGCTGATGGATAAATGGTTGAAAGCTTTGTTTTGATTTTAGAAATTTTTTTTGGATCAACATAGACTATGTGTAATCCCTCATTTTCAAGATGTTGTAAAAATTTGCCAAGTTGAGGCATAGATACCTTTGGTGAAATTATGAGTTCTCTATTTTTTATCAATTTTTTTTAAAGCTTCCTGTGCTGTTTCCTTATTGAAGATAATAGATGCTAGTGCTCTAACCATTTGTTCAGGGGATTTATGTCCAAAGATATTTCTTCCATATGTTACACCTTTTGCTCCCGCCTTCATAGCATCTTCAGTCATCTGAAGTACATCCAAATCAGTTTTAGCTTTTGGTCCTCCTGCAATCACAATTGGAACTGGTGTGCCTTTAACTACTTTTGAAAATGAATCAACATCTCCTGTGTATACTGTCTTTACAATATCTGCTCCACAATCTGCTCCTATTCGTGCTACATGTGCAACAATTTCAGGATCATGTGGGTCTTTGATCTTTTCTCCTCTTGGATACATCATTGCTAAAAGTGGCATATTCCATTTGTGACATTGTTCAGAGGTTTTTCCCAACTGTTCTAACATTTCTGGTTCTTCCTTGCCGCCAATGTTTATGTGAAGAGATACTCCATCTGCCCCTAATCTAATTGCTTCTTCAACAGAACCTATTAGCATCTTTCTGTTAGGAAATGACGAAAGCGATGTGCTTCCAGAAAAATGTACTAAAATTCCAATCCTCGTTGGTTTTGGAAGTGTTTTTAAAATTCCTTTATTAATAATTACACTCGTTAATCCGTGATGTTCACATTTGTATATGACCGAATGTGGATCCTCAAGACCTTCTATAGGGCCATCTGATATTCCATGATCCATTGGAATGCAAAGCATTTTTCCCTTGCGAAGAATTCGGTTTAATCTAATTTCATGTCCAGAAACCATGAAGAATATCTTTTTGTACCTTACTTAAAAATAACGTGACTCTTGATTAAAACAAAATCAAATCAACTGATCTCATTTAGAATTTTCATGCACTCAAGGATTAAATATCAATTTACAAGCACAAAAATCAAGTCAATTGAGCCAAATTATTGAACAGATTCATTCAAGCGAAATAAGTGACATTCTTGAAAATGCTCTTGATGGAAAAAGGCCTGAGTATGATGATTGTTTAAGATTGCTTGAATCAAACGAAATTCATCTTATGGGTCTTACAGCAGGCCATCTTACCAGAAAGCGTTTTGGGAAAAAGGCCTCATTTGTAAATAACATTATTCTAAATTACACTAATGTTTGTATAACCGACTGTAAGTTTTGTGCATTTTATAGACCACCAGGTGATGATGAATCATATACTTTGTCTCTTGAAAACATAGAAGCCAGAGTAAAAACTGCATGGGAATTATACAAAATTAGACAGGTACTCATTCAGGGTGGACACAACCCAGATCTTGGTGTAGAGTATTATGAAGAAGCGTTTAGAATGATTAGATCAAAATACCCAAAAATTGGAGTACATGGACTTTCTACTTCTGAAATAGATATGATAGCTCGTGTTGAAAAATCATCTACAAAAGAAATTTTATCTAGACTAAAAGATTCAGGCTTACAATCAATTCCAGGTGCAGGAGCAGAAATTTTAGTTGATTCTGTTAAAGACATCATTAGTCCTAAAAAAATTACAAGTGATGAATGGATCCGAATAATGCGTGAGGCTCATGAGCTTGGATTGCCAGCTTCTGCCACAATGATGTATGGTTCTGTCGAATCAACAAGTGACATTGCCGAACATTTTGAAAAAATTGTTCAACTCCAAGAAAAAACGCATGGATTTATGGCCTTTATTCCATGGAGTTTTGAGCCAAATAATACTCTTTTACAAAAAGAAAACACTGTTCGTTATGGTGCAGGCGGTACACAGCTATTGAAAATGATTGCAATATCTCGACTTGTTTTAGATGGATTTATTCCTCACATACAATCTTCTTGGCTAACTAATGGAGTTGGTATGGCTCAGATTGCATTACAATATGGTGCAGATGATTTTGGTGGAACTTTAATTGGAGAAGAAGTTGTATCTTGCACAGGTTCAAGATCCACTGAATTAACTGATAAAAAAATTATTGATGCTATTCAACAAATCGGCTATCAGGTAGAAGAACGAGATAATTTTTACAATACAGTTTGCATGCATTAAAGTCCATATTTGGACCACTTTGAATCTACAAGCTCTTTTGTAGCGTCATCTGTTTTTACTAGCTCTTGAATTTCTCGCTCGTAACCTTCCTCTTTGGTTTTTTGTGTTGCATCAATTCCAAGTTTTGAGCCTAAATTCACTCGAGAAGATGCAGGATCCAAAGTATCTGTTGGTGTATTATCAATAATTATTGTGTCTCTTGCCGCATCAGCTCTTGTAGTAACTGCCCAAATTACATCGTTCATATCATGAACGTTCACATCAGCATCTACTACAACGAAGATTTTTGTTAAGGCAAGCTGTCCTAATCCCCATAGTCCCATCATGACCTTTTTTGCTTGTCCTGGATACATTTTTTTTATTGATATGATAGCAATTCCTTGAAACCATCCAGCAGCAGGCATTGCAAAATCAACTACCTCTGGTTGAAACATTCGGATTAATGGCAAAAACGAACGCTCAATAACTTTCCCAATAAATGAATCCTCAAGTATTGGTTTACCAACTATCGTAGTAAGGTAGATTGGTTTTTTTCGTTGCATAATTCCAGTCAGCGTAAATGTAGGATAAGGTTCCTTTGGAGTATAGTATCCAGTATGATCACCAAACGGTCCTTCATCTCTTATGTCCGTGGGATCAACGTATCCTTCAAGAACCATTTCTGCATTTGCTGGTACCTCAAGGTCAATTGTCTTGCATTTTACAATTTTGATTCCTTTCTTTCTTGAAATTCCTGCAAAGAGATATTTGTCAAGTCCTTCAGGAACAGGGGCAACAGCTGAAAAAACTGTGGCAGGATCTCCTCCAATAATTATTGCCACTTCAATTTTTTTACCTTTTTCTTTTGCAATATCATGATGATGTGCACCACGCTTGTGTTTTTGCCAATGCATTAATGCATGAGTCGCATCTAAAATTTGCATCCTGTATACGCCTAAGTTCCTAACTCCTGTTTCAGGATGTTTAGTTGCAACAAGACCAAATGTGATAAATTTTCCTGCGTCTTTTGGCCAAGTTTTTAGAATTGGAATTTTATCAAATGATGGAGAATCATTTATCACTTCAGTTACTGGTCCACTGTTTTCAAGTTTAGGAAATATCTCACCCATCTTTGAAAGTTCTGGAAGTTTTTTTATTTTATTTAAAAAACCAGACGGTATTTCCATCTTTGTCATATCTACAATTCGTTGACCTATCTCTGTAAAATCAGATGTCTGTAGACCAATCTCGAGTCTTTTTATTGAACCAAAAGCGTTACCTAAAACTGGCATATCGTAACCTTTTACATCTTCAAACAAAACTGCAGGTCCATTTGCATACATTATTCTTTTCAAAATTTCTGCAATCTCTAAGTTTACATCTACTTGAGTCTTAACTCGTTTGAGCTCGCCTGCATTTTCTAGTTCTTTAATAAATTGACCAATGTCCTCGATGGGCACCCATCTATTCTGATTTGATGATAGTATAAAGCTTAACTAGATTTGTCATATAACGCATTTTTTTGGAAAATTATTAACAAATGGATTTTAATTCAAAGTAACAGGTTTTTGATTGTGGTCGAAGATAAATGTCCTATCTGTAAGGGAAATGGAACAATTAAGCTACTTGGCTCTGAATGCCCATTTTGTAATGGAACTGGAGACTTTACAAAAACTGCTGAAAGTTATCTAGTTTCACATATTTGCCAGTGCATCTTTTTGGATAGAAAAAAATGTCCATTATGTGGAAAGAACTGCCATCATGATACTCCAAACAAACCTAAAATTTTGATTGGACCAACTTAGAGAACTTATTTTTTAAAATTTAATCTACTGGAGGCAGCTCGTTTTTTCTTTCATGACCACCTGAACCAAACTTGCAGTAAAAACACATGTCAGATTGCATATGAGTTAATTGATGAATTTGTATAGCTCCAAGCTTTAATGCGATCTTAGTTAGTAATTTGTATTTTAATGGCATGGCAGGAATAACTTCATCAAGATATACCTTGTAATGTTCTGGACAAAATTTCAGAGTTACTTTGCTTGGTTCATTTCCCTTTTGGTTTACTTGTTTTGTAAAATTGATTTGCTCTCTAATGTATTCATGTTTTGGACATGGACATTTTCGTCCTCCAGGATGTTTGTAGGCAGGAGTATTTTTCCAATCAAATCCTGGATACTCTTTTTCAAAATCGTCCAATACTTAGACCTGTCCTTCAATATTTATAAAACTTGGTCTGATTAGGAAAAAAATTGGATGATTAATGAAATTCAGTTAATCTGACGTTTGAATCTAAACAAAATGTAAATAAAGCACACCTTATGTATTCACAACATTGGCTACTAAGCGTAAATCTACTAAAACTAAAACTAAAACTAAAACTAAAACTAAAACTAAAAAAGATCTTGAATCTAAAATTGCACAATTAGAGGCTAAGCTATCTAAACTTTCAACCCAAGTAGATCAAAAGCCTTCGGGACAAGCACAGTCAGCACCACCTCCACCACCAAAACCAGCTGAAACAGCAAAACCAGCTGAAACAGCAAAACCAGCTGAAACAGCAAAACCAGCTGAAACAGCAAAACCAGCTGAAACAGCAAAACCAGCTGAAACAGCAAAACCAGCTGAAGCACCAAAGCCATCTGCACAAACTGAAGCCGCGCCACCAGTAACCCTTGATACAATCATCGAAAAGGTTCCAACGGGAAACTGGAATTTACAAAAAGCAATAACAACTGGCTATTCTCCTGAAAATGCACGAGCTTGGGCAAGACGACATCCAGATGTAGGTGGAGAAGTACCAACAACTAGTTGGACACTTCAAAAATCAAAGATTACAGGTTACACTGCACCATCAAATAGGTACTTTGCAACAAAACAAAGACTAGCATATCATCCACCTGAAACAAGCTTTACAGGCTATGGAGTTAATCTTGGACATGGAGCAGCTCAAACACAAGCTCAAGCCCCTCCACCACCCCCACCAAAGGAAGATAGTGCCCTTCCAAAGGAAACTGGTTCATCAGGAGGCGGTAGTTCCAAAAAACAATCACTTGAAGACTATGAGAAAGATTACTTGGCAAGATTAGATCAACAACAAGTCGAAGCTCGAGAGTTGCAAGCAGCTGCTGAAGAATTGGCATCAAAAAAACGCACAGACTCAGGTTCATCTAGCTCTGGTGGTTCAACTCATGGTTCACTACCAAAAGGATTCTAACCCTAAAACCTTCTTTTCTTTTAATTATTTTTTAAAGTTAATTTGTAAAAACTTCTAGAACTTCGTCTGCATGACCTGCAGCCTTTACCTTAGGATATGCTTTGAAAATTTTTCCTTTCTCATTTACCAAAAAAGTACTTCGAAATACTCCCATGTACTCTCTTCCCATAAACTTCTTTTTCCCCCATACTCCAAATTTTTTTGCGACCTCTGTTTTTGTATCTGAAAGTAAAACAAAAGGAATCTTCATTTTTTCACAAAAATTTTTGTGAGAGTCTACATCGTCTTTGCTTATTCCAACAATGTCAATTCCGGCTTTTTTGAATTTGTTATAATTTTTTGAAAACTCATCGGCCTCAATAGTGCAACCAGGGGTGAAATCTTTTGGATAAAAGTAGATTACATGTTTTTTGCCCTTAAAATCAGCTGATTTTACTTTATTTCCATTTGAATCTAGTAGTTCAAATTTTGGAACCATGTCTCCTTCTTTTACCATGCTTTCAAATAGAGAATTTCCCTAATTAATTATTTTTTATTACTCTAACCGCATCAAATTTTAACTGAAAGATAGAAGGTGAAGTATTGGTACAAAGCAATTATGAAATATTAGGAATTCGGAACGAAGCAACAAAAAGCGAAATTAGAGATTCCTTTCGAAAGTTAGTGCTTGAACATCACTCTGACAGGGGTGGGAATGATGAACTATTTAAAAAAATTAAACAAGCATTTGATGATCTTAAGCTTGGAAAAAAATTTCCAGATTCTCCTGAAGAAAAGACAAAAAAATCTAGATTTTATTCTGGCGATTCTGAAGAAGAAAAAAGAAAACGAAATCTTATCTTATCGCGTGATGTTGCAAAAGAAGTTGTCCGTGCTCAAGAATGGGTTGCTGCCTTGAATAGAATTGATGCAACTGGAGTTCGGCTTTTTGGGTCAAAAAAGCTAGGTCAGCTAGAGTTTGAACGAAAAGCCACTAAGGCATTGTCAATTAAGGGCAAGTATTGGGCAGGAAATCTAAGCTATGATCACTCGATAATTATGTGGGGCAGTATGACCAGCCCATACTTTTCTGAAAATACTGAAGAAAAAACTGTAATTCATGTTAAAGATGGAAAATTTTCTTTAATTGATCCACTTGAAAACGGATACTTGATAGAACATGGCGCAAAAATTCTTGTAGATAATGGAGATATTATAGTTGGTGATGTTTATGGAAAAAAAGAGATTCTTCCAGATCCATCTGGTAAAGTTGGCTTGTTTTTCACAAAGGAACATTTTACTGAGCTAATTGCCCCTAATGGGAAAATCGTTGGAGGTTTTATTAGAAATACAGTAAAACTTGAAGCTGATACAATTATGGTAATTAATCTTGAAGACAATGTCAAAATAAAAGGGCGTGACATTTCAATTTTAGGAAACAAAGTTACCCATGATGTTGAAATTAAATTAATGAAAGGCGGTAAAATAAAATTCCATGATAAAGGATCTGGTTTTGATATTAGCGATGATGCCATACTGCAATTAGAAAACGGAAAAGAGTTTTGTTTACAAGATCTTAAAAAATCTGAAATGATTGGGTACGGAGGAGAAGACATAACCTATGACTATCTTGATACTGTTGGAGCAAAAAAACGCAATGGATCAGAAAAAAGTTGGAGATCCAAATTTGGATTTGGGAATTAACATAAACCATTCGAATCTTTTATATGACATTTGAAGTGTTTTTTGACTGATGGTTAATCCAAGAAATTGGTTTGCAGAAGGTATTGCAACTTATTGTCTTGTTTTCTTCGGACCACTTTCAGTAATGTTATCTGTAGTTGCCTTTGGTGATGGTCTTTCCACCGAAGCAATCTTGATGATTTCATTTGCACACGGTTCTGCCATTGGTTTAATGGTTTACGCATTCGGTCATGTATCTGGTGCCCACATCAACCCTGCAGTTACAATTCCTATGATAATAACTAGAAAAATTGGAATTGCAGATGGCATAGGATACATAGTTCTTCAATTAGTTGGAGCAGTTGCAGCTGCCTTTACACTCAAAGCAGTTTTACCGGAACTTGGTGCAGCAGTTAACTTTGGAACCCAAGCACCTGGTGAATTAATTAATTCAAGTGCAACATCTGCAGTAGGATTAGAAGCTATTTTCACATTCTTCTTAGTTACAGTCATTTTCATGACTGCTGTACACAAAAAAGCAGCGGCTGGAATTCAGGGAATCTCAATTGGAGGAATGGTCTTTTTGTTACACATAGTAGGCGTTCCTTTAACTGGAGCGTCAATGAATCCTGCAAGAACTTTTGGCCCTGCATTAGCATCAGGTTTTTGGGAGTTCCATTGGGTGTATTGGGTGGGACCAATAATTGGTGGAATAATTGCAGGCCTAATCATGAACTATGTCTTTGTAAAAAAGGCAGAAACTGAAGCATAATTTTTTATATTTTCCATTTTTTATGAATTAATTTTAGGATACATTTATGTTTCAAAACCACGTATCATTATTTGACATGTCACAAGAAATGAATGATGAAGGTAAACTTGTAAGTATGATGATGGAGGCCAATCCATACGTAAGATATGCAGCAATCTGTGACCCTAACGGAGTAATTCTATGGAATAGTTACCGAAACAATAGCAACAACGTTCTTTCACTTGAAGAAACAAAGGCATCTCTAAAAAGAGCAATAAGCACATGGAAACAACGTGATGAGCTTTCTGCAAAGATTGGAAAAGGAAAATTTGCAATTGTTGGATACGAAAAAATCAAGAGAATAACCGTTCCACTCAAAAATAATCATATGCTTTTTTTGAGTGTTGAAGGAGACAAACCTGAATACATTAAGGATGTACTAAACATTGTCAAATGGGTAGAAGAGCATCCTTCACAAACCTAATCTACATTAATCAAAAGACTAAGAAGCAAATTTTGTTAGAAACTACTAAACATGAAAAACTTCAATTGAGAGATCGTTATACGGAAACCACATTAAAGGCAAATTTTTCTAAATCATAGGGCTCGTTGCATAGCATGGATAGTGCGAACGCTTGCGGAGCGTTAGGTCGGGGGTTCGAATCCCTTCGGGCCCGCTTTTATAAAGTACAATTTATGGTTTCAATATGTAGATTTACAGAATTAGTTAAGAATCTGTATTTTTACAACCGTTTCTTTTCCTGAAATTGTTCTAGCATGCTTTTCACACATTCGAAAAAACATTCTGCAAGATGGTTTTTTTGAATATTTACTCGCAAAATAATACATGGCTATGAGGATGTAGGCTTCTGCATTACAATAAGGAATTAAACAGATAACCATGTTTTCTTAAAAAACATCACAAGTATAATGGATCTGATTGATTCTACTATAACCTTTAATTAAAAATCAAAAGAGAATAGACTTTATCTGCAGGAGGAAAAACGTTGCGAGAAATTATCATAAAATTAAACGGAAAGGACTATCACGACTTTTTGAAAATATCAAACGAATATGGACTGTCAGTTGAGGAAAAAATCTATGAGATGATTTACGTTTATCTTATTGTTCAAAGAAAACGGTTCAAACAAAGTCGACTTTAGAACTGAGGCTCAGAAATAGTATTTCATTGATCTGGAACCCTTCGTGACAATGTGAAATCTTTTGAATTGATTTTATCCGTTAGTTCTTATAATAGCAAATTTAGGGTCCATTATGTCAGAAGAACGAAAAATGTACCCATGTGTATGTGCTGATTGTGGCAAAGATTCAGAAGTACCTTTTCAACCAAAAGAAGGTAGACCAGTTTATTGCCGAGAATGTTTACCAAAACATAGAAGTAAAAGATTTTGAGTTAATTTTGTTTAAAGTAATTTAAATTCAATTATCTTTCAAGTTTAATACTCACTATTTTTCTTTTTTTATAAAACCAATATGGTCCCAGAAATAGTTCAATATTGTATAAGATCCATTTAATCCCTAATATGGCCTATCTCGCATTAAATGGCAATCACAATTACAACCTTTTTGACATTTAACACGTCTACAATCAGAACAGATATTTTTATTCCAAATTGGAGCTGTATTCATATTATCTTTAACACTTTCAAAGTAATTAACTCTGCTAGTGATTTTCAAGTTTAACAATAAGTTTGCAAATTTTTTAAATTAATTCTTATTAACTTTACTATCAACTTGTAGGATTTTCATTTTTTTTAAAATAAACTTGTTTGTATAAACTCTAAAAATTTACACAAATACTATTTTAATTCATAAACTAGTTGGCGGTAGTATGGCATCAAGAAGAAGAGGTTCACGAAGATCTGGCGGAAGATCTAGACGAAGCTCTGCCGGAAGATCTAGACGAAGAACCGGAGGAAAGAGCTCAGGTGGAAAAGCTGCAAGACGTGCACGAGTTGTTGCAAACAAAAGAAAAAGCGAACTAAAAAGAGCTAACAACAAAGTAAAAAGCGCAAAGCGAGCACTTCGAATAGCAGAAAGATCTGCTGGCAAGAGAAAGGCTGCATTTAGACAAGCTTTATCGCGTGCAAAAAGAGCATGATCATACACCTCCCTTTTTATTTTTCATAAATACAATTTTCTAAAAATGAGTATTAGGAAGGAAAAAACTTAGAATTTCTACTATAGACTTTTTAATAATCAGTTTCAAATTAATCGGTGACTAGCAAATCTAGGACGATCACATTTACTGTAAATCGTAAAACCGCTGAAGCATTTGATGCAATTTTAAACAGCCCTCCAAAACTGATGCCAGATGCTATAAAACATGATGATGGATGGTGGACATTTACTTCCCCTTGGGGTCCAGCTAAACTAAAGTTCCACGAAAATAGGCAACTTGGTATTTTAGATCATCAATTCATTGATGATGAAGCGCAATGGGACGTGCCAATGAGGATAGTTTCTAAAGGAGATAATTCAGAAGTGATTACCACCATCATCAAACCTAATAGTATAAGTGATCAAACGTTTGATGAACGAATGAAAGAAATTGAAAAAATTATGTTATCTATGAAACAAATCATAGAAGAAACTTAGTTTTCTAATATCTAATTGATAATTCTTATTTTAAAAAATAGAAACATACCCACTAAAATTATTTTTTAAACGATATCTATAACATCTCTAAGACATGATCGTGATTTAATTGACAAAGTCATTAAATCTATGGAAAGAATACAACTTTTAGAATCAAGCAAAACAATTAATCGAGGATTTTCTTAGTGATTTAAATGACTTTGATGGATAATAAAAAAGAATTTCCTGACTGGGATACCTACTACAAAGAAAATAATGTTGAAGATATGCCATGGTATGAAAATAATTTAGATCCTGATCTAGAAAATGAAATAAAATCACGTAATCTATCTGGAGGTAAATTCCTTGATCTTGGTACAGGTCCTGGGACACAAGCCATACAATTATCTAATTTAGGATTTGAAACCACTGGTTCTGATTTATCTGTTAACGCTATTGAAAAAGCAAAAAAACTTTCAAAAGAAGTTAATTTTGTAACAGATGATTTTCTTAATTCTAAATTACATGAAAATGAATTTGATTTTATTTTAGATAGAGGCTGTTTTCATGTTTTTGATATTAAACAAAGACCAACATATGTTACTCAAATCAAAAGAATTTTAAAAAAAAATGGTATTTTATTCTTGAAATGTATGAGTATTGAAGAAAAAGATTTACCTGAAGAAAAAGGCCCTCACAAACTCTCAAAATCTGAACTCAATCAAGTCTTTTCTGCTGATTTTGAGGTAGAAAACATCAAAGACACTGTTTACCATGGAACTCTAAATCCATTACCAAAGGCATTATTTGCTGTAATAAAGAAAAAATTTTAACTTGACCAAGCTGTTTTATCTAAACAATTTTATCCATAAGTGAACTATGAAAAAAATTAATCCTCTTGAGCTTTTTTTGTGGACATTCAGACGAAAAGAAAAAGATGTAGTCAACCTTTATGATTCACTCTCTGATTTGATGCGATTAGCAACTGGAGCTGATATGTTAAATTTTGGTTATTGGGATGATAAAACTAGAACTCCACTTGATGCACAAAAAAAAATGTGTACTATTTTTGGAAAAAAGGCACTTTTATCATCTGAACAAAATATTGTTGATGTTGGAAGCGGTTTTAGCTCTCCTGCTATTCAATGGTCTTTGGAATACTCTCCAGTAAAATTATCGTGTGTTAACATTAACTTTACACAATTACACGATTCAATTAAAAATGTGAATAAATCAATTAAAACAGATAATATTAATGAAAATTTTAATTTTTTAAATGCTACTGCTACTACTTTGCCTTTTGAAAAAGAATCAGTAGAACGTGTATTAGCATTAGAATCTGCTCAACATTTTAAACCATTGAAAAATTTTATCTCAGAATCATATAGAATTCTCAAGAAAAATGGAATACTTGCTCTAGCTATTCCTGTTATGGCTGAAAATCATTATGCATCAATGATAAAATTAGGTTCTTTGTCTATTACTTGGCCATCTGAACATTATAGTACTGAGTTTGTTAACTCAAATCTAAAACAAGAACGATTCAGAAACATTGATCTGCAAAAAATTGGTTCAAATGTTTACGAGCCATTAGCCAAATATTATATTGAAAATAGAGAATATATCAAAAATAAAATACTACAATATTATCCAGCTTATGTAGAAAAAATTTTGTTCAAATCTCTTAATAAAATGAAACAAGTTTCTGAGAAAAAAATTATTGATTATATTCTAGTTTCCTGCCAAAAATAAAAGGAAGTAAGAACAGTTTTTAATCCCCTATACTAAAAAAATCCATGAAACGAATAGACGCCATGGTTCCAAATCTAAAAAGAAAAGCAGTTTGTGAGGCAATTATCAAGGCAGGTGCTAGTGGTGTTACAATTTCAGAGTCTCGTGGAAAAGGTGCTGGTTCCAGACCTATTTTTACTGGTGCCAAAGGTACTGCAAGATATGTTGCTGAATACAGTAGAACAGATACTATTACGACAATTGTTGATGACTCTAAGGTTGACGCAATTGTAAAAGCAGTAATAAATTCAGTTCATACGGGTGCTAAAGGAGATGGAAAGATCTTTGTTTCTCCAATTGATGAAACATATGATATAACTACCGGGCAAAAGGGTAAAGTATAATGGCTGGTTGGCAAAACAAACCATTTGAAATTAATGTAAAATCTGGCGAGACTATAGCTTTTTGCATGTGTGGTAATTCAAAAAATGGTCCTTATTGTGATGATTCTCATAAAGGAACAGGAATTTCTCCACAAGTTGTAACCTATGATATAGATACAACTATTCATGCATGTGGATGTCAACAATCTAAAAACAGACCAATGTGTGATGGTACTCATAAAACAATTACTTAGTAAATTACAAACAAAAAAATTTTTATTTTTTATTATTTATCCATAAATGATACAGTATTCACAATCACAACTTGGCTGTTGTTTAGATTTTGCCAAACATTTCTTATGTTGACCAGCCTGACATTGAACACAAACTTTCTCTAAATTATCAATGGTAGAATATTTTTTTGATTGATCAAAACCAAAACCTCCATCTTTAGGTCCAACCATATAGTAAATACATTGTACTCCTATTTTAGGCAACCGTGTGATTAGATAGTTTTTTTAAGATTCTTGGGAATTTTCCTTATCAGAATCATTACTTTTTGCTTTATTTCTATCCCACATTCGCATAGTTCCTCTAAGCATAAAAAAACCAACTGCTATGGCTATAATGCCACTTGCAATAAATGTAAAAATATTTACAATTTTTTTTAAAAGTGACATACCAAAGATTCCTTTAACTTAATGTTAAGTTTACAGCATCAAATTAGTAAATGTAATTTTATCAAGTACATTCAATTACTCGATACATTTTTTTCAATTAATGGGTAAAAAACAAAACATAGCAATTTGGATAGGAATTTTAGGAGGAGGAGCTGCGTTTTTCTTTTTGTATGGATTTTTAGTGGATATTATGCGATAGGATTTTGATATAATTCCTGTTTATTCTGAAAAAAAAGCTACTGCTTTTTAACAAAAAAAGGCAAAATTATACATAAAGCATGAATCTCTCACAAAATTCTCTAGCAAACCTTTGCCTATTCTGTGGCGAAGGCTTGAGCTCACCTTTAATGTGTACTTTTTGTGGATTCAAATTTTGTGAAGAACACAAATCAACTGAAAGTCATCAGTGCATTAAAACTCGATATACTGAATTTATTCGAAAAAATTCAGGCGCCAATCCCAATATTTCAAAAGGTAAATTTAGAGTAGTCTGTGATATGTGTGGGTTTTGCACTACGAAGGGTGTTCCAATAGAATATGCAGGTGAGGAATTAATTCAGCATACCCAGATTGTTGGATGTTCTGAGAAAGTTTTTCTTGAAGAATCTAATTCTACAGACACTTCTCTACAAATTGATTCTGTATCTGGCGAAGAAAAAAGTCATGAAGTATTTTCACAAAATACAATCGATGCTCCTCAAAATCCTAATGAGATTTCTCAAAACACATCTTCTAAAAAAACATCAATAATTGATGAAATTGTAAAGTTAGCTACCCTAAAAGAAAATGGAATGATTTCTGAACAAGAATTTTTGTATATCAAAAAAGAACTAATAAGAAAACTACTATAAACTAGGAATCTAAAAACCAAATAATGGGTTTAATCACAAATGAAATAAAGAACTTTATCGAACAACAAAAACTAGGATATGTAGCTACCGTTTCTCCTGATAATACTCCAAACCTTTCACCTAAAGGAACAATTTCTGTATGGAATGACGAACATTTAGTTTTTGCAGATATTAAATCCCCAAAAACTATGGCGAATCTTGAAAAAAATCCAACATTGGAAATTAATGTCGTTGATCCAATTACTAGAAAAGGTTATAGATTCAAAGGAACAGGAACAATTTTGGGATCTGGATTAGAGTATGACAAAATAATATCTCACTATAAAACTATGGGAATTAAAAGTAAAATTGGAAGAGTTGTTTTGATTAAAGTTGCAAGTGTTAAAGGTGTTACATCTCCATTGTACGATTTAGGCTACACTGAAGATGAAATTAAAAAGCGTTGGAAAGACTATTATCTTTCAAGCTAAAGTACGAAAACTATTCTGATTTTTTATTTGCATTTCGTTCTAATTCTAAAGTTTTCTTAACAATTTCGAGTTCTTGTTGTGTTTTACGAAGTTGAGAGTTCAATGAGGCCATCATAGTGCTAGCAGCCTCAATAATGCTTTTTGGAGCATCGCGATTATTAGAAGCATAAATTTGTGATTCAGTAAATTCAAGCTCTTTTTTTGCAGTTACAATTTTTGCTTTAATTTCCTCATAATCTATTTCAAGTTTTAACATCTCTGAGAATTTTTCTTTATCTTTCTCAAGTTTTAATCGAATTTCTTTTTGTTCTGTTTTTGATTTTTCTATTTCAATTCTAATTGAATTTAATTCTATTTTTGATTTTTCATATTTGTCTAAATCTGATTTTATTTCATCATGTTGTTTTTTGAGAGTTTCAAGTTGGGTTTTTGCAGTGTCTATCTTTGATGGGATTTCATCAAATTCACTTTTTAATGATGCATACTCTGTTTGCTTTTCTTTAACTTCTCGTTTTGCTGACATTACTTTTGTAATAACGGAATCATATTCTGCTTTCACTTTTTCTAGTTTATTGGAAATTGAATCAAAAGATTCTGTTTTTCCCCTTACTTCTTTTTTTAGATTATCAAGTTCATTTAGTAGTCGTTCTTTTTCGATCTCTTCAGGTTTTTTTACTGGAGGCGCTTCAGATATTGTTTTTTCCTCAGTTTTTTTAAAGCGATTAAAGAGACCCATACTTTAGATCTTTAGTTCTGTAACATGAATATTTCGTTTAATTTCTACTAGTTTTTTTTATAAACCGAATATAGAATCCAAGCCCACCAATGATAAAACCTGATACAAACGAGAGTACTCCTAGAGTTTGGTCTCCTGGATAAATTGTTGGTGCAATTATTAGCAATAATGCTCCAAAAATAACTAAGAAAAAACTTCCACCTTTTTTGGATCTATTGTGTTCATCATGGACCAAAATACAATCATTCCATTATACGTAACTAGATAATATTTGGGCCACTTTTTTCCTACCAATATCTGCAATAAACGGTCCAATTTTTGGTCCTCTAGTAGTTGAAAGAATGATTTGGTATAGTATTTTGAAAAAATCCTTAGGCTGTACATTGTTTTTCTTTGCAATTTGATAGATTACATTTTGTAGGTCTTCTGGTTCATCTTTTGATCCTAAGACT
>JACZUQ010000002.1:35231-39121 GCA_022573065.1 Nitrososphaerota archaeon
CCTCTAGTAGTTGAAAGAATGATTTGGTATAGTATTTTGAAAAAATCCTTAGGCTGTACATTGTTTTTCTTTGCAATTTGATAGATTACATTTTGTAGGTCTTCTGGTTCATCTTTTGATCCTAAGATTTCTGAGAGCTCCTTTAATGCTTTTTTTGTTAATTCATCAATTTGAATATCCATTTTTTCTCGCTGATCGAATTTGTCTGCATAATTTCCAGCCATTGTAATTAATTCCTCAGTTTTAGGTTCAGGATTTTTAAGAACCCCATAATCAATGAGCTTTTTCATAACTAATTCTGTTCTATTTTCTTTGAAAATTTTTGATAGTTCAATTAATAGTCTATAACTAACATGTGGACTGGGATTTTTTGAAGGATTTAGTAAGTTGACATATTCATAAAGCCCTTTAAGCTTTGAAGCCTTTGCTGGATTATCTACCTTGATTTTTCCAAAGAAAATGTTTTCCAGTTCATTATATTCATCCATTAAAGAAGGTATATCCTCAAATCCTAGCTCGCGAGCTCCTGTAATTCTTTTGTAAAGTAAAAGAAGAATGCTTTTAGGACTTGCATATTTTAACCACTCTTGAGAGGTTACAACATTCCCTAAGGATTTGGAAATTTTTTTCCCACCTTTATCTAAGAACATTTCATACTTTACATGATGAGGATGAGGAAATTTTAATATCTCGTCCGAAACCCAGTCATTTACTTTTACAGAATCCATAATATCTTTTCCATATGCTTCAAAGCGAATATCGAAGGCTTGCCATCTAGCAGCAAACTCTACCTTCCATGCAAGCTTACCAAGATCTTTTGTGATATCTGACTCGTCTTCATGTCCACAACCATCAATGACTTGAGAACCAATGGTAGAATCTTTGCAGCGATATTTTATCTTCTTTTCATCTGCTACATATTCGTAAGCCTCTGTAGTGTATAGCTTATCACAGTTTTTACAAACGGGGAAATAGGGCAGATACTGTTGAAATTTTTCTTGTCCTGTAAGATCTGATATCTTTTCTCCAATTTTTTTACTGTTTAGAAGAATTGTATGGATTTGGTCTTTAAGTAATCCTTTTTCATAGGTATCTTTAGCCCTTCTAAACTCATATTTTATTTCTAGCTTATCTAGTCCATCAAGCAAAAGACTACTCATATGCATACCATACGAATCATGGCAATCAAATGGATCTGGAATAGCTGATACTCGTTTGCCTAAATGTTCTTTTAGGGAATCTGAAAATCCCTCTGGAATTTTTCGAAGACCATCTAAATCATCAGAGTATGCAATAAGCTCTGATTTGTAGCCAAAATTTTCAAGAGCGAGTTTTACCCCATATGCACGAACTGCATCTCCTAAACTTCCAATGTGTGGAACACCAGATGCACCTAATCCACTTTCTACTCGTAACATCTCAGTACTACGGCCAAGAGTTTTTTCCCTTTCAAGCAACTCATGAGCCAGTTTGTCAATCCATGTCCCCTTGCCAATAACTCTTTGTTCAGACATTTACCGCCACTATTCTAACTTTTTTACCATATATGGTCCGGATAAGGAATATCCTAATTTTTGATAATATTCTCTAGTTCCTACTCCACTAATTACCAATAATTTTTTTGAATCAAATTCTTCTTTAGCAATTGTTTCAGCTTCTCGCATTAATTTTTTACCTAAACCTGAATGCTGTACGTAGTTTTGATCCTTCTCACCAATTTTTACTGATTTACCATAAATATGTAATTCTCTAACTATGCAAACATCTTGGGAGATTTCATTTCTATGTGCCTTTTTACTTGGATGTCGAAGTCTCAAAAATCCATAGAGTAAGTAATCATCATCTATATGCGACAAAAATACCTCCTTTCCGCCTGAAGAAAAATAATCTTCACGCTTTAAACTCAATGAAGTCGTGAAACCATTTTTCTTAGATAATCCTACTTCTCTACATCTAATGCATTTGCATGAAAGATTTTGCTTTTTCAGATTTTTTTGAATTATTTGACGCAAATTACCAGGTTTAGGCCCTGAAATTATTTCGCTTGAAGAAATTTCTCGTTGTATTCTCATTATTCTAACCCAAGACGGAACATTTTTTTTAATTTCAGTTAAAACTTTAATCATTTCTTGATCAGAATATGATTTGTATTTGCCTTCTTTGTAATCTTGATACAAGGGGGTATTTTCTAATACCAAAGATGGATAAATTTTAAGCATATCTGGTTTGAAACGCGGATCCTCAAAAAGCATTTTAAAATCTTCAATGTCATCTTCAGGAGTCATGGTGGGTAATCCTGGCATCATATGTGCAACGATTTTGTAGCCTGCATCTTTAGCAATTTGAAATGATTCAACAACATCTGCTAAATTATGCCCTCTGTTTACTATGTTGTAAACTCGCTCGTGCAGGCTTTGCACTCCAATTTCTACTCGTGTAACTCCATATTGCAGCATCAAATCTACATGTTCTTGTTTACAATAGTCAGGTTTTGTTTCAATTGTGAATCCCACGTTTCGAATATCTGCATGTTCATTGCCAGCCTTTGCTTTTTCTAATGTCGGAGAATCAAAGCCATTTAGCGCATCATAACAAGATTTGATAAAATTTTCTTGATAATCTTTTGGCATAAACAAAAATGTTCCACCAACAATAACGAGTTCCATTTTTGATAAATCATGTCCATACGAAAATAATTTTTCAAGCTTTGAGGCAATTTGCTTTTTTGCATCATATTGGCTTTCTATTGCATTGATAGTAACCGGTTCATGTCCTGTATAGCTGTTAGGTGTATTGATTTCAATGCCTCCGGGACAATATGTACATCTACCATGTGGACATGCAAATGGTTTAGGCATAAGTGCAATAACTGCAACTCCTGATGCTGTTTTTACAGGTTTTCGTAGTAAGACGTTTTGTAATTTTGTATAATCATCACCTGTAACCTTTGATAATATCTCATAATTTCTTGGAATACGCTCAAGTGAATATTTAGAACAGATTTTTTTGATTTCTTTTTTAACTTCGCTTTTGTTAGGTTTCGGTATAATTAGTAGATTTTGAGAAATTTCAGAACATGCTCTGTAAAACTCTAACTTTGATTTTTGCATCATAATTGTGATTAAAAACGGTCATAAATTCTTTAAAGATTCCCAATCAAAAATTTGACTAAGACTACCTTCTTCTTCTAGCTTTTCTCTTAGTCCTTCTTGGCGCTCTTCTTTTTGTTTTACGGGTAGTTTTTTTTCTTTTAGACGCGGTTCCTCTTTTTGTAACTCGCCTTTTCTTTGAAGGTTTTCTTTTAGAGGTTCTTCGCTTCGTAGCAGTTCTTTTTCTTTTAGTTACTCGTCTTTTAGGTCGTCGTTTTTTTGTTTTTCCTTTGGATTTTTTCTTTGTTTTTGTTTTTGGTTTGGCATTATCTGGATTTGAAGTCCCCATTGTTCTAACCTTCAAATTTTTTAATAAAACTAATTGGACTTTTGCGTTTGATGTTTGATAAAGAATTTCTTGGTCTACTGCAGGAAAATTCTTACCTTGCTGGTCAAAACAATTGGAATGGAATAGAAGATTATTCTTATAGACCATTTCAACACGTTCAACCCCCATGGTACAAAATGCGCAAAAACCAATATACTCCTTTTTTTCAAGTTCTTTAAATTCTTGTGACATCTGAAAAATCAGATTTTGTAAATCATCTGGTTTTTTTCTTTCTTCTTCCATTCTTTCTAGTTCCCTTTTTCATATTCCACTAAAGATTCTTTTTTTATTTTTAATTCCTGACCTTTAGAACTCAATAATGGATTTGTTCAAAGGCTGAATTTAAGACTTTTTGATATTTAATTATCACAATAAATTTAAAAATTGTAATGTTTCTATTCTTTATAGGAAAA
>JACZUQ010000002.1:39221-41883 GCA_022573065.1 Nitrososphaerota archaeon
TTATTTTTAATTCCTGACCTTTAGAACTCAATAATGGATTTGTTCAAAGGCTGAATTTAAGACTTTTTGATATTTAATTATCACAATAAATTTAAAAATTGTAATGTTTCTATTCTTTATAGGAAAAATGTATGTCTGAAAAACTTTTTTTAATTTCTTCTTTACGTAATTCAACCAGTTTTGTCATTTCCGTCAAATTTTCATCTACAGGAAGTTTACCATATTTAGCAATATAATATCCAAGAATTATTCCCATTACTACGCCCGCCTTGTGACCATACTTAAAATCATCATCATGGTGGTAATTCCAAAATTCTTTCTCACATTCATGTGTTTTAATTCCATGAGGGATAAGGCATTCATCAATCAACGATTTTATTTTATCTTGAAATTCTTTGTCTAAGACCATACTTTACACTCCATCATGTTAAATAAAAAGCCAAAGAAATTGTTATACATTTAGCATCAATCTTACCAAAAATACTCCTGTACCAATTGCTACTGTTGCAATCATGAATGGCATTCCTTTTATGATGAAATCTTTGAAAAACATGCGATAGCCGTGCCTTTCCATAACTGCAATGGCTACAAGATTTGCGCTAGCGCCAATTAAAGTTCCATTTCCTCCAAAATCTGCACCTATTGCTAATGCATACCACAAAGGATTGAAATCGAGAGGTTCTATGTAACTTGCTATGTTTGGGTCTAGTGAAATGTTTTCAATAATTGGAATCATAGTGGCAGTATAGGGAATATTATCCACAAATGCTGAAGCAAATGCGGATGACCATATAATCAAGACCGCTGTTGCTTCAAAATTACCTCCAGTTGCAGTAACTATTTGATGAGCAAAGAGTTCTAGTGCTCCTGTTAATTCAACACCTGATACAATAATGAACAATCCTGCAAAAAACATCAAGGTAGTCCATTCTACATGACCAAATGCTTTTCCTGGATGAATTTTTGTAATTACCAAAAGAATTGCGGCTCCAGCCATTGCAATAATTGAAACCTCAATATCTAAAGCTCCATGGAACATAAACGCAATAACTACTCCGAAAAGAACTATCGCACTTTTTTTGAGTAGTGCAGGATTTTTGATTTCTTTTTTTTCATCAATTTGCATAAGTTTCTCAACATTCTCAGGCTTTTGTTTAAGATCTTTTCTAAACAAGATTTTAAGAATAACTAGTGATGCTAAAAATGTGATAATAACTTCTGGAGTCATGTGGTATGCAAAACTCATAAAATCAATATTCGCAGCAGATGCTATCATGATGTTAGGAGGATCACCAATGAGAGTTGAGGCACCACCAATGTTTGATGCAAAAATTTCAGCAAGAATTATAGATACTGGATTTATGTTCAGAACTCTTGCAACAGAAATGGTTACAGGAACCATTAGAAGAATCATGGTAACATTGTCCAAAAATGCAGAACCGACTGCTGTAATAACTGACAACAATACCATAAGCTTCCAAACGTTTCCTTTGGCCAATTTTGCTGCCTTAATTCCTATATACTGAAAAATTCCTGTCTCTCCAAGAATTCCAACAATTATCATCATTCCTAAAAGTAACCCAATTGTGTTGAAATCGATGGATCCTATTACAAAGTCAACACTATCATGTGCAGGAATTAGGCCAGTGTAAATTAGAATAATGATAATGATGAGTGCACCAACCATCGCAAGTGCAGTTCTGTGTATCACTTCAGTAACCAAAATTACATAAATCCCCATCAAAACCGACATGGTCATCGCCATTGCAATTGTAAATTCTAATCCAATCATTTGGGGTAATGTGAACAGCATAACGACTATGCCAACCATTGAAATTCCAATTATTGGTATAATTTTCTGCAATTTACCCAGACTCAATTTAGGTCATGATTGAGGATTATATAAGACGATAATCAGTAGAAATTTTAACAAAATAATTCTGTTTCATTATGCAAGTTTAAGAGAATTCACAAAAACTCCTTTCCTTTCTATTATCTGTCCAACTCTTTTGCTTTTAATTCCATATTTTTTGAATATTGAATTTATCCTTTTTTCTTCATTTTTAGGAGATATTACACAAAATCCAATACCCATGTTAAAGGTCTTGTACATTTCTAAGCTCTTTACTCCTTGCTCTTCAATTAATTGCATTATTGCAGGTGGCTTTGGCAATGAATCTAAATCATAACCAATTTTCTTTAATCTTAAAAGCTTTGTAAAGGAACCACCAGTGATGTGTGCCAATCCATGAACATTGCATTTTTGAATAATTTCTAAAACAGGTTTTACATAGATTTCAGTTGGAGTTAGAAGTGCATTTCCTAAAACACCAATCCCTTTGAACCTACTTTTTAAAGAATATTTTGAAAGCAAAACCTTCCTTGCTAATGAATAACCATTAGAGTGCAAACCAGAACTTTTTGCACCAATAATAACATCTCCTACATTTATTTTCTTTCCAAGAATCATTTGTTTTTTTGAAAGAATTCCTACAACCATTCCTGCAAGATCAAATGAAAATCCCTTTCCAGAAATTAAATCTGGCATTATTGCAGTTTCGCCACCTACTATGGGTACTGCAGCTTTTTTTGCACCAGTAGCTAAACCTTTTACAATTTTTTTAAAAATTTTTTGATCATTTTTGTTTGCAGCAATATAATC
>JACZUQ010000055.1 GCA_022573065.1 Nitrososphaerota archaeon
AGGGAGTAACAATAACAACTATTTTGGGATAACTTCGCCAAAAATTTTAGAGATTCTTAATTTTCCTTTACAAGAATCACATTGGGAAGAAATTTCTTTAAAAACATAATCCCCATCTTTGAATTTCCTTTTTGATTCCTTATTACATGATTCACATTGTTCGACGGTAAACGCAGTCCTAAATTCTTCTTTTTTTGAAAACATTATTGCGATACTCCTATTGTATTTCCTACTCCTATTACAAGGACAGTTTTTCCAGGATTAGTATTATCAGTAATCATTTCATATATCTGAGAGAGAACTTCTTCTGCTTTGTCAGCAATTTCTTTTGTCATTAAATTAATTGCTTCTTTTACAGATTGTTTGATTACAATTGCAAAAACTGGGATTTTATTTTTTGTAGCTATCTCTTCGATTTGAAATCTATCTGTACCAATTCCACCTATTACAGCTCCAAATCCCTGAGATACTGTTGCTGAATCTTCTCCTTCTAGTTTCAATGACGCATCGATCATAATTATGGTGTCAATTTTATTTTGAGATATTATTGATTCAAGCGCATCTCCAGGTCTACCAACAGTTGCAGAGGGCCCATCTGCTTTCATCAAAAAGAGTTTTCTTCCTTCATATTCAGTTTCAGTCCAAACTGTTTCAAAAGAAGCTGTTTGTTTTTTAGTTTCAAGCATCATTTTTCCAACAACCATTGGTCCTATTCCATCACCTATTGGTTGTCCTTGTTTTATTGTGGGAACAGCTTTGTGTAATGCAGTTGCCTCTTCCATGATAAATGGCATCATCATTTGAAGAGGCAAAATAAGAGGATAGTTATTTTGTTTTTTTGCGGTAAGATAGAGATGATTGACGACTTTATAGAATAATTGAAGCAAAGTAACTATTTCCAAAATGGTTTGAACTTTGGTTCTTTCTGAATCTGAAATATTTGAAAATAATGATTTTATTTGTTCTCTTGTAATATCTTCACGAGAACGAACAACGTGTCTGACTTTTGGAATAATTCCACCAGGGTCCATATCAACTGGCATTATTGTAAAATAATCAATGAATCTATCAAGTTTTAACGTAGGATCCTTTGTTGTGCTTAGATTATTTGTAACATAATTGATTAACTCTTTTCTGGAATCCTCTTTGAATTGTTTGAGTTTTCCAATATTTTTTTTGATTTCTCCAGAGGTAATCAGAAGCTGTATACGTTGTCCATAAAAAACGAATATTACAATTGGGATAATCCATATCAACCACAAAATAGGATTAGTGTCATCTCCAAACCCAAAAAATTCGTCGAGGTTAAAATTAGTTAAATCCAATAGTGACAGCGATCGGCGTTCTAAATTAAATCATTCGTTAAGAAAAACCTAGACAAACCACTTTAGATTTCAAAAATATTGCAATGGATAGTAAAAATTTACTGATTGCTTTTATTACAGTACATATACAAAAATTCTGTAATATGCCTCAAACAAAGCCAATAGTAAGCATTGAAAATGTGGTAGCATCTGCATCAGTAGATCAAAAAATGGATCTTAATGAAATTGTTAGAAATTTTCCAGACGTAGAATATCATCCAGACCAGTTTCCAGGATTAGTTTTTAGACTAAAGGTACCAAAGACTGCTACACTAATTTTTACTTCAGGTAAGATGGTCTGTACTGGAGCAAAATCAGAAGAATTGTCAAGAAAAGCTGTAAAAACTGTCGTGCAAAAATTACGAAAAGGTGGAATCAAAGTCAAAAAAGAAGCAACTGTTACTATTCAAAATATTGTAGCATCAATTAATCTTGGTGGAAAAATTCACTTAGAACAAGCTGCTAGAACTTTACCAAGAAGTATGTATGAGCCTGAACAATTCCCAGGGTTAATCCACAGAATGCTTGATCCAAAAACAGTAATTCTTCTTTTTTCTTCTGGAAAATTAGTATGTACTGGGGCAAAAAAGGAAGATGACGTTTATCGTTCAGTTCACAACCTTCATTCATTACTTGAAGAAAAAGATCTAATGATTTACGACTAAATTTCAATTATTTAGTATTACAAGTAACCTCGATATAGGATTAAAAAAATGGATAAGTTATGAAAATAAAAAATATTCATGATTACAAGCTAAAAGACATTATTCTGATTAGTTCTCTACCAGATATGGGAAAAGTAGGAGGTATAGTTACACAGCATATTATAAAAAAATTAGATGCTAAAAAAGCCACCCAAATATTCTTAGCAGATAAACCATGGGTTAATCTCAAAGAAGGATTAGTTGATCTCCCAACAGATGAATATTTGTTAGCAGTTGATGAAAAAAATTCTATTGTAATTTTTACTGGAGAAAATCAACCACAAGAACCTGGAACAGTTTTTAAAATTGCCAACAAAGTTCTTGATTCAGTTGCCCAGATGGGAAACATAAAAATGGTTATTTCTGCTGGAGGATATTTACCTAGTAAAAGTGGTAACGGCGATGCAGTTTTTGGGGTTGCAACAAATTCTTCTTCTATGGATTTATTAAAATCAAATAATGTAAAGCCTCTTGTTTCTGAAGTTAAAAGCATTACATGGTTCAATGGAGTCATCCTAGGAATTTCAAAAAGTAAAAATATTGATGGGATTGGTTTGTTTGGCGAAATTGTTGATGCGGAATCTCCACAATACAAAGCAGCAAGTAACATTTTAAAAGTAATTGGAAAAATTCTTAAAATTGAAATTGGGACAAAAGAATTAGATGAAAAAGTAGTAGAACAGCCTACAGAGATTAATAAAGATAGTCCAGGTATTGGATAATTATTTAATTTTTGTTCCAGGTGGAACATCTTCAACTACTGTTAGCCAATATGGTTTATCATTTACATCTGCTGCAAGTAACATTGCATTTGATTCAATTCCTGCAAGTTTTTTTGGTTCAAGATTTGCAACAACTACTACTGTTTTGCCAATAAGATCTTTTGGCTGATAAAATTCAGCGCCCCCAATTATCACTACGCGTTTTTCTGAACCCAATTCAACTATTCCCTTTACAATCTTTGATCTTCCAGGAATTGGTTCTACAGAATCGATTTTTGCAATCCTAAGATCTAATTTTGCAAAGTCTTCATATGATACTTTCATAAGGAATGTTTTTCTGACCAATTAAAATCAATTTCGAAAAATCAAGACTAATATTTCATGATTTTTGAATGGACAGTATGGCAAAAATAGAAGTATCAACTAAAATCAAATCTACCGCAGACAAAGTATGGGATATTATTTCAGATATTGACAATGAGACAAAATATTGGAAGGGTACAAAAGAGATTCACAATATTTCTAAAGATGGAAATAAAATTAAACGTGAAGTCATAATTGCTTTTAGAGATTCAAAATGCCTACAGGAAGTCACAATGTATCCAAAAGAGAAAATTGAAGTAGAGTTTACTAAAGGAATTATTCAAGGAACAAAAACAATTAACCTAAAAACACTTGAAGGGGAAATTTTGCTGGAAGCAATTTGGGATGTAAAACTATCAGGAATGATGGGCATGTTCACAGGAATGATAAAAAAACATGTGAAAAGTGGGACAGAGCAAGCTCTTCAGGCAATAAAATCAGAAGCTGAGCGATAAGTTTATGGAACTTGCTATTGAGGTTACAAATTATGTTTTAGTAGCAATTTTAATTGGTGTTTCTGGAGCATGGATAATTTTAATAAAATCTATGTTAAGAACATTTCAAGAAACTCCGTATTTAGATAAATTTGATTCTAAAAAGCATGAAAAACCCAAAGTCTCGGTAATTGTTCCTGCAAGAAATGAAGAAAAACTAATTTCAAAATGTCTTGATTCTTTATTAAATCAAGATTATGAAAACTATGAAATCATAGTAATTGATGATTCTTCTGAAGACTCGACTGGAGAGATTATAAAAAAATATGCAAAAGAAAATTCTAAAATCATACATGTTAGTGCAAGACCCAAACCCAAAAATTGGATGGGCAAAAATTGGGCATGTATGGAGGGTTATCAAAAAGTAACAGGGGAACTTTTAGTTTGTACTGATTCAGATACAAAATATTCTCCAAATGTTCTATCTCTTTCAGTGTCACATTTGTTTTCATTAAACTTAGATGCATTGACTGTAATACCAAAAATGCTGTGTTTTGACAATTGGACACGCATTACACTACCAATGCTTTCTACATTTTTACATACTAGATTTTCAGCCCTTCGTGTAAATGATCCCTCAAAAAAAACCGGTTACTTTTTTGGAAGTTTTTTTATAATTAAGAAAGAAGTCTACGAAGCAATTGGAACTCATGAGGGTGTTAAGCATGAGATAATTGAAGATGGTGCCCTTGGAAAAAAAGTCAAAGAGAAAGGATACAAACTAAGAATGGTTCGCGGAGAGCATCTTTTAGAAGCTGTTTGGGCAAGAAATAAAACCACACTTTGGAATGGGCTCAAAAGATTGATGATTCCATTGTTCCTTCAAGGTAAAGTCATTGGAATAGGAATTTTTGTTGCCGTTTTGTTTTTATTATTTATGCCATTTCCAATACTGCTTTACGCTGGGATTTTTTTTGAAAATACAATATCATTTATTATGCTTCTAATTGTTTCTGCATTTGCATCTGGTTTGATTTATTGTGCGGGTTTTATTGATACTACTAAGGGATTACAACTTCGAAAGATCTATTCAGTGTTTGCTCCAGTTGGTAGCTTTATTGTGGTGGCTGGATTCTTTAGTGGGATTATACAGGCAAATAGTAAAACTGCGGTATCATGGAAGGGAAGGAGTTATTCTATGAAAGAATACGTTACTAATTCGATTAGTGTGTAGGAAGAATTATAGATTATGTCAAAGTAGTTCACTTCCATGCAAAAATCAGGAGTAATAGTTGGAAGCATTTTAGGAGCTACAATAGTCCTGCTAGCACTTACCTTTGTATTTATCCCACCTCCAACAATTAGTCCTCCTCAAATTATTGTAACAAATGGACATGGACCTAGTACAGTTGGAGAAGAGACTCCATTACCTGTTACAAAGGACCTGTCGTTAATTCAGATTTTTGAAAGAACTGAGGAAGGAGTAGTTCAAGTAAATGTTCACAGAACATCTGATGTTATTGGCGCAAATGGAATAGGCTCTGGATTTGTTTTTGATAAAAATGGACATATAATTACAAATGAACATGTTGTTCAGAATTCTGATATAATAACTGTAACTTTTCTTGATGGTCGCTCCTATAATGCAGAAGTAGTTGGAGTTGATGCTGCAACTGATATTGCGGTGATTAAAGTTAACGCAGATCCCTCTTTGTTAAAACCAATCCATATTGGAGATTCCTCTAATCTAAAAGTAGGAATGCCGGTGGCTGCAATTGGAAACCCATTTGGTCTTTC
>JACZUQ010000056.1 GCA_022573065.1 Nitrososphaerota archaeon
CTTCTAGTCTAACCTCCATGTTGTAAGGGATATTCGCCCATTGTCTTCCTTCAATTCTCATAAACATTAGTTTTGTATTTCCTAAAAATGGAATAAAGTCAGAAGGACCAACATAGATTTGATCATCGTCTAATCTTTCTGATAATTGACTTTGCACGCTTTCTGTTTTAGAGATTCGTTTACTTACTAAACGATCTTGTTCTTTCATATTCAAAAAATCGGTGTTACCACCGACGTTAATTTGATAAGTCCTTTCAATTTTTGTTCCTCTATCATCACATAATCGAACTAGCGTTCGGTGTACAATTGTAGCACCAACTTGGCCTTTGATGTCATCTCCAACTAACGGAAGATTTTTTTCAGCAAATTTCTTACCCCATTCGTCATTTGATGCAATAAAAGAGGGAATACAATTTACAAATGCACAATTAGTATCAAGACACATTTGAGCCCAAAATTGAGTAACTTTTTCTGAACCAACAGGAAGATAAGATACAATAATTTCTACCCCAGTTTCTTTTAATACATTTTTGATTTCATCGGCAAGTTGTTCATCAGTTTTAGTACTTTTAATTGGTTTAATCTTATTTTCTACCCAGATTCCTACACCGTCAAGAGCAGGGCCTTCATAGACCTTAGCTGAAGTTTTTGGCATTTTGTCTTTAGGAATCCAATCAACCATGTTTGGTGATTCATAAATTGCCTCGTTGATTGTCTTGCCAATTTTATTTTCACCAACATCAAATCCTACAACAAAGTCTATATCATGAACTGAAAAATCTCCAATCTTTTCGTGTATAATCCCAATAACTTCTTGAGAAGGGTTTTGAGCATAGTATTCTATTCCTTGAATTAATCCTGAAAAACAATTTCCAATTCCAACTAGTCCTACCTTAATTTTATCGCCCATCAAAATTTTGACGCTTTGAACTTGTTTTAAAGTTTCCTACATTAGTGTGACTCAAATGCCCTATTACAGATTTTGTTAAGGCAGAATTTTATAACCCAATTTTTGTTTTCATGATATGATTAAACCAGGCAGGTCAATCAAAGATATAGCAATTACAAAAGATACAGATATTGAAAAAATTTTTCAACAATTACAGCAATCTGGGGGATTTGAATCAAGGAATCTTGCAGAAGGATTAGACATTTTAACGAATATGATTTCTGACAAAAAATGTTTAAGATTTCTTTCATTCGTTGCTGCAGTTATATCTACAGGTTTGCGAGGCATTATCAAAGATATGATAAAAAACAATTGGTTTGATGTAGTGATTACTACCTGTGGTGCTTTGGATCATGATATTGCAAGATATTATTCCAATTACAAAGAGGGTTCATTTACAATTGATGATAGAGAGCTTACAAAACAGAATATGCACCGATTGGGAAATGTTTTAGTTCCGATGGAAAGTTATGGACCGTTAATAGAAAAAAAAATGCAGTCTTTTTTAGAAGAAGCATACAAAGAAGGCAAAAGAGAAATTTCTACTGCAGATTTAACAAAAATTATTGGTAAACATATGGGAAAGAATTCATTTCTTTATTGGGCTTACAAAAATAAGATTCCAGTAATAGTTCCAGGAATAGTAGATGGAGCAGTTGGAAGTCAAATATGGTTATTCACTCAAAAACATCCTGATTTTAAATTAAATCTCATATCAGATGCAGAGATTCTTTCTGGATTAATTTTCAAAGCAAAAAAATCTGGTGCTTTAATGCTAGGAGGGGGAATTTCAAAACATCATACTTTGTGGTGGAACCAATATCGAGAAGGTATGGATTATGCTGTCTATATAACAACCGCACAAGAGTTTGATGGAAGTCTAAGTGGTGCTCTTGTAAGAGAAGCTATTTCGTGGGGGAAGGTTACAAGAAATGCAAAACAAACAACCATCCATGCAGAAATGACTACCATAGTTCCATTTTTGTACTCTGCTTTGCTTAGAAAAATCAAACACTAAATTTGTAATAAAACTATTAAGCTCTAAAAAGAGCATTATGATATGAATGAATCTCATAATATTAGAATTAAAGAAATCAGACCTATCAATATAGAAGGAGGATTTCTGGTTGATGGATTTCCATCAATTGGATTTACTAGTGCCATTGCAACGGAATCTTTGATTCATACTTCTCAATTTGAATTAGGAGGGATAATAGATTCAGATATTTTTCCGCCAGTTAGTATAATTAAAGATGGTGTTCCAAATTATCCTACAAGGATTTTTGTAAATGAAGATCTAAAAGTTGCAGTTTTTTCCTCTTATCTTACTTTGCATGAATCATTACACAGAACTATGGCACGACAAATGTTAGATTGGGCTAAAAAACACAAACTTTCTCTAGTAGTAAGTAGTATTGCAGTAAAAACTGCTAAAGAAGAAAAGCAAGAAGTTGCAGCAGGTAGTACAGATTCTGCTAAAGCTAAGCTAAAAGAAGCTGGGTTTTCAGTTTTACAACATGGAACTATTCCAGGAATTCCAGGAGCTTTGTTAAATGAAGGATTGTTAAACAATCAAGATGTAGTAGTAATTTTGTTTAATGCAAAAGATACAGGACCTGACTTTAAAGCAAGTGTTGATCTTTGTATGGCAATGGCGAAGCTTGTTCCTGGGATTTCTTGTAATATTGAATCATTGCTAAAAGACGCAGAAACAGCTGAAAAAGATATCAAAGAAACTGAACAAGAAGCAAAGCATCTTAGAGATTCCATGTATAGATAATCAATCATCAATATGGAACAATTACTAGGATTTGCGATCGTTGTAATTGTGATTTCGGCCTCAGGAGTTTTGTCACCAGGTCCATTATTTACAGCTAGTATTTTCTATGGTCTGAAGGGTGGGGCAAAAGCAGGCCTAAAAATGGCATACGGACATACCCTCGTAGAATTACCTTTGGTAATATTACTTGGATTAGGAGCTTTATCACTAGAAGCTATTCCAGAATTTAGAACATACATTGCAATAATTGGAGCACTGGGACTTTTTGTTTTTGCAGGAATTCAGTTAAAACAGATTTTTAAAAATAGTGTAGAGCCTATTAGTGGGCCAAAGCATGGACCATTTCTTGCAGGGATACTTCTTAGTGCATTTAATCCATTTTTCATAATTTGGTGGTTGACAATTGGTTTTAAATTGATATCTGATGCATTAATTTTTTGGTCATTTTGGGGGATTTTGATAATGTTCTTGTTACATATTTGGATGGATTATGTTTGGCTGTCATCTACTGCGTTAGTTTCATCAAGGATTTCAAAAATTTTATCGAATAGAAGCTTCAAAGTTTTGGTAGTTGGATTGAGTGTGGTTTTAGTATACTTTGGAATTACATTCCTAATTGATGTATTTGTTTAACCGCAGTCTAAAATTTCAATATAGGGTTCACATTGTTCATTAAATTCCAATATTTTATTTACTGTGTTTTCACAAAATTCTGGATCACTATATTGTTCAAATGTCTTGATATCGTTCACTAGTGTAATATGTTGGATACCACATGTATTCAAATCTCCTGTACTTATAATTAAGATGATAATTGAAATTCCTAAGATGCCAAAAATAATATATTTTCTAGGGTTTTGTGACATCAATTTCTATTGTTGAAACACTACGTTGTCTTCCGTCTTGAGAGGTTAATGAATCAGATGCGATTCTGACATCGCTAATTACGTAACCTACAGAGTCCATTCGTTTTACAATCATTTGAGAAACATCAACTGCTTGAGTAATTCTTTTTCCTCTAGCTTTTATTGTAACTGTTTTCTGGTTTGAAAGCTGAGTTAATGTTGCTGTAACATAAACCATAATTGGTTTTGTACCAACAAAAATTACATCTCTAATTCGTTCTTTGTTATCATCATTTGTTTCTGATGATTCTATTGGAGATTCTTGGGTTTTTTGAGATGAATCTTTTTCTGGTTCTGAGGGGGGTTCTGATGTGGGTTCTGGTGTTGGTTCGGGTGTTGGTTCTGATGTTGGTTCTGATGTGGGTTCTGGTGTTGGATCTGATGGGACGTTTGGCTCTACTGGTGTTTCAGCTGCTTTTTCCTTCTCCATATTTTCTTTCTGAAATTCTGAAAAAATTTCTTCTGCGTCAGTTAGTTTGTCATCGCTCATTATAAGGTCTAGAAAAAACTGAATTTCGTATTTATTTAATGTTTAAGGTCGTTTTGCTTAATATACTCCTCTAAAAATTTTTCGACTTCGTCTTTGTTAGTGAGCGCCTTTATTTTTTGGACTAAATCCTTTTCTTCAATTTCAAAACAATTTAGAACGTCTTGAACATCTTTGTAGAAAAGGAGGACTTTATCTTTGAAAATACAATGGTATAGTTTTTCTTTTTCCATATTTTCAGGCTGGATCTTAATTCCATCATCTCCAGGAGATACAGGATACATCAACCTTAATGAATTAAAACACTATTTAGATGAATTTGTTTCCCGAAATTGTAATAAGGATTTCATGAGTATATTGTTTATTGGTAAACAGAATAGTATTTCACATAGATTTTGATTATTTTTTTGCTCAATGTGAAGAAGTTCGCTCTCCTGAACTCAAAACAAAACCTGTAGTAGTTTGTGTATTTTCTGATCGTGGAGAAGATAGCGGGGCAGTTGCAACAGCTAATTATACTGCAAGAAAATACGGTATTAAATCAGGTTTACCAATTAGATTTGCAAAAAAAAGACTTGAAGAAAGAACTGATGCAGTTTTTTTACCAACAGATTTTGAATATTATTCAGATATGTCAGAAAAATCTATGAATGTAATTAAAGAATTTGCAGATATTTTTGAATATGTTGGAAAAGATGAAGCGTATTTAGATGTGACAAAAAAAACTGAGGGTAATTTTAAAAAAGCAAGTCATTTGGCACAACAATTAAAAAATTCTGTAAGAGACAAAATTAAATTAACGTGTTCGGTTGGAATATCTCCAAACAAGTTAATATCCAAAATTGCATCAGATTATAAAAAACCTGATGGGTTAACAGTAGTTCCACCAGAAAGAGTTGAAAAATTTTTAGACGAGTTAAAAATTCGTGTGATTCCAGGTATAGGAAAGAAAACTGAAGAAAAATTTTTAGAAATGAAATTAGAAATAATTGGTGAACTAAAATCGCTTGATGTATTTACCTTAAATCAACAATTTGGAAGAAAAACTGGAACGTACATCTATAATGCTGTAAGGGGTATTTATGATGAGCCCGTAAAAGAAAGAGAACCAAGAATTCAATTTAGTAAAATCGTTACTCTAAAAAAAGATTCAAAAGAATATGACTTTCTTGAAGAATCTTTAAAAGAACTTTGTAAAGAACTACACGCCATAGTTCTCAAAAATAATAGG
>JACZUQ010000057.1:0-3325 GCA_022573065.1 Nitrososphaerota archaeon
CAAAGAGATTGCTCCATTGACTTCCTAATAATGTTCATGAGACAGAAAGAAGCTATTCGTACTAATTTCGCTAAATCACTTTACAATATGTAAAAACTTGAATGATTAATCTGAAATAACATTATAATTATCAGTAAAATGTACAGAACCAGTCGGATTAGAAAGACCGTCACTTTTTTCCCACTTTTTTAACCCTAAATACAATTTTTTTGCAATCTCTTTTTGTCTTTTATTTTCTATTCTAGCAATTAACGCTGTAAGTGGTATTGGCTTGATCAATACCTCTACTTGACCATCAAAATCGTTTAGCTCAGACAAAAGCTTAGGCCCATGACCGGTAACAAAAATTATCCGTTGCTCAGGACATTTTTTTAAAATTTCTTTCGCAAGAGTTAATCCATCTTTGACTGGCATTAGATAATCAATAACAACTACATCATATGGAGTTGGACGATTTTCATAATTAAAGGTCAAAGCATAGGTATAATTTTTAATGCATTCCTCTCCATTTTTTGTAAGAATAACCTCATGCCCTAATGCATTCAAGGTCATTCGATATTGGTGAGCAATATCTTCTTCATCTTCTGCTATGAGAATCCTCATGGACATTTTATGATACTATTATTGAATAGAATCTAATGAAGTATTGTTTGTTCTAAAAAACAATTATGAACAAAATTATAAGATCTTCAATTTGTGTGTTCAAATTAAACACAATATCTGGTATATCATAATTTGTTCTAAAAAGTATATGACTAGAAGGTATATTAGGAAAATAAAATCCTCCAAAGAAAACAAGCCTTCTAAAAAGACTCATCTCAATAATGTGGCTTTGAATTTTGAAATAGACAAGGCCCTAGCACCGCAAGAACGAGTAATAACATTTGATGAAAAACCAAACAATTACAGTAGAGAAAAATTACTACATGAATCAATAAGAAACGCTTTAGATGCAGCAGGTAATGCAGGTCTAACCATCCGCTTTTTTAATCTACGTCTGGGAGACAGAATTTCTAAAATTGAGAATGCAAAAAAATTATACAGGAGCCCATACCTTGAAATTGAAACATCAGAATCTCATGGTTTAAAAAATACAAAAAAATCAATCAAAATTCCAATAAATCAACTATCTACTAAAGATAAGAAAGAGTTACAGAATTATTTTTCTTTACTAATGAATCTATCAAAATCTAATTTCAATAGTAAGATGGCAACAGTATTGAAAAAATAATAAATTTGATTATGTAAAATTTCGCTAAATCATTTTTATTGTAATTAGACAATATGAAAGATATAGCATGAAAACAAAGTCTAAAGAAGACAATATGGCTTATTGCAATAAACATCAAAGAGCGTATCCAATGACATTGGGCTGTCCTCGATGTAATATGGAGTCCAAATAATAAGATATAATTTTCGACGCAAGTAGATATTTAGTTAGCAAAAAGTAATCAAAATTGAATTAATCCTCGCTCTAGCATCCATTGTACTCCTATTGAAAATTCATCATTAGACATTACGCCATCAATCCATTTTTGCGAATTAGTTTTAATCCAAATTGGGATCTCTAATGAAGGATCATCTGTTGTTTGTATGGAATAAGGCACATGAACTATTTTTTGTTCTATAAGATACTTCAAACTAGCAGCGTATTGTTCATCTGACATTTGCTGGTTTACCCAATATTGTGTTAGATTCTTGACCCAGTCAGGAATTTTTACAAAATTATCGCCAACAGTTACTACAAAGGACGCTCGAGCTTCATTTCCAGCAGAGTCTATTGTATAGCATCTTACTGTAGTTTTTCCAATTTGAAAAATAGTTTTTGAAGTCTTATCACAGTCAACTCGTATTTGGCCATCAACATCATCTACTGCTAAAATTGATAATGAAACAGGAGTAGGAATTGTGGATATTTTGTAGATATCCCCCTGGGTAGTTATGGTTGGCTTTACAGTATCAGACGAATCAGTAGCAAATGCGTTATGAGAAGCAGCAGTTTGTAGAAGTAAAATTGAGATGACGGTCATAGATAGTAAGATAATCTGCTTCATGAAGTTTAATCAGACTCCCGTTTCATGTTCTCGTTGGACATCATCGATCTGTTCAAGTTAAGGTTTACTACTTTATTCTACTAGTGATATGCAATCTGAAAATCCAAAAAATGTGTGAGATAAAGTGAGTATCTGTGAATTACTGTGATTATTTTTTTCATAATTGTTTTTTTTCTTCTATATTGTAAGTTGTGCAAATTGAACAGAGCTATTAGTAAATTTGTAGAATTTATTTTACTTGTGATGCAAAATGAATTATCACATTACAAAATTTTGGTAAGCGGTATGTTGTATTTCAGGTAGGTTAATCACCTACTTTTTTTTATTTTTACAATGATTATTCTTTTTTATTAAACTGTATTGGAATGTCGTATTTTGCCTGCTTCAAATTTTTGTAATGGTACATACACTTTATGAATCTCAGCGTTCTAACATGGATTGAATTTTCAAAATGAGTTTAGATTCCTCTAAAGAAGAAAGAATTGAAATTCTTATGTTTTTTATTCTCATAACGTCTTCAGAGTATAACTGATAGGTATCAATGATATGGTTAAAATCATAATTTTCTAGGTATTTTTTTGCAAATTTTAAAAGTTCAGAAAAATCATCTGATTCATTATGCGAAGCCTCTATTTTGTTGCATAAAACTTTGACCAAGCCCTGAATTTTGCCAAGTTGTACTTGTATGATATCAAGATCACTTGGCTTATCCTTCATCTCCTTAAGAAAATTGTAGGATTCAGAAATTTGAGTCAAAAGACTTTTGAAATATTCGTCCATTTCTCTCATTCATATTAATTTAAGGTAGATTTTAATTTCATCATAAAGTAGCAAATGAATGGTCGAAGTCCTTTATCAAGATCTCAGTAAGAAAGATTTCAAGTATTACTACATTGGCATACCGCGGGATTGGAAGGGAGCTAGAGATAATGAGGTCACAGTCGTAGTTTCTGATATTTGTGTGATCATACCACAAACAATTTCAGGGGCTACTGGTGAGCTAAAAGTTCTCAGGCTACTTGAAGCAATGATGGAAGGCGGCATAATTAATGCTGGGGATATTCAAAAAGCAATTGAACATATTCTATAATTAGTTTAATCACCACTTTTTTTGCAAGAAAGATTATTCTTTTTTATTAAATTCAGATATTTTTTCTAGTCCAGGTTGCATGTGTTCTTTAAAAAAATGATCAGAAAAATCAAAATAAACTCGAAATTCTCTTTCTGGTTCACAATAACTACATTTCCAAACTTCGGTTTGAAGATTATCT
>JACZUQ010000057.1:3423-5333 GCA_022573065.1 Nitrososphaerota archaeon
TCAGATATTTTTTCTAGTCCAGGTTGCATGTGTTCTTTAAAAAAATGATCAGAAAAATCAAAATAAACTCGAAATTCTCTTTCTGGTTCACAATAACTACATTTCCAAACTTCGGTTTGAAGATTATCGGAACCCTTTGAATCAATGTGTGCTTCTAAAATTACTTGAATTACTTGGTTTATTGTAGAATCTGTAATTATTGCCTCTCTTTCTAATTCTTCTAGAATGGTTGGACGCAAAATAAGCTCAATTGCATTTTGAGACTTTGTGGAAACTTTTTTTGAAACGGTTCTTCTTTTTCTTTTTGGTTTAGGCTTTTCTTCTATTGGAATAGTTTCTTCTTTTGGAAAGATTTCATTTTCTATTGTATCGATGTTGTCTTCTTCTGAGTTTATCTCTGTTTTATCATCAGGAACCCACCAGTACCAATTAAACCAATTAGACATTTCCCATGGTGAGACAGGCATAGGACCGGTACAAGTTATGCCTTTCATATTGGATTAAGGTTGAATTTTATTACAAAATTGTTTGAAAATAATCAATTAAAAAATGAGATTCTAATTTCAATTAATTTGCTTGATCTAAAACTCTAGCTTCTTCTGCTTTTTTTCATCCCAAACTAAATCGCTCATGCCAAGCTCAAGTCGCAATGAATTGGCAGTAGCTGGCGCAAAGCCCTGATAATGGTTATTTGTCATTACCAAAGCCATCAAAGCTTCACCTTCGATTTTTTTTAGCTTCGCAGCCCATGCCCTAATAGAATCACTTCTATCTCGAACCACCTTACCAAATTCAGAATCAGGAATAGAACGATCTCCGATTAATCTAACATACACAAAGTCTGACGTTAGAATAGTTGGATTATACACTTCAGGAATATCATTCCAAACTAGACAGATATTTTTTTCAGTCAAATAGTCAATTGCTTCATCTGTAAACCAAGATGCATGTCGTCCCTCTATTGGAAATCTATAGTAGTCGGGTAAATACGAAAAAAGCTCATCCAAGTGCGGTCTAGCCTCATCAAAGCTTAATGACGGTGGCAGCTGAAACACCAATGCTAAGATTTGAGACCTCAGTTGAACCAATGATCCTAGAAACTCATACACTAGTCCCTTAATGTTTTTTAGCTTGTGTTCGTGTGTAATTTTGCCAGGAAACTTTGCAGTAAAAGAAAAGTCTTCAGGAGTATCAGAAAACCACTTTTTTGTAATGAATTGATTTGGAGTCTGATAGTACGTTGAGTTAATCTCTGTAATATCAAAAATTGTACTATAATACTTGAGCCATTCTATACTTTTGAGGAATTTGGGATAAAATGTTCCAGACCAACCTTCGTAGCTCCATCCTGTGCAACCAATTTTCAGATCCATAGAATAGTATAGTGAAAGTTTGCTAAATCACTTTAGAATCAAAATGTAGTGGGTCCGATGGAATCTATCCAGATATTTTATATGAGCTTGAAGTAAATGATAGTGTAGAGGAGAAAGATTAATGGAAGCAACTAAAGGAAGTAACATTGACAATGTTCTGCTTGAGCACTTTGAAGAAGAGATATGGAGTAAGGTTCCGCATCTAGAACATAAACAGGGCAAAGCAAAGGTTGTCAACGCAACACCGCTAATTGATTTAACTGAAGATTTGAAGGAATGTGCAAAAAACGTGTACAACTTGAATCTTGCCGATGCAGATCTGAAAGTTTTCGGCAAGTTTGATTCTAACTTGCTAACAGGCTCAATTAAAATCAGGCCTGCAGTTCACATAATCCATGACGCCATTCTTACAGGGAAGCTTAAGAGTGGACAGACAATAATTGAGGCCACCTCAGGCAACTTTGGGATAGCCCTTGGACTGTTATCTAAACTTGGACTAAGTGTAGTTGCGCTTGTCTCAAGAAGGCTACAGGAGGG
>JACZUQ010000058.1 GCA_022573065.1 Nitrososphaerota archaeon
GAAGAAATTAAAAGAAACTGTAAAACAAAAAAATTTAGATTCAAATGTAGAATTCAAAGGATGGATTGATAGAAAAGATATTCCAGAACATCTTTCAAACGCCTCAATAGGAATTGGGCCTTTAAAGAGAACCATCGTAACTGAAAACGCATTACCAATTAAAGTACTAGAGTACATGGCCTCATCTTTACCTATTATAGCAAAAACTGGAACTCTCCCGGAAGATGTCTTAAAAGATAATGAAAATGGTTGGTTTGTAGAAAATTCTTCTGAACTTTGTGAAAAAATCATCAAACTAGAACAAAATCCAGAATTAGTAGAAAAAATGGGTAAAAATTCACTAAGTATGGTACAGAAATTTTCTTGGGAAAGAATTGTTAAATCAATAATAGATATCTATGAACAATTCTAGAGATTTTTTTGAAGAATTTTTATAATTTTTTGAGAAGCATTACCCTTACCGTAAGGAGTTTTTCTAGAATGAATGCTTGGATTAAGAATTGTTTTTTTTATAGCTTTAACAATATTTTTTTTCTCTACACCAATTACTTGGGACATACCTGAAGCTACTGCTTCTGGTCTGTCAGTGGTTTTACGAGTAACTAGAACTTTTTTTCTAATTTTTGGTGCAGTCGCCTCTTCTTGAATACCTCCAGAGTCAGTAACAATGAAAGAACAATTTTTCATTAATTCTAACATTTCAAAATATCCTACAGAATCTATCAAAAGAATGTTTTTAGATTTTTGTAATTTGTTATATAGATTAAACTCTCTTAATCGTTTAACAGTTCTTGGATGAGCTGGAAAAATTACATTGTGTTTTGTTTCTAATATAGCACTAATTATTGATGATAGAGTTTTTTTATGATCCACATTTTCTGCTCTATGCAATGTCATGAGAATATAATTTTCAATATCAATGGCAAAACTACTTTTCTTCGATGACATATTTACATACGTGTTAATTGCATCTATGACAGTATTTCCTGTAACAAAAATTCTTCCATGTACATGTTCTGATGTTAGATTATCCTTAGAGTTGTTTGTAGGAGCAAAAAGATATTCAGAGATGTGATCAGTTGCAATTCGATTATGTTCTTCGGGCATCCTCCAATCAAAACTTCGAAGACCAGCTTCAACATGACTAACAGGAATTCCTGATTTTAAAGATGCAAGTGATGCTGCCAATACCGTATTTGTATCTCCTTGTACAATTACAGTATCAGGTTTTATGTTCTTGAAAATTTTGGGAAGTTTTGTAATAATTTCACCAATTTGTGTAGGAGGTTCAGAATGGGAGATTTTTAATGAATAATCAGGTTTTGGTAATCCAAGCTGTTCAATAAACTGCAGGCTCATTTCATAATCGTAATGTTGGCCAGTGAAAATCACTTGAGTATTCTTCCTGTTTAGCTTGGTAATTAATGGGGCAAGTTTGATTATTTCGGGTCTAGTTCCTAAAACAATTGCAATTTTCATAGATATCTTTTCGGTAATCAAATAAGCCTTATTATGATTATAGAATGAATTCGTAGATATTCAAGTAAATATTCTCAAACACATTAAGATGAAACAATTAACAGCCTCATATTCATTAATTGATGTAATTAGAATATTGTTTAGATTAACATGAAATTACTTTTCATAGCACCAAGATATAGTGGAGGAATTGGAGGTCATGCATCTAGGGTAGCCGAAAAACTAAGAGAAAATGGTTTTGATGTTAAATTAATGCAAGTGCCAAAAATTCCAATAAAGAATCTAAAAAATCCAAGTTTTGCCGTAATGAGTTCACTTAAAGCAATTTTTACAACTGAAAAATTTGATGTTGTTCATGCATTTAATGTTCCTTCAGCTTTTGCAATGCGTTATGTAAAAGCAAAGAAAAAGGTTCTATCAGTACATGGAGTATATTCTGAACAAGTAAGCTCAATTCATTCGAATGCAACTTCATCAACAATAAATCTTGTAGAAGCTAAAATTCTAAAATGGGCAGATAAACTTGCAACAAATTCAAAAGATGTACAAAAAATTTACAAAGAAAAATATGGTTTAGATTTTGAATATATCTTAGGACCAATTGATATAGAAAAATTTAAGGGAATTGAAGCAGCAAAGTTAGATTTTGATGAAGATCAAGTTATTTACATTGGAAGAGATAGTCCTGAAAAAGGAATAGATATTCTAAAAAGTATTGAAGATAAGATAAATGGAAAAGTAGTTTATTGTACTAATGTTGAATGGAAAAAAGCAATGGCACTCTTAAAATCATCCAAAGTGCTTGTGTTACCTTCTAGAATTGAAAGCGTTCCAAATGTAATTAAAGAAGCATTTTTTCTAAAAATTCCAGTAGTGGCTAGTAACGTTGGTGGTATTCCTGAAATAGTTACTCATGAAAAAACAGGTTTACTTGTAACACCAAATGATCCACAAAGTTTAGCTGATGCAATAAATCGTCTCCTGGAAGATAGAGAATATGCAAAAAAATTAACAGATGCAGCATATGAATTTTTAAAAAATAATTTAACATGGGATATTCTTTTACCAAAATACATCAAATTTTATGAGGATTTAGTGAAGGATTAAAAAATTTAATTAACTTCCAATTTTTGGAAAAATCTTTTCCAAGCCTTCTTCCAAAGTTGTCTTTGGGACCCAATTGATAAGGTTCTTTGCAAGAGAGATGTCTGCTTGGCTTTTTTCTATGTCTCCATCTCTGGCTTTTTCATAGGTTGGTTCTATTGATAAACCAGATAATCTTATCATTATTGCTGCTAATTCCTTAACTGAGGTCATCACTCCAGTTGCAATATTCATAAATGAATGCTCAATTTTATTCTCAAAAGCAAGAACATTCGCTTCTACTACATCATCTACAAAAGTAAAATTTCGCAATTGGTTTCCATCACCATAAATTATTGGTGGTTTGTGCTGAACAAGACGCTCTATGAATTTAGGAACAACTCCGGCATAATTTGGATTTTGGCCAATTCCAAATACATTGAAATATCTTAAACCAATAACTTTGACTCTATCATCTGCGTATTTTTTAGCAAATTGTTCAGATTCTAATTTTGATTGTCCATATGGATTCAAAGGTTTTTTTTCTGCATCTTCTTTTATAGGGAATTTGTCTTGATTTCCATAAACACTTGAGCTACTAGCATAAACTACCTTAAAACCAAATTCCTTGGCAAGTTTTAACACATTTTCTGTACCAATAGCATTTACTCGATGGTATTCTTCAGGTTCTTTGAATGATTGTGGAATTGAGCCCAGAGCTGCTTGATGAAAAATTCCATCAGCATTTTTTGCTATATTCTTCATTTTCTCATAATCTAAAATATCTATTTCTTGAAAATCAATTTGATCTTTAATTTCTCTTAGATTTTCAAAACTACCACGGCGAAGACTATCAATCACACTAACACTATGACCTTTCTTAATTAGATACTTAGTCAGATGACTTCCAATAAAACCAGCACCGCCAGTAACAATTAGATTCACAAAATCTCTTCTAAAATTCTTTACTTTAAGTTTTGATTAAAATTTCTCTTAACAAATGAGTTTGGCTATCTATGTTAAAGCTTGAGATGCTTCATGGAACATTTGGCTCTTTGCACATCCTGCAGCAAGCTCATCTCCAGCTCCACGTCTCATTAGGCCTCGATAAAGACCGTCTTCTAGTTTAACACCTTCACGTTTTTCCCATTCTTCTACAGTAATAGAAAATTTCTTTTGAATTCTATCTCTATACCATTCTGGAATTACATTAAAAGCACAGAATGGAACAATTCTAAGATCTGGAGTAACATAGTGTATATCACATCTTTGCAGTCTTTCTAGGTCTTCATTATATTTGTCTTGGAAGTGCATCATTCCAAGGAATAGTCCTTTAACATGAAATGAACCAATTGAACCAAAGGTTCTCTTCATTAAGATGCTTCCAAACATCTTTGCAAGATCTAATCCTGCTGGTTGTTTTTTGGTATCTACAAAGCTTTTGAGTTTTCTTACCACTTCAAGCATAGTAAAGTACTTGTTTTTGCCAGAGTGAATTTCTTCTGCTTTGTCTTCAAATAATTCTAACATTCCTTGAATATCACAGAATCTAGTCATTGGGACTAGTTTCTTTGTGTCCTCATCTTCAAAGACATAGGTACCAGCTCCACATGCAAAGTGAATTGATAATTCATATTTTGGTTTACTTGAGAAAGCTTCAATTACATTTGTAAGTGGCATACAGCTTGGAACTGGGTACCAATCATCAATCGTCACCTGACCATTCGTTTGTTCTTCAATTCTTTGAATGCAATCAGGAACGGTAATTCTATATTTCTCACGTTCTTGTTTACCCATTCTTCCAGTCAGTGAGACTGGTTGGAAGTTTACAGCATGAACAACATCCAAGTTCTTTTGAGCATATCTAATAATTCCTCCTAATTCATGATCATTAATTGATTTGATAACTGTTGGAACAAATACAACAGAAGAACCGGTTTTTCTACAACTATCTAGCGCATATGGTATTTCCCAATGGTTCTTTGGATTGGTTCTTGGAGTAATTCCATCAAAACTAAGATAAAGATTGTTACAACCTGCTAGTCTAACTTCTCGTGCGGCTTCTGGATCTAAAGCATGTCTAATTCCGTTTGTGTTCATTTGAATATGATCTACGCCTTCTTCTTTCATTATCTTGATAAGTTCACAGATATCTTCTCGTAGCATTGGTTCACCACCGGTAATTTGCATAGAGTTTCCTGGAATTGGTCTTTCTGCTCTAAGTGTTTTCATCATTGCTCGGACTTGGGTATGATCAGGCTCGTACATGTATGCGCCTTCAAGGCCTTTCTTCACATAGAAGAAACAATACCAACATGTAAGGTCACATCTGTTAGTTACAATCATGTTAGCTAGACCACTATGAGAGAGATGATTTGAGCATAATCCACAGTTGTTTGGACAAGAACACTTGTCTGTCATAATGACGTTAGGTGCATGAGCTCCTTTTCCGTCAACCCAGTAAGTACTGAATTTTTTATACAAATCATATGAACCAAAGTAAAGTTCTTCACATTCACCGTGAGTGGGACAAGTCTTTGTCATGAAGACTTTAGTATCTCTCTCAAATACTTCAGCGTCTAGAATCATATTACAATCTGGGCAAATACTTTGAGTGAATCTAATGGTAGATTTTTTGCCCAGCTGTTTTATAGATTGATTAGCAATCTGAATTAGTGCCATTCCTATCAAATGGCACTTTTCTGGAATGGTATTTAACGACTTTCACACTTACCCCCGTG
>JACZUQ010000059.1:0-1346 GCA_022573065.1 Nitrososphaerota archaeon
TTGAGCTTGTGAAAATGTTCCTCCGTTATCAAGTATCTGATCTCGTTGATGCTTTGCATACAAAACCTTGTTATTCAAATAATTGAACTGATCCCAATAGAATGCTTGCATATATTCTGGTTTGTCAGAAACAAAACTTGCAAATGCATTTCTTGGTGTAAAGTTTTCGTATTTTTTGTTCATCCTTTCTAACTGTGCGTCAAGTTTGGCTTGTGACAGTTTTCTTTGTTCTTCAATGAATCTCTGATGTTCGTTTAAAGGAACAAAACTATCACTTTGAAGCTCTGCAAGAATTATCTTTGATAATTCAATCCGTTCTAATATATGTCTGGCAGTTGGATTATTTATTAGGTCTTCACCTTCAATTACAGTAAATTTGTATTCTTGTGTTTGTGCTATTACAATTGGTATTTCAGAGAAAATCATAAAAAATGAAAACATTATGGTGAAAGTTAAAACTGGAATAATTTTTTTTGAATATGATGCCGCCCAACTATCCATTAATGAGAAATTTAATGTATTTGATTAAAATTCATCCGAAACTTTTGTTAGTAATATTTAATTACTCACAAAAAATTTTTGTTTTTACTAAATCCGGCAAGATCTTGCCGGATTCCAATTTTGTCACTCACTTTAGACAAGACGATCTAATTTATCTAAAAGAGGGAACAATATCACGTACGGGATATGGGGGATTTTACAAAATCACTATCAGAAATCTTAGTGAAAGATATCATGAATAAATCATTGATATCGGCAGATTCTTCTACAACCGTTTTTCAAATTGCAAACCTAATGGAAAAAGGAGGGATTGGTGCAATAATAGTGAAAAAAGATAACATCCCTGCAGGGATAATTACCGATAGAGATTTTGCGATAAAAATCACTACACAAAAACTTCCTCTAGAAACACCAATCGATAAAGTTGCATCATATCCTTTGGAAAAAATTAACTCAAATGAATCCATTTTAGTTGCAGCAAAATTGATGTCCTCTAAAAAAATTCGAAAGCTTGCAGTTGTTAATGATGATAAAGTAATTGGAATCATCACGTCGACAGATCTTGTAAATCAACTAGCATTGGCAAAAGATAATCCCTAAAAAATCATAAAGATCTTGTTTATTGGCAATAATTGCCAAAAGATCTACTCGTAAATATGATTATTACATAAACATAATGGAAGCTAACTCTGTCATTACCCACACGGTTTCTAGAAAAAGGTTGCCAAGTTCTTATGACGTCAGAAAAGTCGCAAGTCCTCGCTTGCTGTTAGCTTCCATTTTGCTATAATTAGACTTATGATTTAAATTGTCTTTACAAGGGAACTTTCGATATTAATGTCTAA
>JACZUQ010000059.1:1445-5154 GCA_022573065.1 Nitrososphaerota archaeon
TTTAGTGCCAAAAAAAATTGGAAACCTAACATACAAAATTGAAAAAGATGAAACAATCGGAATGAATGTTCCTGTAATTATTTACGCAAATGAACAGCTACTTGAAAAAATGATGAGTGATAGAACAATAAAACAAGCAGTTAATGTTTCAACTATTCCTGGGACAGTACAAAATGTAGTAGTATTACCTGATGGTCATGAAGGTTATGGCTTTCCGGTAGGTGGAGTAGCTGCTATGGATGCAGAAGAAGGAATGATTAGTCCTGGTGGTGTTGGTTATGATATTAATTGTGGTGTAAGACTATTGCGTACAAATCTTAAAGAACGAGATGTAAGACCAAAATTAAAAGAACTTGTAGCAGATCTTTTTAATTCGGTACCTTCAGGTGTAGGTTCTAAGGGTGCGATTAAACTTAGTAATTCACAACTTGATGAAGTTTTAGTTAAAGGCGTACCTTGGGCAGTTGACAATGGATATGGCGTTAAGGGAGATGCAGAGGTATGTGAAGAAAATGGCCAAATGGAAAATGCAGATCCCAATAAAGTTTCAGATAAAGCTCGTAAACGGGGAGCTCCTCAACTTGGAAGTTTAGGTTCTGGGAATCATTTTCTTGAAGTACAAAAGGTTACAGAAATTCATGACGAAGAAGCTGCTAAAAGAATGGGAATTGAAAAAGATCAAGTAACTATTCTTACACATTGTGGGTCTCGTGGTTTTGGCCATCAAGTGTGTAGTGACTATCTTAGAATCTCAGAACAAGCACTAAAAAAATATGATATTTCGTTGGCCGATAGAGAATTAGCATGTGTTCCAAATTCTTCAGAAGAAGGAGAATCTTACAGAAAAGCAATGTTTGCAGCTTTGAACTTTGCATGGGGTAATAGACAAATGATTACTCATTGGACACGAAAATCATTTCAAAGAGTTTTCAAACAATCTGAATCAGATCTCGGCATGGATTTAGTATATGATGTATCACATAACATTGCAAAAGTTGAAACACACACAATCAATGGCGAGCAAAAATCTGTTGTTGTACACAGAAAAGGTGCAACTAGAGCATTTCCTGCAAACAAAGATGAAGTTCCAAAAAAATACAGAGACTTGGGTCAACCTGTTTTCATACCTGGTTCAATGGGGACTGCAAGCTGGATTTTACTTGGACAACCAAATTCCATGAATCTTACTTTTGGTTCTACTGCTCATGGTGCAGGTAGAACAATGTCTAGAACAAGAGCAAGAAAAAACTACACCGAGTCTCAAGTAAGAAAATATCTTTCTGATAAAGGAATAGAAGTTAAAGCATTAACTAGGGATGGTGTCGTTGAAGAAGCCCCTCAAGCATACAAAGATGTAGATTCAATCGTCAACGTCTCCCATGAGCTTGGAATTGCTACTAAAGTGGCAAAATTAGTACCTATAGGAGTGATAAAGGGATGAGTGATGAAGATAAAGAACTTGAGCAATTAAAGAAAAAACGTCTAGCCGAAATGGAAAAAAATATCGCTTTAAAACAAGAACAAGAAAAAATTCCTACCCAAGAAAAACCTCCCAGTGCAAGAAAAATACTAGTCAAAAATCTCGGTTATCGAGGACTAGAAGTTTTAGAAAATGCAGAATACCAATTTCCTTCTGACACTAAAATAGTTGTTGAAAAACTTGGAGAATTACTTAATTCAGGTGAAATTAATGAAGAAATTGACGGTGGTAAACTCTTAGTTTTGTTTAGATCTGTCGGAATTAATGTTAGAATGGAAAATAAAATCAATATAGAACACGACGGAAAATTTATTTCACTTTCAGACAAACTTACTGGCAAATCGTTAAAAAAAGAAAATTCAACAAATGATAATTCAGATTTATAATGCAAATTGTCTATGAAGTAAGTACCACTCAATATGATGAAGATAAAATTTGTATGATTAAAGCGTTAAGTCACCTTCAAACTCTTTGTGAAACGCCTGACACTTACCAGTTGGGCGAATCTACTTCAAGATTTGGTTGGACATTTTTTTCTTTATTGTTAAAACCTAATCTAATTACACAAATTGAAGAGAAATTTTCAGATATGATAAATCAATCTAAAGGTAGAACAAATGATGAGAAATTTACAAATTTTATGATTGATTTTTTTCATTCACGAGGATGTAAAATTAAATTAAAACTAGCACCAGATGCTGATTAAACTCTTCTTCCTCTTTTTCCACCTTTCTTTCTAGTGGTGTCATGTGGTATTGGTGTAACGTCATCAATTCGTCCTATCTTAAAACCTCCTCTTGCAAGGGCTCTAATGGATGCTTGTGCTCCTGGACCTGGAACTCTTGAACCAACTCCGCCTACTGCTCTTACTCTTATATGTAAACCAGTAAAGCCTTTTGTTTTTGCTATCTCTACTACTGCCTTAGCTGCCTTCATAGCTGCAAAAGGAGATGACTCGTATCTGTCTGCATTTACATGCACACCGCCTGAACTAATTGCCACTGTTTCTCCACCTGTAAGGTCTGTTATGTGAATTATAGTATTGTTGTAACTGCTAAAAATATGTGCAATTCCCCATTTTTCTTTTTTTTCTTCTGAAACTTCTTTTTGAGGTTGTGTTTTTGATTCGGTCTCTATACTTTCTTTTTCATCTTTTTTAGATCCTGATTGCATTTGAGCCTTGATTTTTTCGGCTTCAGCTTTTATCTCTTCTATTTTTGCAGCTTTAGCTGCATCAATTTCCTCTACTTTGGGCTCTGATTCAGACAATGTCTTCCCACAATATGAAGGGCTTAAAAAACATTATTAGCCTATTATTGAGCAGTATCTAATTCAGCTAATTTAGAATCTTGTCAAGGGATTGGGATTTTTTCCCAACGAATTAATAGCAACAATAAGTCATTCAACGATTATGAACGTAAACGTTATCGTGATTGTATTATTTCTGACAACAATTGGAATAATTGCCCATCCTGCTTATGCCCAACAGTTTGAGGAACCAGATTATACTATACGTCGCGGACAAGTTTTAGGTTTTGAGATAGACCCAGAAACTACATCCCTGATAATTTCAATAAAACCCAGAACAATTGGAGAATTAACCCTAACTTTACCAAGAGATTTGATCGATGCAAAAGAAGGTTCTGAGGATATTGATTTTATAGTTACAATGAATAATTTAGAATACCACGTCATTGGGGAAACCGTAACACCATTTGATAGAACTCTTACCATTACATTTCAAAGATTTCACACTGAAATAGTAATAACTGGAACACATCTTTTTTCCCAAAAATCTTCTTTACCAACTGTTACCCTACAACAACAAATAGATGAAAAGATAAAAAAAGAATTAAAGTTAGAAATACCTGAAGGTAAAGCAAAACTTTTGATATTTTCTGACACTACATGGTCAGGAGCACTTCAGGCTACGGGTTTTGATTATACTGAAGTAAGTGGTCAACGCGACAGGACTATAATTTTTGGATGCCAACCATCCCTACTACGTGAAGGAAATTTTGCAGCAAAATTTCAAAAAATGACAGAGGATGGTTACTTGAAAATTGTTGCAATTCAGAATCAAAAAATTATGAACCAAAGATCAACAGATGCGCAAACTGCTGAAGTGTTCATAGATGGTATTTGTATTCCTAGTTTTGGCACTGGCTCTGGAGGGGGTGGATGTCTTATTGCAACTGCAACATATGGTTCAGAGTTATCTCCACAAGT
>JACZUQ010000060.1 GCA_022573065.1 Nitrososphaerota archaeon
GCCATTCCAGCTAGACATCCATAATTTACTGATTTTTCATATTGTGAACCTTGTTTAAGTTCTATAAGAACAACTCTTAGACCATTAAAACCGTGAATTGAAATTAAAATTAAAATAATTTCTAACATTCCAGCATAAGGCAAGAATTGATAGTTTGCAATAACACTCTCGTATTCAAGGGATTCTGCAAAACCTTGAGTAAGCCTAAACAAAATATGGACTGCGACTAGTGCCACTGCAGCCACAGCAGTTCCATAATGAATTTTCATGATAATACTTTCTCTCATTTTATTCACCAAACATTACCGCAAGACCATACATCATTGCAATTGCTGCCAAGACAATTGCAGAGTAAATAGAAATTTTATGTTTAGCATTTTGAGATTGTGCAGGATATGGATAGTCTGGTCTAGCAGGTTTTCCCACTCCAATCCCTCCATGACCAAGCATGACTCTGATTCCATTTACTGTATGAAAGACACTCATTCCGATTACAAGAGCTAGGATAATGTGACCTTCAGTTGTTTGAGTAAGTTCTAAAAATTCAGTCCATCCTACTTTTCCTTGTAAAATCAAGCTTGTTTCGTAAATATGTGCAACAAAATATGCAAGTAATCCTAGCCCGGTTAATCTCATTAACAGATATGCAAATCTTTCAATTCCATATCTGGTGGGATTTGCCATTCCTTTAATGCCTTCTTTGTTTTCGTCAACTTTTGCCATCTAGTATTTTCTCTCCACTGGTTTGTAATTAGTAATTGTAACTGGATGTTTTTTCATAATTGGTTCCGTTGGATCATAATATGCAAGTGTGTGATGTAAGAAATTAGTATCGTCTCTCTTAGGAAAATCAGTTCTTGCATGACTGCCTCTTGATTCCTTTCTATGAATAGCACCAATGAGGACAACTTCTGTAACTCTAAACATGGAATCGAGTTCCATCACATTTGTAAAATTTGTGTTGTATTCTTTATCTTTATCATCTACATGTTTCCAAGTTTTATTTTTTAATTCGCGTATTTTCTTTAATCCAGCAATCATATCAGATTCATTTCTGTAAACATACGCTTTTTCATTTAATGTATCTGTCAATTCTTGTCTAACTTCATATGGATTTGCATCACCATGTCCTCGGAATATTCCATCATAAATTCTCGTCTCTTCGGCATCAACTAGATGATGTGGAAAAGGTGTCATATGTTGATTATTTATGATATAGTCTACTGCTAATTCACCTGTAATTTTTCCCCATAAAATGCATTCAGAAGTAGAATTTGCTCCTAGTCTGTTGGAACCATGAACACTATTACAAGCAGCCTCACCTGCTGCCCATACACCATGAAGTTCGGTAGCCCCGTCAATATTGGTATGAATTCCTCCCATCATGTAATGGCATACTGGTCTGATTTCAAGAGGTTCTTGAGCAGGATCAACTCCGGAAAATTTTAATGAAATCTCCCTTATGGCACCTAATTTTTCTTTGATTAGTGCATCTCCTAAATGTCTCAAATCAAGTTTCATACATTTTACTCCTGTTTCATTGTCAAATCCACGCCCTTCTTTTATCTCAGTCATTATTGCTCTAGAAACTATATCACGGGGGGCTAACTCCATTTTACCTGGGGCGTATCTTTTCATAAATCTTTCATCTTCATTGTTTAGAAGATAACCTCCCTCGCCACGCGCACCTTCTGTAATTAAAATTCCAGATGGCAAGATTCCCGTAGGATGAAATTGTACAAATTCCATATCTTTTAAAGCCATTCCAGCTCGATATGCCATATCTATTCCATCAGGTGTTGAGGAAAGACCATAAGTAGAGTAACTGTAAATTCTTCCCGCCCCTCCAGCAGCAATTATCAATGCTTTTCCTTTAATAGAATAGAATGTTCCATTAGAAAGCTCAATTGCGGTAATACCCAGAAATCTTTGTCCGTCGTGAACAATAGATGTTGCAAACCATTCATTTAGAAATTCAATATTATCAAATTTTTGACATGTATCATATAGTGTTTGCATTTCAAAAAATCCAACTTTATCAGAAGCATATGAGGCTCTTGCATAACTATAACCACCAAACATTCGTTGCCCAATTCTTCCATCCTCTCTTCTGGACCATGGCATTCCCCAATGTTCAAGTTGGTAAATTTCATTTGGGATCTCACGGCAAAGTCTTTCAGCAACATCTTGATCTGCTAAAAAGTCACTTCCCTTAATTGTGTCATAAATATGAGATTCTATAGAATCACCTTCCTCCTCAAATAGAACAGCGGCGGTTCCACCTTCAGCAGAAACTGAATGTGAACGCATTACTTGTACTTTAGATATTACTGCGATCTTAATCTTTGAGCTTTTTTTTGCAGCAGCTATTGCAGCTCTTAGACCAGCAAGACCAGATCCAACAATAAGTAAATCATATTCAATAGAATCAGTCATGTCCCTTCAATTTAGCTTCTAAAGTTCGGTTAAATATGTATTCTAAAAGATCGGCTTGATTTATCTTGCTAGAATGATTAAAATATATCACTAGCGATATCACTAGTGATGATTTCAGAGTGGTTTCAAAGAGTTGGAAGCTCAGTTCCAAGAGGATTTTCCAGATATTACATTTTAGAGCTGCTCAAAAAGAAGCCACATACTGGAAAGGAGATAATTGATACAGCTGTTAAACAAAGTGAGGGAATTTGGAAACCTTCACCTGGATTGGTCTATCCGCTTCTTGGTAGATTACTAGATGAAGGATTAATTGAAGAAACCAATTCTGGAAAATACCAAATTACACGTAAAGGAAAAGCTACTGCTGATGATCTGGATGCTATAAACGATATTGTAAAAAAACAACTAGATGTTCTTTTTAGAATTGGAAATGTAGGAAGATTTGCAGCCATGGATATTTTAGAAAAAATTTCTTCTATGGGAGCTTTTTTGAGCTCTAATGTCTCTTACATGACAAAAGAAGAAACTTCAAAATACAAAAAATTTTTAGAGTCTGAGCTCAAAAAATTAGAAAAGCAATCAAGTAGTAAAAAAGCAAAAGAGATTAAAATCGATTAATTCATAAATATTTCACATTGGATAAGTTTTACGTTGAATAATCTAAAACGATTACTCAAAAGGAAAAAACCGCTAGTAATTCCAGGAGTTTTTGATGCAATAAGTGCAAAAATTGCTGAAAAGGCAGGATTTGATGCAATGTTTCAAACTGGTTATGGAACATCTGCAACTCTTTTTGGCATGCCAGATTATGGCTTCATTGGGTCTACTGAAACCGTAGAAAATGCTCGCAGGATATGTAGAGCAGTAAATGTTCCGGTAATAATAGATGCAGATACAGGATATGGTAATGCTCTATCTGTATGGAAGTTAGTTAAAGAGTTAGAATCAGCAGGAGCTTCTGGAATATTTCTTGAAGATCAAAGATGGCCTAAAAGATGTGGGCATATGAAGGGAAAAGAAGTGATAAGAAAAGAAGAATATGCAGAAAAGCTTCAGGCTGCCCTTGACGCAAGAAAAAGTAAGGACTTTATTATTGTTTCAAGGACAGATGCAAGAGCTACAGAAGGCTTGGACAAAGCAATTGAACGTGGATTATACTATAAAAAAATTGGTGCAGATGTAATCTTTGTAGAAGCACCAAAAACTATTGGAGAAATGAAAAAAATTGGAAAAACTATCAAAGCGCCATTAGTAGCAAATATGATTGAAGGGGGTGCTACTCCAATTAGTTCAGCATCTACATTACATAAGATGGGATTTAAAATCATATTATACCCATTGTCAGTTCTATTTGCAAATACTTTTGCATCTATTCAAATTTTAAAAGAACTAAAAAAATCTGGAACAACAACGAGACTAAACAAAAATCTAGTAAATTTTGATGAGTTCAATAATATTGTTGAATTATCTAAATTTAGAAAATTAGAAAAGAAATACAGTACTTCAGACAAAAAGAAAAAATCCAGATAAAGAGATTACTTTCTCTTTACTTCGATTTCAATTGTGGATACGTTTCTCATTTTACCGTCTTGAGACTCTAATGCTTCAGAGCCTAATTTGATTTCGCCGATCACATATCCTGCATTTTCAGTCTTTCGTGAAATGATTTGTGTAACGTCTACAGCACGTCCAATGCTCATTCCTCTTGCCTTAATGCGAACTGATGGTATGTTTGCCAACTGAATTAGCGTAGAAGTGACATACGCCATTAGTGGTTTCTTACCAATGTAGATTATGTCTCTGTTTCCAGAGTCTCTTTTTTCAGAGTCTCTTTTTTCAGAGTCTCTTTTTTCAGAGTCTCTTTTTTCAGAGTCTCTTTTTTCAGAGTCTCTTTTTTCAGAGTCTCTTTTTTCAGAGTCTCTGTTTTCAGAGTCTCTGTTTTCAGAGTCTCTGTTTTCAGAGTCTCTGTTTTCAGAGTCTCTGTTTTCAGTAGATTGAGTGTTTTCTGTTGTCATGCGAAATTTACAGATTCACGATAATTTAAATCTAAGATCGGAAAAATTGCTGTAAATTTAGATTAATGAAAATTTTTACGTTAAAAGATAGTACTGTACAATATGTCTAATGAAAAAATTAGAGTTTTAGAATCAGGTTCCAAAGAAGAAAAAATTCCTACCTTAGAGTCTTTAGCAAATACTAATGATGGTAAAACGATACACAAGATAATTTCGAAACTGGATGATTCGGATATTGAGGTAAGAGGAGAAGCTTTTAGCTCACTTGTTCTTAATGAAAATAATATCTCCGATCAATTAATTGAGAATTTAAAATCACAAAATAAAAACATTAGAGGTTTTTCGGCATTGGTTCTTGCTAATAGAAGAAACTATGATGCAATTTCAGAAATTGCTAACCTTACCAAAGATCAAAGTGGGATGGTACGTGCGTGCGTTTTAGGAGCTTTAGGATATCTTAAAGCAAAGCAAGCCAGTAAAGAAATTCATGATTGTTTTTTTGATTCAAATATAGAAGTTAAGAAAAGTGCCTTAAAGGCGGCAATTGATATTGGAGACAAGATTTCTGGTGAAGAGATTATCACACTAGGAAAGGAAAAAGATCCTGAAATAGAAAAATTACTAGTACAAGCAAAAATAAATTCTTAAAGATTATCCGTATGATTCGAATTTTACTTCAAAGCTTC
>JACZUQ010000018.1:0-12146 GCA_022573065.1 Nitrososphaerota archaeon
GTATTGAAGCAAGAATAAAAATAATTCCTGTTACCATCGTAAAAATTCTAATGAATCCACCCGGTGTAGGTTTTGACCAACTTGCCCAAGCTCTGTCTATATCAAATGCTCTAATTAGAAATGCAGCGCCAAGAATGCTAACTAAAACTGCAAAAATTTCTGCCGTATAATCAAAAACAGTTGCTATTCCACCGATCAAAAGTAAAATCCCTGGAACACCTAAGAAAAATTTAGAATATTTTGAATCATAAGCAATCATTTTCAAGTATTTTCCAAATACTGCATACGAATACTCAACACTTCTACTAACACGCATCACTACTCGTTGTACTGAAACAACTGGGAGAATATTCTGTATTATTGGAATAACACTTTCATCATCTTCACCATCAGATACAATTACTGCTCCATTTGCTGAAAATTTTTCTAAGGTTTGTCGAATCTCTCGTGCAATTTTCTCATCTGCTTGAACTCCACGATTTGCAACTCCTGCAACTGTAATAATTTCTGCTTGATAGCCTTTACTTACTAAATCTTCATATGTTTTAATGGCATAGAAAATTGAATTCGAATCTGCATCTTCTGGATCTTCTAAGGCAAGTCTTTGTGCTGCTTCTATACACGCGTTTCTTCCAAAAACAGGTGTAGCAATTCCTGCCTTATCTCCTACATCATTATCTCTATCAACACAGATTACAAGGAGTTTATTTGCTGAAGAAGTTTTGATGTCCTTTTCGAGCTTTCCAGATTTTTGAGACACTATAATTCCTATCACGAAGTTTGTTTTTAATGATTTCCCACTTTAGCAAATAGTACAGTTAGGATTTGAGACTTAAACTCTATTATGGCCTGGATTGATCTGATGCCTTTGCTAATACCTCAGAATTTTTTTTGAACGAATCTATTTTTTTAATAACATCTGGCATATCATTAGTTTTTTCTTCACTAATCATTGTTGCAACAATTATAGTCTCTCGAATTTGCGAATTAAATGTTTTTAGAGATTCAATATAATTAAGATAACTTTCATACCATTCTTCTGGTGCTTTACTTTCTACAAGTTGTATTATCTGAGAATTTACTTGAGATGAAGAAATCTCTGCAAGACTAATGTATTCCTTAGCAGTTATTTTTTCATCTAACATATTTTGGAATTGTCCATTAATTTCATTGTTTAGAGCTGAATGAATTTTTTTTATATTATCCAAATGTACTTCGAAATCAGAAATTACAATTTTTGTTTCAATATTTTGTGGAATTAACCATACCAGAAAACTTGCAGCAGTGATTGTAGCTAAAATTATTCCAGTTAGGGCAATTCCTTTTTTTGTTGCCAATTAATCTTCATTGAATTATAGTAGTTTATAATTACCTATGATAATTCTAAATTTCATCATTTTTTTAACTAATTTCTATGAATCATGATCAAATCTAAATCTTTGAAAAAGTTACTAAAATTTTTCCATTTTATATAAAAATTATTCGTAAAATTTTTAAAAATAGATTCTAAAATTTACAGTCATCTCGTGTATAGTTAAATTTTTTTTATAGCTTCTTCCTAAATAGAACTTAGTTTTTGATTTCTTATAATGGTAACAGCATACTGCCTTAAATGCAGAAAAAAAGTAGAAATGAAAGATCCAAAAGAAGTTACATTAAAAAATGGACGACCTGCTGCAAAGGGAACCTGCCCAGATTGTGGAACTACTGTTTTTCGTATTGGAAAAATGTAATCCAATTTTCTTTTTACACTAAACCCATATAGGGTAAGGTGTTTTTTGTATTTTCGATGGCTACTGATTATGAAAAATTACTAAAACGTATTGAAGGTAATCTGAATGAAACCAAAAAAGGTACAGAAAAACGATTTGAATTACCTATTGTTGATATAATGTGGGAAGGACAAAAAACATTTCTTCGTAATTTCTTAGATTTTCCCAAAGCACTTCGTCGTGATCCTGAAAAAATTCTTCAATATCTCTCTAAAGAGTTTGCCGTTCCTGCAGAACGAATGGGTGAAAAAGCAATATTTGTTGGAAAACGAGATCCAGCAGATTTTTCTCGTTTATTTAAAATTTATTTTAAAGATTATGTTGAATGTCCTACTTGTAAAAGTCCTGATACAAAGATAGAAAAAGAAAAAAGAATTTCATTTTTAATTTGTGAAGCCTGTGGTGCTAAATCTCCATTGATAGGAAAATATGCATAATGTTATTTTCTGTACGTATTACAAATCATCAAAATAAATTGATGTTAAACATATGTGATTCTTCTTTACTTGGGAAAAAAATTGTTGATGATAAAGTTACAATGAATATAAGCAAAAGCTATTACTGTGAACGCTTTGTAGAAAAAAAAGAAGCCCAAAATCTTTTAAAAAAATGTTCTTCAATTAACATGGTTGGAAAAGAAACAGTTTCTCTATCAGTTAGTTTAGGAATTGGTTCACAACAAGCAATCAAAGAAATTGATGGTATTCCTTTTCTACTCATTTTCAAAATGTAAAGCACCACAATTATATACAAAAAATTACTATTCATATCATGAAACAAAAAACATTAAATGAAAAAATAATAAAATCAGAGTCATGTTTACCAATTAACTATTGTATAATTCAATTATCAAAAAAAAATTATTATTTAATAAGGGATTTTAAAATACATGATAAAAAAAATTTATCTCGTTTAAGATTAGAAACATGTCTTTTGATAATTTAAACGAAGAATTTGAATCAAAAATTCAAAATAAACTAGATCAAAAGTTAAAACGAAGGAAACTCTTTGATGGTTTTAAGAAAAACAAAGTTGTCAACGAAGTTCTAGATAAATTAACAGTTATGGAATTATATAATTTGATTAAATCCAATGTTGTATTTTACATGAATGGAATTGTAAAAGCTGGAAAAGAATCTGTTGTCTTTTGGGCAAAAGGTGAAAATGATGAAGATCTAGCATTAAAAGTATATCTTGTATCTACATCAAATTTTAAAAAACGTATTCAGTATATTGTAGGAGACCCACGTTTTTCTAGAATAAAAAAAGGAACAAAAAATTTAGTATATCTTTGGGCACAAAAAGAATTCAGAAATTTATCACTATGTTATAAAAAAGGCATACCTGTGGTAAAACCCCTACATGTTTCTAAGAATATTCTTGTTATGGAGTTTATAGGCGAAGGTGGAACTCCCGCGAAAACCCTTTTGGAATCGCATATAGATCAACACGATTACGAATCCTCAATATCACTAATCAAAATGTTATACAATAAAGCAAAACTCGTACATGGTGATTTTTCTGAATATAATATTTTTAAAACTGATAAGGGCTTGATACTTTTTGATCTTGGTTCTGCTGTAGATCTCAATCATCCAAATTCTAATGATTTTCTTAAAAGAGACATTAATAATATCACAAATTTCTTTGTAAAACGAGGTCTAACTGTTGAGCACCCCTCTGACGTATTGCGGAAGGTTACTAAATGAGTTTTGAAAAATTAATTCGAATTCCAGTAGATAGGATTGGTGTCCTTATTGGAAAATCGGGTCAGATAAAATCAAAAATTGAACAAGCTTGTTCTGTGAAATTAGAAATCGATAGTGAAACTGGAGAAACAATGATCAGTGGAATTGGAAAAATTGATGATATTCAACCATTTAAGGCAATGGAAATTGTAACTGCGATTGGTCGAGGTTTTTCGCCAGAGAATGCAATGCGATTACTAAAAGGAGAAAATGCATTACATGTAATAGATTTGAGAGAATTTGTTGGAAAATCTCCTGCACAAGTTGAAAGGATAAAAGGGAGAATTATTGGAGAAGGTGGTAAGGCGAGGACAACTATGGAAAACCTAAGTGGAACAATTATTTCTGTTTATGGTAGAACTGTTTCAATTATTGGTTCACCAACACAACTTAAACTTGCAGTTACTGCAATAACTTCTCTTTCAGGAGGAAGTATGCATGGTTCAGTTTACAGTAAACTAGAGTCAGCAAGAAGACGAAACAAACTAGAAAAATTACAACTGTGGGAAAATCAAAATGTCTTCTAACGATTCTTTTATTCAAATATCTCCAAGCGAATTTTTTTATAAAAACCGTGATCTTGCAGGATTCAGTAATCCTTCAAGATCTCTTTATACTGCTGTAAGAGAGTTTGTTGAAAATGCACTTGATGCATGTGATCAACATGGAATTCTTCCTGATGTGCACTTAACTATAAAGGCAGTAGAACCTGAAAAACCAGACCCAAAACCATACATCCTCACGGTAAAAGATAATGGCCCAGGAATAGATTCAAAATACGTTCCATTAGCTTTTGGGACAGTTCTTTATGGTTCAAAATTTGGATTAAAACAAGCTAGAGGAATGTTTGGACTTGGGGCAACAATGGCTATTCTGTATGGGCAAATTACTACTAACAAACCTGTTACTGTTAAGAGTTCAACTGATGGAAAAACTCAAGATGAATATGAATTACTTTTAGATATACAAAAAAATAAACCTGTAATATTAAAACACGAAACCAAAGAAATCTCAAAAACTGGTTTATCGGTCAGTATTTGTCTTGAAGGAGACTATTCAAAAGCTGGTGCAAAAATTCGAGATTATGTATACCAAACATCTCTTATCACCCCATATGCCACTGTCACTTTTGATGATCCTAAAGGAGAAAAATTCCGTTACACAAAAATTGTAAGGACTATGCCTCCTGCTCCAACTATACTTAATCCACACCCATATGGCGTAGATGTTGAAACAATTAAAAGAATGGTTGAGGATTCAAAATTTTCTATTCCAACTGTTGACAATAAAACAATTGAAAAAGTTAGAACGGAACTAGGATTAAAGAAAAAAGATCTAAACTATTCTGAAATTATGAGCAGAGCTAAAAAACGTTGGTCATCTCTATCAAGATATGTTAGAGTAGTAATTGCTGTAATGTCATTTCTAAAAATGGATTTTGATAAATTAAGCAAAATTCGAATTGATGATCTTGATATTTCAAGTGAAAAAATATCCTATTGGGATTTTGGAGAATCAAAATCATTTACTATTGACATGGATCCTGAAAGTGATTACTATAGACAACTTACAAATACTACACAAGGAGAAATGTTAGTAATATTTTTAACAAAAAGATTTCAAAGAGTTGGTAGAACAACTGCAGAAAAGTTTGCAGAGTTTGCAGGGTTTAAACCTGAAAAACGAATTGGAACTATGACAAATCAGGAACTTGTAAAACTTAGTGACGCGTTACAAAAATTTCCTACTTTCTTATCACCTGATCCAAAATGTCTTGCTCCTTTAGGTGCAGAACCTTTAGAAAAAGGAATGAAGGCTTTTTTTAATCCAGACTTTATTTCTGTAGTACAACGAGGCGCATCAGCTTATTCTGGATTCCCATTTGTTGTTGAAATGGGAATTGCTTATGGTGGTGAAATTCCTTCTGGAGGTACTAAGGTATACAGATTTGCTAATAGAATTCCGTTACTTTATGATGAAGGAAGTGATGTTGTGTTAAAAGTTGTAAATGAAACTGATTGGGCTAGATACAAAATCAAAGGAGATCCTCCCCTAGTTATTGTTTCTCACATTTGTTCTACAAAAATTCCCTATAAAACAGTGGGAAAAGAAAATGTTGCAGATAGGCCAGAGATTGAAAGAGAATTAAGACTAGCTTTACAATTTTTATCACGAAAATTAGCTTCATACATGTCAAAAAGAGGACAGGCTGAAATGGAAAAAAAGAGAGCAAATCTTTACTTAAAATATATCCCACTTGTTGCTCAGTTCTGCACAGAGCTTTCAGGCAAAAAAAAGGAGCCAGATTATAAAAAAATACTAAAGGAGGCAGTACCAGTTGAAACAAAAATCTAAAAAATCAACAAAAAAATCTACTGAGGAAAGAAGAAGGACGCTAGTAGAATTATTAAAAAATAAAGGAACTGAAATTTATGAAGAACTTGATAAAGGGAATTTTCCCTCTTTTTCGGTTCCTAGTAGGTCTGTTAGTAACATAGTCTATGATAAACAATTACGTCAGTACATACTTGGTTCAAATGTGAGTTTAAGAAGCTCAAGAAATATGTCTCAACTTCGTTCATTTACACAGTTGATGTGGTTAGCATTTTTTGCTAATAGATTAGTAAATGAAAAAAAATCATCAACACTCAGAGACATATATTATTCCTCTCAAGCTTTTGAAGTTGATTTTGAAGATCAACCTGAATCTGATAACATTATTGTAGACCTTGAGGCAGTTTTAAGAAGACCTCGAGAGGATTTACATATTTTTCCTGAAGAAAGAAGCAGTGTTTTTGGTGATCTAGTAATAGAATACACTGTTCCAGGTTATGAAGGAAAGCGATCTAATCTTTCAGATCATCCTGATGGTTATCTTATTGGACCTAGTTTGAGTAGTGCAGAACTTGTTGAAACCAGTGCTGAATTAGTAATTGCAATAGAGAAAGGTGGATTATTTACACGATTTGTAGAAGAAAAGGTGCACAAAAAATTCAAAGCGATCATTGTTGATACAGCAGGACAAGCTCCTCGTTCAACAAGAAATCTGCTAAGAAGATTACATGATGAAATGGGATTGCCAGTAGTAATTTTAACTGACGGCGATGTTTATGGAGAACATATTGCAATGGTAATTAAATCAGGCTCTGCAAATGCTGCCCATCTTAGAGAGCTAACCGTACCTGATGCAAAATGGCTTGGTGTATGGGCATCTGATATTGAAAAATATAAACTACCTACGATTCCAATGACAGAATCTGATATCAAAAGAATTAATGATTTGCTAAAAGATCCAAGATATCAAGAAGGTAATTGGAAAAAACAACTTGAAATATTTAAAAAAATAAAACGAAAAGCAGAGCTTGAGGCATTTTCAAAATATGGATTAACACACATTACTGACAAATATCTTCCAGAAAAACTAGAATTAGCTAAGAGCCTATAGTTTTTTAATACGTAATGTTAAGACACCATTTCTATACTTAAAATCGTTAATTTTCATCTCATTAGATCCTTCAATAGGAACTTCTTTTGAAAAATTTCCAGAACCACGAAGGTAAAGGATTCCGTCAATTAATCTAACCATTACCTTATCTTCTGGACCTGGTACTTCTGCAACAAAGACTGTCTCTTCGTCACCTTTGATAAGATCATAAACCCAGCTTTTTGTTTCTTGTTTTCTTGCAGTATACTTTGGTTGCTGATCTTTTGTCATTTTTTTAAGAACACTTACCCAGTAAATCATTGTAATAGCTGCAATTGCAATTAAGAAAAAACTGACAAATTCAATTCCAGATCGCTGAGACATGATGTAAACTATTCCAAGAAATAGAATTACCATTATAGGTATTACATAGTTTAATGATTGTTCGGTAGAGTAAGTTCCTTTATAACTTGACAATTAGAAAAATTACTTTTAACCAAATATAAAGTATTTTTGATTTTTATTACCAGCTTTCCTAAAACTAGTTATTGAAAGCATTCAAAAAAGGTTCTGATGATTTTTTTGTACGAGGTACAATTATTGCAATTTTTACAACAATCCCTTCAATATCAGCTTTTTTTATAGCGGCTGCTATAGTTAATGATTTAATCTTAGCTGCCATAATTGCAACAATTGTCCACCTAATCTCTATGGTAATTTCATATAAGGTTTCAAAAAAAATTTTTTTAAAAAAATAGCACGTTTTTAAAATTTAACTTTTATTATGCTAAATTAAGTTTAAAATATGATAGATCTTTCAAAGATTCAAGAAGATCTGACTTCAGTAATCAAACTGACTAATCTTCAAGCTAAGATTTTTCTTTTAATAGTGACTGAAGGAAAAATGACTGCTAAAAAAATTAGTAATACATTAAGAATTTCTATTGATGATGCATATTCAATTGGAAAACAACTAATTGAACTTGGTAGTTTAATAGAAATTTCTGAGAATGAATTTGAAGCTATGCATCCTAGATTTACTGCTGTGAATATGTATAGAAAAATGTGTGAAAGAGAAAAAGTAGAATTCAAACGAAATGTAACAGTTGATAATATTGGAGTACTATTAGAGAGGCCCTATGACGATGCAAGGACTAAATATAACAAAAATTGAGGAGAAAATTATGGAAATAAACCCCGAAACTTGTAAACATCAGCCAATATACTTTGCAGCAGTTAACATTAATCTAAACGAAAGAACAATAGGTACAATCGATGTTTGGCGATGTGGTGTTTGTAAAAAAAGATTTTGTGAAGAAAAACAATTAGGTATTGAATCAATCGCTGATATTGTTGGCATGCCAAATATTGAATCTGATGAAAAGTGGGCTGTAGTAGTTAGTAAAATACAAAAAGGAAAAGACAAATGGAAATTAGTTAAATTAAAAGAAAATGGAACTTTAAATTTTGAAACTGTTGATGAAAAAATTATTGAATTAAAAATCAAAAATTATAAAATTGAAGATGATCATCATTGGAGTTTTCTAATTGATGATAATGTTCGTAAAGCTGTTGAAATTTAGGTTTAAGAATTGAACATAAAGGTGCATATCAATAACATTCACGGAAGCCAGATGGCTGCAAAAATTACTGGGAAGTTTGAGATTGATAATATCTCGTTTAGATTTACTGCAATAGCCTTTGGAAGAATTGGGGGACAAAACGTAGGGGTAAAAATTTCAAAAACTACCGAAAAAGCGTTAGAAAAGTTAGGTTATGTTGCAGAAGATGTGATTATAACTATACAAAAAAATTTGTTGCAGGGGGATCTCACTCTCCCAGAGGGATTGAAAAGAGAATCTTTTGTTGATGACTAAAACTCAGCTTCACTGAGAGCTTTTTCACAGGAGCATCCTCTTGTTTTTGGAATTTCATCAATTAAAAAAGTCAGCAATTTTTTTGTCGTCGTAACATTTTTTGATAAGGTTTCTAATACTTCTTTTGCAGTTACGGGTTTATCTGACCATACATCATAATCAGTTACAGTAGATATTGATGCATAGCAGATTTGTGCTTCTCGGGCTAATTGACATTCTGGAACTAAGGTCATTCCTATGATATCGGCACCTGTTGATCTGAAGAATTTTGATTCAGCTTTCGTTGAAAACCTTGGTCCCTCAATGCAAACATAAGTACAATCGCTATGAATTGATATATTTTGATTTTTTGCGGTATTAAGAATTACATCTTTTAATTCTGGACAAAAAGGTTCAGCAACTGAAATATGAATTACTCTTCCATTTTCTGAAAATGAACCATCACGTGATTTTGTAAAATCAAGAAATTGTGAAGGTAACGCAAAATGTCCTGGTGCAATTTCTTCTTTAAGACTACCAACAGCGGAAGGTGCAATAATTCGCTTGACTCCAAGTTCTTTAAACGCAAAAATATTTGCCTTAAAATTTATCATATGGGGAGGTATGATGTGTTTTTTTCCATGTCTTGGCATGAAAGCAATTTTTCTATCTTTGAATGTTCCAAGAGTAATTGTATCAGAAGGTTTTCCGTAGGGTGTATCCATTGAAACTTCCTTTGTGTCTTGAAGTAACCCAGAATCATAGATTCCAGTCCCACCAAAAATTCCAATTTCTGCTTGATCCCCCATTAGTATTTCACCAATGATTTGCAGTTGTATTTTTCAATTTCATTCATCCCTCCTAGCTCAGTTAATTCTATTATGAATGCAAAACCTGCTACCTTCCCCCCCATTTTTTCAATTAATTTAGCAGATGCTTTTGCAGTTCCTCCAGTAGCTAAAAGATCATCACAAATCACTACTCTCTGTCCTTTTTTCAAAGCATGTTTTTGAATCTCAATTACATCTTTTCCATATTCTATACTATAGGAAATTTTTTCTGTTTTTCCTGGCAATTTACCTTTTTTTCGAATCAGTATCATCCCTTTTTTATAATGCAAGGCCAAGGCACAGGCAAACAGAAATCCCCGTGATTCAATGCCTGCAAAAATATCAAAATCCTTTGGATGAAAATATTTTGTAAATTCCTCTACAACATAAGATATTGCAGATGGATCTCTTAGAATTGGACTAAAATCTCTAAATATAATACCCTTTTTAGGAAAATTTGGAAACTCATCAATTTTCTCTTTTAGATTCATCATTATGAAAGCTAATGTTGAGGAATAAAAATTATTTTAGTTTACTTGTGTTAAAAAAATTATTCAAAAACAAAAGTTGTTTCTGCTTCATTAAGATGGGCATCAATTGCCTTAATCAAATATGTACCAGGTGGTAAATCACTAGGAATTCCCCATGGAACTATAAATTCTCCTACACCAGTTGTTCTTGCTGTAAGCTCAGATATCTCATTATCCTCTCCATCAAAAATGGTAAGGACAACATTTTGGCTAATTGCAGCTCCATATCCTTTAATTGATACAATTTTACCAGTTGACAAAGTTTGAATAGCATCGACATATACCACCAAGCCTTCTTCTATATCGCCTTGGACAGTTATTTCATAATCATCAAAGTTAGGACCACTTTGTGCATGAATGGTCCAGTCGCCAATCTGAGCATCTAATGGGATTCTAATTGAACTTACAGAAAAAACTCCATCTTTGTTTGTGAAGGTTTCTTTAGTTTTAACAACTTCCCCATCTGGATCTCTTAGTTCTAAAGTTAATAGAACGTTTTTAGATGAATCGCCAAGAATCAAAATTGATTCTCCAGGTTGATAGGAATCCTTTGTTGAGCGAACATGTATCTCACCAGAACCAGTTAAAAGCCCAACTGAAAAAATTTCAGATGTCTGCGTGTTTGCTCTTGTTAAAACTGCAGTATATACTCCTGAAGAATATCCTGTTAAATCTAATTCATAATTAGATTGACCATCTGGTTCTAAAATCATCGTGTCTGTAAACTTGTTCTTATCTGAAGGATCTATTATCAATAAAGAAATTGTTGAACTAGCCGGACCTTGAATTTCTATTATTAAAATTTCATCTTGTGAATAATTGAGTTTATCAAATTTTATTATCAGCTTATCTTCTGGTAGTTCACCTAAACCAACTAGAACAATATCTATATCCTCTCCCTGGGAAGCAAATAATACGTAAGTTCCTTCAATGTCTGATGCAATAGTAGTAAACTGTATATCCACTTCTCCTGAGGAATTCACGTTAATAATATGTGAATAGAATTCAAATCCTTGAGGATCTTCTACAACAATTTCTAATTCTTCATTAGGCTTTGCAGTTCCATTGAACGTTACAGTTTCTCCAGGTTCAAATTTTAATTTTGTTGGTAGAATTTCAATTACTTTTGATGATTCTACAATCCATGAACGAGATTTTACATTAGTTCCATCCGTAATTTCTGCTGTGTATTTTCCAAATGGTGTATCTATAGGAATCAAAGCATCATAGGACCATTTTCCATCTAAATCTACATCAATTGCAATTGTTGTTACTACTTCACCACTTTCATTTTTTGTTGTGCCAGTTACTGTAGTTCCAGGAGGACCTGTTCCAGTTACTGTTATGGAATTTCCTCTAAAAACAACGGGTGGTGTTGGATTAATGGTAAGAGGTATATTTTCTGATGAGCTCATTCGATCACCTTCTTCACCAATTCTAAGGCTGATGGATTTTTCATTTCCTTTAGAATCTTTTATTTTAAAATCTACTCTGTCTGATTTTTGATTTTCTGGAATTGCGCTGGTAAATATAAAGTGACCATTACCGTCTGTTTCGAAGGATTCAATTTTTTTAGCATCAATATAAAAATCAAGTTTTTGATTTGCTCCAAAACCATCTCCAGTTACTCTAATACTTGACCCAACGCTTGGCTTTTCTGGAACTAGTCTAAATGTTGAACCTTCTAGAACTCCCATGTTAGTTGAAGAAGTTCCCACAACAGGTTCAATAACAGACGATTCAGACACTAGTGTTTTTCCAATTGCTATTTGTTTATCCGAGTCTGTCAGAGCTTTCCAATTTATTCCAGGTTTTGGTTTATCAGTTTTTATTCCAAATTTTACAATTTCTCCTGACTCCAATGGATTAGAAGTAGTAAAAATGATAACTCCTTGAGGTGTTTTTTCTCCTGTCCATCCACGTTCTGTTTTAAAAGATTTGAAGGTAAAGTCACTACCTAACCATATTCGGAAGGTATCAATCTCC
>JACZUQ010000018.1:12246-15276 GCA_022573065.1 Nitrososphaerota archaeon
TTGTCATTATTTTGAAATTCTATAATTGTTGTTTCTTCAAAGCCTATACTTTTTGCTGTAACAATTGATTCTTGAGCATAAACTTCTTGAAAAGCTGTAATTGTAAATATGGATGCAATGAAAATTACTGAAAGGAAAATTACCTTATTTGACAAATGCATATTATTCAAAAATCTCTACCTCCAAATTAAACCTTAACTGCTTTTGGGGGTTTTTATTTTTCATCATATGGAATAAATTCCTAGTAAAGTAAATTAATAACCAATTGCTCAAACTTTAGCTTTTGGGGCTTTGTCAATTTTTGCACTTGAAACAAGATTTTGATGTTGACGAATCCTTTCTGCAATTAATCGATACAAAGTTCTGAACTGATCTTTTGTTTTATCAGTCAAAAAGTCAGCTTCATTTAAAGTGATTTTTTCACAAATGTATCTTGTAATTTCTTCATTATCAAATTTTCCCCAATCATCTCCTTTATGTTCATGCCAGATTGCATTTAGATTGTCGATAATTCCTTTTTTACCTCGTGATAAAACATCTTCTTTAGTCAAATTACTAAATCCTTCTCGTCTTAACATTATTTCATATGTCTGATTAACTGAATACAAGTAATCATCTATTGCTAAATAATCTTCAATTGATTGAATTGGTTTTCCTCCTAATTCAAAAAATATAGTTTGAACTTGAGAAAAATCATTAGCAGTCAACTGTGTGGAGATTTGTTTTGATTCTTCACTATTGTCAAGTAAGATGAATGTTTTGTAACCATGATTTCTATAAAATATTGCAAGTGGCAATACTGAATTTTTATTATGAGCTGCTACAATGTTAAGAGGATTCATCGAGATATTAGGATCTTCTAAAAATTTATCAAATGCATTAAGATACATTGTGTCAGACATTGTTTCTACAATTATTACAGGTCTTGAATTAGTGCCGATTTCTCTATCTACAATGGATTCAACTAGACCTCGTGATAACCCATACAAAATTGGTGTGAGAGTATCATCACTTGCATTCCAATAATCATAGTATATTTTGCTTAGATGTTTTCTCTTATCAAGCTCAACTACTAACAAATTTCCTGGTGTATAATCAAAAATCATGAAAGGAGAGTGTGTAGCATATAGGACCTGGTTAGAACCTGCAAGATTTTTCAAAAGATCAGCGATTCCACGCTGTTGAATTGGGTGTAAGTTTCGAGCAGGTTCATCAAGAAGTAAAATTGCCTCTTTAAGCTCTGATCTTTGAGTCTCTGCAGCAAAATTCACAATAAAAGAAAAAGTCCATTTGAAACCCTCTGCTCTTCTGTTTAGTAAACCTGTGTTAGTGACTGTTCCATCCTTATGAATATCAGAAATTACAACACTCAATATATTTCCAGGATTAAACCGTAAATCTACATGGATGGGATCTCCTTTCCAGGCAGGATTTAGTCTTGCAGTTAATCTGTTGCTTGCAGCATTGAGATATTTAATTAATTTTGAAGGACTATTATAATATTCTTCTAAACCTTCAATGTCTAATTCTGCTAAATAAAATAGGTTCTTGACGGTTTCTGCTTTATCAAATTCTTCAACATACTCAATTCCTTCTGTTCGTTGACCTCTGTAGTCTTTAATGTATTCATTTAGATTTATGTTTCCATAGATTTTCTTATAATCAGAAAAATAAACAAAACGAGGGTGTAAATAATCTGCAATAAAATTTTCTAAAGCAGTTAATTCTGAAGTTCCTATGAGAAGTTTATCAAAAGCATTTTCGATGTTTTCAGAAATCTTTTCCCATTCAGAGATAATTTGTGGTTCATCAGCTGCTAATACATGAATACTATTACTGAACTCTTTAATATGTGAGTCAAAAATTTCTTTATTCTCTGGTGGAGAACCCTCAAAGAATTTTGTATCAAGTCTTATTCTTATGTGATTAGGAATACTTTCAACAAAATTTAAAATATTTTCAACAAAATTTTCCCAAGAGTTTAGTGCTTTATTTTCCTCTTTACTAATTTTTATCGGACCAAAATCATACTGCGTATTTGATTTTTTATTTGTTCTAAAAATTCGTAATTTTTTAATTTCTGGGATGTTGGGAAACTTTTCCTTTATCATTTGAGTTTCTTTTGTTGTGAGCTCAAACTCTCCATCTGCAATAGTTATCTCGTTTTTTAATTCTTCAGACATTTCATCACATAGATCAAGTTCTGAAATTGTCTTGTCTCGGTTCAATAATGTTAAGCCTTCTAAGATTGTAGTTTTTCCACTCTCATTTCTTCCAATAAATGCGGCTAAATCCCCTACTTTTATTTCTCCAGAATCATGAATACATCGAAATGCTCTAATCCTAAATTTCCTAAGTCTCATTCTATCGCCTCTTACGATTCTATGTTTTAACCTGTACTACCTAATTATACTGAACAATTTTGTCATCACTAAATAGTTATAAAGGAATTATTATTGTTAAATTGAAATTGGCTGTTCGAAGAGTATTCTATCTAGTTTTTTTAATTCCAGCAGTGGCCTCAATATTTTTTGGGGGACTAGTACTTGGTGAGGTCCTAAAAAAACCTGAAAGGGAACTTAATATGATGCCTTTTGATTTTTCTGAGAAATTTAAGGTACCTACAGGAACAATGACAATAATTGGCTTACAAAAAGAATATTCGAATTCAAAACCAATTGAAATATCTATTACCGTATCAGATCCCCTTTTTGATTGTGGAGATTTATACATTACAATTTTTGATGTTTCCAAAGTACCCAAGGAGGTAGTTACTCAAAGTGGTTTTTTTGATCAATGTTTTGAAAAAAATGATCTTATAATGCCTATAGATGATGATTTTTCTGAATTAATAGATATCCCAGGTCTGTACGAGATCGTTTCAGAAATTAACGATAAAACATACAAAAAAAGTCTAACTGCAAGTGAGAGATTTATTGTAAAATAAAAAACAGGTATATATTGAATTAAATATTTCAATTTGAACTAAGTTTAAGTTATTGAGAGAAGTTTATGGCACAAAAAAAAGAA
>JACZUQ010000061.1:0-3197 GCA_022573065.1 Nitrososphaerota archaeon
TTTGGCATGGAGATTCACATGCGTGACCTGATGAAGATTGCCAAGGCCTAAATCAATTTACAGTGTAAAAAATTAAGTAATATAATCACCAAAGAAGTTCATGCAGAAACTAGAAAAATACGACTGTGCATGTAGAAAATGTTCTTGCTTAAACGAAGTATATACAATTGATAATGTTTGTGCAGAATGTACCTATGGAATTCATGAAGGTGCTAGAAAATAGTTGAATTCTATCTTATTTAATCTAGGAAAATTATTCCTGCAAGCAAGCTATGAATGCAAACCTACAGATAAAGAAAATCTAAAAACTCTACAAAACAATATGCAAGAAAGAATAAATCATCTTAATGAAAATAATTTGGATAGTTTTAGTGACCCCAAACTTTTAGAGTATTACGGACTATACAGTGAGATTGAACAATGTATTTTTCAAGATCACACCGACCAATACTTTCTCATAGCAGTAATGGTTATTGGAATTCCTCTTTTGGTTTACTTTCGTTGGCAGATGATAAAAAAAGGGGCTAAATCAAAGCCCTAATCAATGAAAACCAACATTCCAGTTACCTGGATAGTACTTTTAGGATTAATGTCATCAATTACATTGGGAATTTTGCTAGAGCAGCCCAAAATAACAAATGATTCTACATTTGTTTTTGGAAGTGCGCACGAGCACGCATCAATTTCAGTAAAGATTTTTGGCGACAGGTTTAATTTTACGAAACCAGAGTTTCAATTACAGAGTCCTTTTATTCATTTAGAAAATTCTAATGGCTATGTTATTCACAGGCATTCAAAAGACACAGCAATTGGATATCTTTTTGAAACTCTAAATCTTAGGCTAACACAAGATTGTTTTGTAATTCATGATAGAAAGAAGTTTTGTTCAAATGATGACTATACACTAAAGTTTTACATTAATGAAAAAAAGGTAGATAATTTAAGAGACTATCTAATAATTGATGGTGATTTTATTTTAATTTCATATGGCGCTGAAACCCAAGACGAAATTGAGCGACAATTTGCAGAACAAAATAAAAGAGGTTTTCCATTTCAGATAAGAGAAAGAAATAGTAATAATTTATCAAATGTTTAGGGAATAAAATACCAACAACTCTCACCATACAGATTTTCACATTGTAAAAAAATCAAAATGGCAGCCATTATAATGATGGGTGGAAATACAATAAAGAAAACTCTAGTTGGAATGTTTCAAATATAACGAAATAATCCCATTCTTTATTTCCTAATCTAGTAGGTTTATAATTCATCATTGTAATTTTGTTTTAAACAAATTACAAAAAAACTAGACCAAAAAATCCTGACAAATACTTCGTAAATGATATATACTGATCGGCAAGATCCCCTCTCTAATGAAGGATAATAAAACAGCCTTGTTTGTTATGGCATTTATTCTCATTGGAGGACTCTTAGCTAGTCCATCAATGCAGCTAAGTGGAGTAGCATTTGCACAAGACGACACAGACGAAGTAGAAGTCGAAGACATTGATGAAGTAGATGAGATGGAAGAAGTAGAAACTGACGATTCTGATTATACCAAAGACTTTGACGATTACAAAGATTCTGACAAATACGAAGATCACAGAGAAAAAGCAGACAGATATTGTAACATGTCTGAAGAAGAACGCGAAGAGCATTTTGCAAAATATGAAGACATGCGTGAATACAAAGCAAAGCTTGACGAGTATTGTCAACTAGATGAATCAGAACGTGATCAATACATCGAAGATCACAAAGACGAGATTCGTGACAGTATGAAAGAAAAGTTTGAGCGTTATTGTGACATGTCAGACGAAGAACGAGATGAATTTCAGGCAATGCATGATAATATCACTGATGAAATGAGAGAACAACATGACAGATACTGTTCAATGACTGATGAGGAAAAAGAACAATACAAAAAAGAAAATCGTGATAAGATGACTGATTACAAAAAAGATCGTATGATGGATAAAAAAATGGGTCTTGATTTTGTTCGAGACTTTGATATGAGAATTGCAGCTCTATGTGACATGTCAGATGAAAAAAAGAGAATGATGATGCAAAAGAATGAATTTTTGCAAGAACATCATGAAAGACTAGCAGAATACTGTAACATGTCTGGACAAGAGCGAAAAGAATACAGAATGACTCATCAGGATATGATGGAAGATTATACAGAAGACTTTGCTCAAATGCGGGACAAAATGATGGATTCTAGTTCTGATATGAAAATGAAGATGCATGATAAGATGCGAAAGTATGACATGTCTGATGAAAGACGTGATGCAATTCAGGAGAAATTTAGAATGAAGCATTCAGATTTGACTGATGCACAAAGAGATGAGCTTCGAGACAATCTCAAAGCAAAATACATGGATCATTTCAAGTCAGCAATGAAACGTGATTCAATGTCAGATCTTCAAAAGGATCAAATTCTCATTCGACATGCAGAGATGAAAGATTACAAATCTGATCTTCGACTAAAATACAAAGACATGTCTGAAGATGAGCGAGTACAATTCCAAGCAGAATTCAGAGATAAGGTATCAGACAAACGATTCGCATGGATATCACCTCACAAGCAAATGTTAGCTGGAGTTCCAGTCGATGAATTAGAATGCAGAGAAGGACTAAATCTTGTGCTAAAAACCTCAAACGGCAAGGCAATGTGTGTTAAATCAGCAACAGCAGAAAGGCTAATTGAAAATGGTATTGCAGTTCCTGCAGCCTAATCTTTTTCTTTTTTATTCAAAAAATAAAAATTAAATCTAGTATAAAAAAAGCTCATTAAATGGGATATTATGATACAAAAAAAGGCATTCAAGAGTATACTAAAAGATCAGAAAAATGGGGAGGACAAAAGCTTATCAAGATTTTAAAAAAACACCTACCAAAAAACTCTACATTGCTTGAGCTTGGAATGGGTCCGGGAAGAGACTTTGATATTCTCAAAAAAACTTATATTTTAACTGGTTCAGATGCATCAAAGGCCTTTCTCGATAGATACAAAAAAAGTAACAAAAAGGCAGATTTGCTAAAGCTAGATACAGTAACAATTAGAACCAATAAAAAATTTGATGGAATTTACACCAACAAAGTACTCCAACATTTAACAAAATGGGATCTTAAAAAATCAATTAAAAGACAAAAAGAGATTCTCAATCCAAATGGAATTGCATTTCATTCTTTTTGGA
>JACZUQ010000061.1:3297-5032 GCA_022573065.1 Nitrososphaerota archaeon
AAAAAATTTGATGGAATTTACACCAACAAAGTACTCCAACATTTAACAAAATGGGATCTTAAAAAATCAATTAAAAGACAAAAAGAGATTCTCAATCCAAATGGAATTGCATTTCATTCTTTTTGGAAGGGAAACAAAACTGAATACAAAAGGGGATTACGCTTTGTTTATTATGAAATTGAACAACTTAAAAAAATCATTGGGAATAATTTTGATATTTTAGAAATTAAAACATTTACAGAAATGGAAAAAAATGATTCAATCTATGTTGTTCTCAAGAATATATAGGAATCCTCACGCCCAAAAAGTGGGAATGTCACCCAACAACTCAGTGTGAGGAAACCTAAGGTATATTGATCATTAGAAAAGTTATCTCTGTGTTTGTATTTTTCTTCTAACACATATGACACTAGCTAAAGTTCACAGAGCCAAAGCTTTCTCGCATGGTTCTATTTGATTTCATATTATAGTCATAAATGATTGGAGAGTATTCCTTCAATACATCTTTCATTGGATCCAAATTATCTGCCAGATAAAATCCTGGGCAGTCACCCGTAAATTGAAATGTAGCGTGAACACGTGCAATTCCACCCTCATTTTCAAGCCAAGTTGAGAATGGATAAAGATAGCAAACACCTGGTCTGTCTGGATGCATAGAACATCCTCCTTTATCATCTAAAAACCTGCATGAGATGTGTGTTCCATCGTCAGCTTCAGTTTCATCTTCTTTTCTTTTCAAGTTAATTGTAGTCATACTTGTATACTGACCTGATGGTCCTGGTTCTTGCCAAGTGACAAGTACTGTTTCTTTTTTGATAAACTCAGAAATTTTTTGATACTTTAAGCCTTTTCCAATTGTAATCAAGTCATCAGAAGTTAATGGAAGTCGTCCTTGTCTGTCACAGCAATTATGACAATCTGGCCAGTAACATTTCCATAAAACAAACTTTTTTTCACCAGTCAAAAACGGAAGATGAAACACAACATCCTTAACTTTTACTGTATGGTCTGCCACATCGGTGAGTTTTCCTAAAACAAATTCTCTAATTATAGGATCAATCTCCCAATTTTTTTCCAAAAGGTTCAGAGATTCTTCAATTTCTTTTTGAGACAACTATTCAATTATAACCAGATCGAAAGTTATTATTAATGTTGAGTGACAAGGGCAAATACGCTTCTGCTACTGAAAATAGGAGATTTGTTTGGCATGAAATTGTATGGCCACTAATCCTAGAAATCAATGATGTTACATTTACCTTAAAACAGTATCAAAAAAAACGTGATCAAGTTTGTGAAGCAAAAGGTGTTCAGGTATCAACTACATCAAGAGGTCTAGTATCGCTATTGCAAAAAGGAATTTTGTTTAAAGAAAGTGCTCTTTATTCCATTCATTACAGATTGATTGCATATATGAGACTCAAAGCTGATTGCGATTACGCAACTGCAATTCATGAAGTTAGAATGGGTGGTTAATTTTTTAATACCAAATAATTATATTCGAACCTTCAGCTATCGGTTTTTGGTAGCCCGATAGTCTAGTGGCCAAATAATTTTAGGTTAAGGATTCTGCCCTCTGGATCTAATGAGAGGATAGGCGGAGACGGCAGTTCGAATCTGCCTCGGGCTACTCGTAAAATTATCTAGATGCTTGGGCTACTCTTTCGAGTTCGTGTTTTTTCTTAATTGATGGCGCATTAGAATCATTTTGTGCTGCACTAATGATATGTTCAGAGAG
>JACZUQ010000019.1:0-4764 GCA_022573065.1 Nitrososphaerota archaeon
CCCGTGCCCCACTTGCTTTTATCGGGTTGTTTTGAATTGGGATCTCCTCCCTGAATCATAAATCCAGGAATTACTCGATGAAATAAGGTACCATCATAAAATTTTGATTCTGCCAATTTAATAAAACTCCTTACAGTCTCAGGAGCATTATCTGGGAGTAAATTTAATACAATCTTTCCATGATTGGTTTCAATTATTGCTTTAGTCACTTGGAAATATTTTTGATTTTATCATAAGAGTCTTTGGGATATTTGATAAAGAAATTTAGGTAATTTACCATGAAATCATTATGGTTTAAAATTTTTGGCCTAACTCTAAAATAATGAATTTAATATTTCTTACTATGTATTATTAAAAATAATGAATAAATTTTCATAGTATGAATAAATTCTGCTCCTTGTAATTCACATACATTAAAAACTATCTAAAGAAAAGTAGTCTTATATAGAGCAATAAAAAATTAGAAACCGTGAATCGCACAAATCAAAGTACGATTATTAAACAAGCCATCAATTCTTGTCTTGACAAGGGACTTACTGATAAACAAGACATTTACAGCAAAGTTGTAGAGGATTTAGGGGTCCCAAGACCAACCGTTAGAAGAGTTGCAAGGGATCTACGAAATGAGTTGTTAGAGAAAATTAAGATCTTACAATCTGAGATTCCAAAACCAACTGGAACTTATACAGAAGTTATTGCTGAAAAGCAGGTATAAGATCTCTATTTTCAATTTTTCTTCATTTACCTCAATATCAGAAATTAATTTCAACATGAACTGTTATATTCTAGAATTTTTTGAATTAGATAATGGGATATCTATGGAACAATTTAGCTACTTTGGTAACGGGCATATTTGCGGCTGTTCTATCTGGTTTATGGTATCTATTTCTTGACTTTGCACCCATTACTAATTTCATCTTCATGATGGCAGTTCCAATTACTTGGTTTCTCACATTCATGTGCTGGATTGTCCAAAAAGGCGCAGATTATTCACACAAATACAGTGCTGATATGGTAAAAAAAAACCACAATAATTCACAATCTGGAGTAATCAAGTACACTGCTGATGGGAAACAAGTTACTACAACTTAATTAAATGAAGCAAAAACAGAGCTTGGAAGCAATCTGAATGAACTTTCAAATTCAAAAAAATAAAAGACAGTGAAATTGATCGACTCGATCAAAAGATTGCCAATTTAGAAACAATGATACAAATTAGATCTCTCAAATCTGAACTTGCAAATCTTAAATTGTTATCATCTAAAGAAAAAACAAAGGGAAAAACAAAGAAAAAGTAGTTTTAACTACAATTTTCACAATCATGTTTTTCATGAATGTTCTTACAGCTGGGGCAACTTATAGCTCCACCATAATGACACTTGCAATCGCAAGAATCTTTTGAGCTTTCTTCAACCATCTATATAGAATAAATCCTACGTCATCTTAATATTTGACTATTCAAAAATCAGTTTAATTATGAACTTTAATCAATTTGGGGTAAAATTTTTAAATCTATTCTTAAGGAGAATTAATCGTGGTGAACAATAGAATCATTATTGGATTTCTTTCAGCAACAATTATCTTCACTGCTTTAATGTCTACAATAATTCCATCTGTAGATGCTGCAAATCCACTAAATACTGAAATAATTCCACTTAACAGTGAAATTGGAATTGAAAAAACAATTCTTTCACTACACGCTTCACCAGATAATACATTACCATGGGGATTTGTTGAAGGAAAAATTGCTAATCATGTTTCTAACTATCCGGTAATCATACAAATTTACGACGACGATGGACATGCAACTCTTTTTGCTCAGACTGATGTTGAAGAAGATGGTTCTTATGAATATAGATTTAGAGTTAGAAATGTAGATGATGGTCAAGTAATTAATATTTTTGAAGGAGATTATAATGTAAAAATTTTCAAGGTAGTATATCTTGGTTCTAGTTCTGGACAAATTTAGATGCAATAGATATAGTCCCATCAACTAATTCTTTCATTCTAATTTTTGCATCGTCGTCTGTTACTTTTCCATCTTTGAGCATATCTACAGTCATAAAAACTGCTTTGGGATTTGTAATTACCCGAAAATAGGACATTAGCTGAGTAAGTAAAGTTTGAACATCAATGAAACCAATATTTCCTGAAGCTAAGATAGCCAATCCTGCGATTTTACCTCCAGTTTTTTTATAATTCACATATTCGAATAGATTTTTTAATGCTGAACTAAAAAATGAATTGTATATTGGAGTACCAATTAGCCATACATCTGCTTCCATAATATCTCTGGTTGCCTGTTTGGTTACTTCACTATAATTCCCATCTGGTCCTTCATAACAATCTATTTTGTCCTTTGAAAGATTGATAAATTTTGTATCTGCATTTTTTGTTTTTGTATAATCGTATATTTCTTGCATCATAATCAGTGTATTTGCTGTTTTTCTTGGACTGGCAGAAATTACTACAATCTTCACAACGTGCAGACAATTCTTAGTGTATTTAAACCAAAACTTGGGTTATTGTAAATTTATTTTATTATACAAAAGCGGGCTTGGAGGGCTTCGATCCCTCGACCTGTAACTTAGGAGGCTACTGCGCTATCCATGCTGCGCGTCATATGATGACTCTGCGCCACAAGCCCAGCAGAAAACATGTTTGTAATTATTTAAGCGTAATCAAGATTTGCTTTAATTAATTCATGTATATTATTCCAACTAGAATTTTCTTTCCTATCCCATTTCTCATAGTATACCACATCTTTTAATTCAAGTCTAGGAAGCCATCTGGCAGTTTCTAGATCTGGTTTTTTTGCAAATTCAGAAACATGACCTAGACAAAGATAAGCAACAGGTAATACATGTTCAGGCAGTTCTAACGTCTTTTTTAGAGTATCATTTGATAAAATACTTACCCATCCTAATCCTATTCCTTCTGTTCTTGCAGCTAACCAAAGATTTTGCACAGCACAACATACACTGTAAATTCCAGTCTCTGGAATACTTGATTTTCCTATAACAAATGGACCAAATTTCAAAGGATCATATGTTACACAAATATTGAGAGGCGAATCAAGTATTCCTTCCAATTTAAAAGAAAGATATTTTGATTTTTGAGGTTCTTCAACTAAATGTGAAGAACGTTTTCTTTCAATCTCAAAGGAATCCTTAATTTTTTTTCTGATTTCAAAGTCTTTTATTAAAATAAAGTTCCATGGTTGAGAAAATCCTACTGAAGGTGCATGATGAGCGGCATTTAGAATTCTGGATAAAACTTCGTCATCGATTGGATCAGACGTAAAATGTGAACGAACATCTCTCCTAGAAAAGATCGCCTTGTAAAGACCATTTTTTTCATCATTAGAAAAATCATTATTCATACACTTTTGTCTAACCTCTGTTTTATCATGTTTTCTTTTGTTAAACGTTAATAATGCCTCCGAAAAGTCTTGAAGGACACGGGCCGATGGTCTAGCTGGTTAGGATACCGCCTCGACACGGCGGTGGTCGAGAGTTCAAATCTCTCTCGGCCCATTTTTAATTTATAATTATTATTCTAATGAACTTTCAAATTCTTTTTCAATTAGGCTCCAAGCTGTTTCAACTGTAACGATTCCTTTAACACTGTATTGTAATGATTCTCCTTCAATTATTGATTGATATTCCTGAGCATTAGTATCAGTTAAAATCAACTCGAAAATGTTTTTTAATGGAATCTCCGAACCTGGATAAAATGCTGCTCTTCCAGGCATCGCAATATCAGCAGTTGAATACGCCCCAGCCCCAATTGATTTACCATTTACAAAAAGATCATACACAATAGTTGCAACTGTAAATGTTTTCTCACTAGGATTTTTTACTAAAAATGTTGTTCGTAGTTTAACTTTATTTTCAATACTATTTACATCTATAAGTTCTACATTATCTAATTTAATCTCCATTAGTTCTAATTCAGGAATGTCAAGACTTGCATAATATACAATCCCGCCCATAATTCCTAACAATCCTAGAATTGCAACAACAAGAATCGCTTTACTCTGCAGAAATGACAAACTATCAACTAAACGATTTGAACAACTAAAATACTTTGTTAAGAGTCAAATAGATAATATTGCCAGTAAAACTCTGATTTAAAATGGCAATAGAGCAGACAATCATCACATGGATTCATCTTACATCTGCAGCAATTTGGGTAGGCGGGACTTTGTTTATCGGAGCAGTTCTTGCACCTATTCTCAAAACAATGTCGTTCTCACTTGAAGAACGATTACAAATGATGATCCGAGTTGGAAGAAGATTTAACAAAATTGCAATCCCATCTTTAATTATCCTAATTATAACTGGAATTTATAGTTCATCTTCATTTTTTAATAACTCAAATCTTTTATTTTCAACTGATTACGGAAATTTCTTACTCATAAAAATAATTCTTGTAATTGCATTGATTATTACTTATATTGTTCATGTTAGAATTATCCGAAAAGATGTAGAAGAACAAATTATGTCTAAAAAAATGTCAGATAAACAAATAAAAAAATTACGTATTAAAATAATAATACTTGGTGAAATACTAGTGATTCTTTCAGTGGTAATTTTATTTATGGCAGCTTTATTGGATAACGGAATTTGAATTTCCTTTAATTCTTACTTCAAAACCTTTGTCGAGTTTACCTATGCCGTATTTACATCCAGTAATCTTTGAAGTAACATACAAGTTAGTTTCTAAATGCTTTGTAATTTCTTTTATTCTATAAACAGAAGT
>JACZUQ010000019.1:4863-7456 GCA_022573065.1 Nitrososphaerota archaeon
CCCAGCAGTTCCAATGTCTTCACTTAAAAAATAATTTTCCACATTTTTTGGGGAAAATTTGATGGAGGTTGAACCAGCATTCAAACCTTGTATCCTGGCATTACAAATTCTAGATAATATTTTAATTGCCATAATATGTTGGGGTCGTAATCCTGGAACTCTTCTATTTTTTCGAATATTTTCAATTAGTATAGGCGTTTTTGTAATACAAGATAGTGTTACTGCGCTTCTTACAATTTGTCCTCCACCTTCACCATAAGAGCCATCTATTTTTAAAAAATCCATAAACCAATATCAAAACTACTCCTTATGATAGTTTTTTAAAGAATATACATGATTTTCCAACATGAACGGCTTATTGATTGGAAGATTTCAACCATTTCATCTAGGACATTTAGAAGCATTTCTTTTTGGTTTATCAAAAGTTGATAAACTTTGGATAGGAATTGGGAGCTCAAACAAACCAAGCGAAAAAAATAATCCATTTACTGCAGATGAAAGAAAAGAGATGATTTTGTCTTCAATTGATAATTCAATCTCTGAACGAATTGAGATTTTCTTTATTCCTGATTTAGAAAATCATGAAAAATGGATTCAAAACATAGAATTGATTGTTCCAGATTATGATGTAGTTTTTACCAATGATGAATTGACTCAATCACTTTACTCAAAATGCGGAAAAAAAGTAATACCAGTTCAATTCAAAGATCGAGAAAATCTGTCTGGAACTAATATTAGGAATAAAATAGCAAGCGATCAAGATTGGCAATCAATGGTTCCAAAAGGTACAAAAACTATTTTGGAAAAAATTGATGCCAGCAATAGACTGAAAATTCTTTAATTATAAATAAAGCCATTAAAGATCTTCTTGACAGGCGAAATTATTTGGAATATTTAGCAATGTTACCTGGTCCGACAAATGTTCCTGAGAGGGTAATGAGAGCTATGTTTACTCACATCATTAATCATCGAAGTCCAGATTTTGTTGAGCTTTATACCGAAGTGATTGAAAAAACTCAGCAAGTTTTTCAAACAAAAAATGATATTGTTGCACTTTCTTCTTCTGGCACGGGAGCTGTTGAAGCATCAGTAGTTAATTTAGTCAAGAAAGGAGATAAGATAATTATTCCTGTAAATGGAGAATTTAGTAGTAGACTAGCTCAGATGATAGAATGGCAAGGAGCAAATGTAGTGAAGCTTGAGACTCAGCCAGGAACTAATGCTACATTTGATCAAGTAAAGGAGGCTTTTGATAACAATAAGGACGTCAAAGCATTCTATGTTGTTCATAACGAAACGTCAACTGGGACTCAGGTCAAATATCTTGATAAAATACCTGAACTTACATCTAGAAACGATTGTTTCTATGTTGTAGATTCTGTGTCAATACTTGGTGGTGTTGAACTGCTAGTCGATAAATGGAATATTGATGTATGTATGACTAGTGCACAAAAAGCACTGGCCGCACCACCTGGAATATCTCCTATATCAGTTAGTCCAAGAGCTAAAAAATACATGATTGAAAACCCACCACCTACAATGTACTTCAATTTAGCAAGATATTTCAAATATTATGAAGAATCAAAACAAACTCCCTTTACTCCTGCATTGCCTCTTCTATATGCATACAGAGAAGCATTGCGTATTATTCTTGAAGAAGGAATGGACGCAAGGATTCGTCGTCACAAAATTTGTTCAGACGCATTATATTCTGGTTTAAGTGCAATTGGTCTAACCCCATTTGCAAAAGAAGAAGACCGTTCTATCACAATAATTGCATTAAATTATCTTGAAGGACTTGAAGACAATACTTTTAGAAATACTTTAGCTAAAAAATTCCGCGTTCTTGTTGCTGGTGGTTTTGGAAATCTAAAAGGCAAAGTTTTCAGAGTTGGTTGCATGGGAGAAGTTCATAGATATCATGTAATGAGAACAATATCAGCAATATCATCTACCCTTGATATGATGGGCTATAAGACAAACACAGTAGATGCTCTAAAAACCGCTGAAGAAAAACTCAAGGACCTCTAAACTTCCTGTTAACTTAATATAAGGAAATTCGATGAGCGATCTAGTTGACTTTCAATAAAGGCTCGCTAATTTTAGTAGAATATACTGCAAAAGTAAAAGATACTGGTGAAGTTTTTGAAACTACAATTGAAGCTGAAGCAAAAAAACACTCGATACATGATGCTAACGTAAAATATCAACCAAAACTTGTTTCGGTTGGTGAATCTTGGGTAATAAAAGGACTAGATGAAGCATTAGCTAATTCAAAAGTAGGTGATAAAACTTCTGTTGAAGTAACACCAGATAAAGGATTTGGTGAAAGAGACTCAGGAAAAGTTAGAATGATTCCTTTGCGTAAACTAGGAGAAGATGCAGATAAGGTTACAGTAGGTGACACAATTGAAATTGATCAGAAAACCGGCATTATACGTTTCATTGGTTCTGGTAGAGTACAAGTTGATTACAATCATAGATTCGCAGGAAAAACCATTATTTATGATGTTAATGTTTTAAAGGCTTTAGAAACTGATGATGAAAAAATAAATGGAATGTTAAAACGACATCTGCCTGTTGACGATTCTAA
>JACZUQ010000019.1:7556-10531 GCA_022573065.1 Nitrososphaerota archaeon
TTTCAATCAAGATTTCTGCACTCATTGAAGCCAATTTTGCAGAATACCTTCCAAAATACTCACCAGTTTTATCTCTACCAAGCTCCCAATCTCTAACCGCAATCATATTTGCAACTAAATCCCCACACCCACTTGACAGCAATTTTTTTGGTGCTTTTCTTATGATGTCTATATCAACAAATACGCCTAATGGTGCTGTGGCAACAAGAGAGTGTGGTTTGTCTCCACGAACTGATACGAAGGGACTTGCTATGCCATCATGTGAAGCCGCAGTTGGGAGACTCACAAACGACTTTTTCAGATTAAAGGCAATCATTTTAGCAATATCTACCGATCTGCCACCCCCAATTCCAATTATGAGATCACTATTGTCTTTCTTTACATTTTTTTGAATCTCTTTGATTAACTTAATTTCATTATTTTTTGCGTTATGCCACACATATCGAATTTTTGAAGAAGCAAGGGAATGTTCAATCTTTTTCTGAATAAATTTTTTTACGTAAATTCCAGAAAGTAGAGATACCTTTTTAGGATTATTAAGCGATCGAAGAAATTTTCCAAATTCATTGATATTTTTTTCTCCTATTACAATTAGCCTAGGTAGCTCCATTGTATGTGACTTTATAGGATTTTTCTTTTTTCCCACTACTTATCACTCTCACCAGCAACAAAAAGTTATTTAAAAGGGTGTTGTGTCTTTCTTATTATCTCTAACAGGTGTCCTTTTGTCAAATAACGTTGAAGAAAAAATACTACATGGAACTACCACAGTAGGTATCAAAGCTAGTGATGGAGTAGTGCTTTGTGCAGATATGAGGGCAAGTGCAGGCTACTTCATTGCAAACAATAACACAATGAAAATTCAACAAATTGATGATCATGTAGGTATGACCATGGCAGGGGGAGTAGCTGATGCACAAAACATTACCGATATACTCAGATATCATGCAAATCTACACAGAATTTCAAAAAACGAACCAATTCCAATCAAATCCTTAGTCAGACTTTCATCTCTTATTTTTCATCAAAACAGAGGCTACCCATTTATTGCTGATATATTAGTCGGTGGTTACGATAAGAACGGTCCAGCATTATACAATATTGACATGTTTGGTTCAGTTGAAGAAAAAACCTACGTTACAACAGGTAGTGGTTCTCCTGTTGCATATGGTCTTTTAGAAGAAGAATATCGTGATGATCTTAATGTACAAGATGCTAAACTATTAGCATTACGTGCTGTAAAGGCAGCTATTACCAGGAATATTGGAACAGGAGATGGAATCAATGTTTCAATAATTGACAAAGATGGATTCCGACTCCTAACTAAAGAGCAAAAGAAAGCCATCATTAACCTTTAGTGATTTAATGCAAAGAAAACAACAACAAAAAGAATTACCTCCAGGCCAAAATATAATGGCAACAATACTGCAAAGTATTCCTAAAGAAGCAAACGTTACAAAAATTAATTATGAAGGACCAAGAATTGCACTTTATACAACTTCTCCTAAATATCTGATGGAACACAATGAAATCATTTCAAACCTTGTTAATGTAATCAAAAAAAGAATTGTTATTAGAACCGATGAATCTATAAGAAAATTAGAAGAAGACGCAAGAAAAATTCTTACTCAATGTATTCCCAAAGAAGCAAATCTCCAAGGAACTTTCTTTGATACAGCAACTGGAGAAGTATCAATAGAGGTGAAAAGGCCTTGGCTATTACAAAAAAACTCCCCTGACTTTAGCCATGCAGAAGTAACTGAAAAAACTGGATGGAAGCTACGTGTTCGTAAAGCAACTACAAATCCATCAAGCACCATTCAAGCAATTAACTACACTCTGAAGGTATCATCTGCTGACCGAGGAAAACAACTCAAACAGGTCGGCGAAAAAATTTTTCGTCCAAGATTAACTCAAAAATCTGAAGTCTCTTTATTGACTCTAGGTGGATTTGGTCAAGTAGGACGTTCTTGTATGCTTTTAATAACTCCTGATAGCAAAATTTTGATTGATTGTGGAATTAATCCAGGTGCAAAAAACCCAACAGATTCTTTCCCAAGACTTGATTGGGCTAACATTACACTTGATGATCTTGATGCGGTAGTTATTGGTCACGCACATCTTGATCATACTGGATTTTTGCCAGTTTTATGCAAATATGGTTACAAAGGACCAATCTATTGTACAGAACCAACTCTTCCTATGATGAATCTAATTCAGCTTGATGCAATCAAGGTTGCTTCTGCACAAGGAAGAGCCCCCATGTATGCTGAAAGAGATGTAAAGCAAATTATGAAACAAACAATAACTATTCCATATTCGACTGTAACTGATATTTCTCCAGACATTAAACTAGTTTTTGCAAATGCAGGACATATTCTTGGTTCTGCACTTTGTCACTTTCATATTGGAAATGGCGATCATAATTTTGTCTATTCTGGCGATATCAAATTTGCAAAAAGTATCTTATTTGAGAGTGCAAGTTGGAATTTCCCAAGAGTTGAAACTTTACTAATCGAAAGTACCTATGGCGCTAAAGAAGATATTCAAGCTAGCAGACAAGAAGTTGAATCCTCATTTATCAAATCCGTAAACTCTGTCCTTAAAGATAATGGAAAAGTTCTCATACCAATTCCAGCTGTAGGTAGAGCACAAGAAATTATGATGGTAATAGATCAATACATGAAATCTGGTGAGATGGTAGAAGCCCCTGTTTTCTATGAAGGAATGATCGCTGAAGCATCAGCTATCCATGAAGCTCATCCAGAATACCTAGCTCGAGAATTAAAGCAAAGAATTTTAGAAACTGATGATAATCCGTTTGATTCTGAATACTTTACAAATGTAGAACATCCTGATGCAAGAGAAGAACCATTACGTGAAAATTCTCCTGCTATTATTATTGCAACATCAGGAATGCTTGAAGGTGGTCCTGTCCTAGAGTACTTCAGAAATATTGCTCCTGATAAAAAGAA
>JACZUQ010000019.1:10631-15111 GCA_022573065.1 Nitrososphaerota archaeon
AACATCCTGATGCAAGAGAAGAACCATTACGTGAAAATTCTCCTGCTATTATTATTGCAACATCAGGAATGCTTGAAGGTGGTCCTGTCCTAGAGTACTTCAGAAATATTGCTCCTGATAAAAAGAATAAAATTTTGTTTGTATCTTATCAAGTAAACGGAACACTTGGAAGAAGAGTTCTTGAAGGTGCAAAACAAGTTTCATTAATTGGTAGAGAAGGTAAAGTTGAAGTTGTAACAATTGAATGTGGTATCGAAAGACTAGATGGATTTAGTGGTCATAGTGATTATAATCAATTAATTTCATTTGTGCATAAACTAAGACCAAAACTTCGAAAAGTTCTAGTTAATCACGGGGAAAGAAGAAAGTCTGAAAATCTTTCAATGTCAATTCGTAGAATGTTTAGAATCCCATCACACTATCCTCAGATTCAAGAAGCGATAAAATTATACTAATAAAACTTTTGTAAAAGAGGGTTGTTTGTTATTATGTACAAACTTTAGATTTTATCCAGCAAATGTACTATATTATCATGGCAAAAGAATTTTGTCACGAGTGTAATGATAGGCTTCAAAAATGTTTCAAAATTAATGATGCTTTAGAATATGCCATGTTAAAAATGGAGCCAAAATGTCCCTCTTGTGGTAAATCATTAGTTGAATAAAACTGAAAAGTAATTTAGAATTGAATTATTTTAAATCGTATTCTGGTTTCCAAATCTTTATGCCAGGTGGTGTAACAATAATTCTTTCTTCACCTAATCGCGCAATATCTGCATTAGCATTTTTTGCAATTGTGTAGAGGTCTTCTACTACTTTGCGTAACTGGTCTACATCTTTGTGTGCCAAAGGAGTAACTCTCAAAATTAAAATCATATCTTTTTTTATGTCCTCCTTTATAGAATGAATATCACTAGGATCTCTTATCGTGATTGCTTTTAGAAAAGTTGGGCTTTCTTGTTTTTGCATCTAGCGACAGTTGCGATCTACTCCTTCAAAAAGTCTTGCATGTCAATCCCTGTTCAAACACTAATCATTGTGCCTAAATTCTGTATTTGATGTATGTTGCTTCCTCAGCATGCTTTGCAAGGACTTCAGCCTTTTTACCATTTTTTTCAGTGATCACAACACTTGCTTTAGGTTTTGGTGCATCTGAATATCTCGTTGTAACTTGTGCTCCAAAATCTAAATAGTCATCACAATTTTTTCCACGTAGTATAGAAACTGGTCCCACATGATCACGAACCTCTAATAAAACATCATTAGAAAGTGCAAGAGACTTTATCATTTCATTTTCATTATAATTTCGTCCAACAACTAACTTTGTGTATTGATCTAATCTAAAGTGTCTGCCAATCTTTAACAGATCAATATCATTTATAGTTGGAGTTTCAATGTGTCCAAATAGATCCTTTGCTCTTAATGAAAAAGCTGGATCAGTTAGTAAACAACCACCACCTGCATTTGGAGGATCCTCTATTCCATACTCTTTTGCGAGTTGCAGCTGTACTATTCTTCTTCTACCACTTATCATTCCTAGATCTTCGCGTTTGATCAAACCATTTTTTTCTGCTTCTGTTTTTCCTAATAGTCCTGCAGATAACGGCCTAACAATTTTTCCTTCTAGATCGGATTCCTTTTCAATGGTTCGTAAAGCCGGACCATGTTGACTCATTGGTCGTTGTCCTAAAACTTCCCCAGAAATAATAAACTCTGCACCGATCTTTTCCATCTCTTTTTTTGCAGCTTTGAACATCATTGCACGGCAATCAATACAAGGATTCATACCTGAACCAAACCCATGTTTTGGATTCTTTAGCATCTCGATGTATTCATCACCAAGATAAACTGTTTTTAGATCAATACCAAGTGTATCTGCACGCTCTCTAATTTCAAATCCGCATCCTCTACCACAATCAAAATCACAAAATGGTGTCTTTATTGCAACAGCTGAGACCTCAAAGCCTTGTTTTTGCATCATCTTTACTGCTAGCTGGCTATCTAGTCCACCTGAGAGCAATGCAACAACCTTCTTTTTTTCTGTCACAGATGGCTTGTTTGATTTCCACTATACAAACTTTGCAGCAAACATAAATTTAGAAAAGTAACATTTTGTTTATTGAAGACTCGTAGAAAAAATCTTCTAAAAGCATCTCAAAAAATTGGATGTGATACTATAGTTGCCTTTGAGCCTGAAAATTTGTTTTACATGACTGGATTTTGGGGTGAGGCAATTGGTGTTCTTGAGAATGGGCAAACCACAATTATTTCACCAGAGCTAGAAGTTGGACGAGCAAAGTCCGAGAGTTCAGATTGTGCAGTAATTACAGCTGATCGCGGTCAGGCCTTGATCTCTGAGCTTGTCAAAAAAATAAAGAACAAAAAAGTATGTACGGACTGCCAGAACTATCAGATGATGGGATCTCTGAAAAAATCTGTTCCAAAGATAAAGTACTCTACTACTCCATTCTATGATGCAAGAATTATCAAAGATTCTCAGGAAATTGCCATTCTAAAGAAGGCATCAAAGATAATTGATGAAATGTTTGAGCTGTGTACTAGAAAAATCAAGAAGGGACAACGCGAGTCTGAGCTGCAGGCACTTTTGATGTCATATGCCATACAGCATGAATTGTTTGATACTGGCTACAAATCAACTCTAAATCCATTAATCATAGCAGGAGGCCCAAATGGTGCCTTACCTCATGCGCAAGTAACTAATAGAAAATTTGCAAATGGTGATCTTATTGTTGTGGATTTGACCTTACGTTACAAGGGATATGTAACTGACTCTACTAGAACCTTTGGGCTTGGTTCTGTGTCTTCTGAGGCAAAGTCGGTATATGAGATAGTTAAAGAGTCGCAGAAATTGGGGTTGAAGGCTGTAAAACCTGGCTCATCATGCAAGTCAGTAGATGATGCATGTAGGAACTATATCAAAAATCAAAAGTATGGCAAGTACTTTATCCACTCTACTGGCCATGGAATTGGTCTTGAGGTGCATGAGCTACCTAACATTAGTCCAAAAAGCACAACAAAGCTTGCAAAAAACATGACAATAACAGTAGAGCCAGGAATCTATCTTCCAAAAAAGTTTGGTGTAAGAATTGAGGACTCTTTGATCGTACAAGATAGACCCATTCTGTTACACAAGTTTACAAAAGATCTAATTGTAATTTGAAAAAGAATAATTGATAAGTTCTACGTGCGCCTTATATTCAAAATTTAGTTTACTAAATATATGACAGAACAAAAATTAGAAAATCCTTCTTTAGAAGCTAAATCAACCGTTGAGGAATCTGGAATCACTTGGAAAGATTTGCAGGGATTAGGCTGGCTTTTCAGCGATGACGAGATCTAAAATCATTTTATAGCACTACTCTTTTTGAGTGATATGGGAGAGGTTGCCACCACTGGAGAGATTTCCATGGGGGAAAATGATTGGGGCATGATCTCAAAGAATCCACCAATGTATGAATCTGGAGTGAATAATGCAGTAATAGAAGTTACAGATACTAAAAACAAGCTTCACAAAATCACATTCAAAAAAGGTGGAGTGCTAAATCTTGGACGAGAAGGCGACACGCTTTATCTTGCTTGGGATGATGCTGACACTGTTTAAATTTTAAACACTTTTTCAAATTGTAAAGTGATTTAGCAAACTTTAGCTAACTAGTTGCTTAGCCTTTACAAATATTGAATTCCATTGGGTCCAAGTTAGCCTACCAGTTTGAGTATTTTGTCTGCTAGGATGATAGGAACAAATGATGAATTTGGTTTTATGCTTAAACACATGTCCATGAGAAAATTTCTGTCCCTTTATTCCTAAAATTCTGCAAATATTGGTAAATGCTATTCTTCCTAAACAAATAATTATTTCTAAATTTTTAAGAATTAAAAATTCATTTTTCAAATAATCTGAACAATTTTCTAATTCAATATTGAGCGGCTTATTTTCTGGTGGGGCACATCTAATCACTGCAGTAATGTATGCATTAATTAAACAAAAACCATCCGTTCTATGGGAACTTACTGGTTTAGTTGCAAATCCATTTTCATATAGAACCTTTGCTACCCAATCCCCTGATGAATCTCCAGTAAACATTCTACCAGTTCGGTTTCCTCCATGTGCTGCTGGTGCCAATCCTACAATCAAAATTTTAGCATTAGTATCTCCAAAACCCGGTAATGGTTTACCCCAATATTTTTGATCTTTAAATCGCTTTACCTTTTTTTGCGAAATTTCTTTAATGTAGGATGTTAATCGTGGGCATTTTTTACATTTGATTATACTTTTATTTAGAGTTGAAATAGAACGATACACCAATTTTTTCACTAAATCAAATGAACATAACTTGACTTTTAATTTACTATCATCGATCTAATCTCTCTGTTAGAGATTGCAAATTGATAATCTTATTTAATAATGAAATCCAGAAGGAGAGCTTTTACAAAGAAAACCAAAAAGCTTGTTTTGCTTT
>JACZUQ010000020.1:0-4787 GCA_022573065.1 Nitrososphaerota archaeon
CCTATAGAAGATGAAAACACGTCTGTAATACAATATGTAGGAGATCTAACTTTTGGATTTTCTGGAAAATGGCAAGTTGAGATTGAGGCACAAAGAACTCAGACTGTAAATGAAGCTGTGTTGCTTGAATTAGCAGTTAAACCAAAACTTACACAATTAAAAACTGAAGTGATAGAATATGATTTTCCAGTAGATGCTGCACCACTTTACCCAATATATGATGGAGATAATACAATTTGGATTAGTGATCCCTCAAAACCAAGATTGTGGAAGTTTACACTTGATGATCAACAGTTTAACTCATTTGAATTTGAAGGTTTAACATCAATTGTTTTGACTCTAGATAATGATGGAAAGATTTGGTTTACAGATACCCCAAATAACAAGATAGGATTCCTTACTCCAGAAACTGGAGAAATTAAAACCATTCCTCTTCCGACAGAAGCCATTCCAATTTCTTTACAGTCAGATTTTGATAATCACATCTGGGTTTCACTTTTTGACAAGAACATGTTGTTAAGATATAATCAAAATACTGGTAATTTTGATGAATTTCCCATACCTACAGAATCAGGAGGTCCTTTTGCATTATTGAGGGATTCATCAGGAGATATTTGGTTTTCTGAATCTCAGGCAGGAAAAATTGGTGTAATTAATCCTGAATCTGGTAAAATTAGAGAATTCACACCAGAAAATCCTATAGAATCGCCAGAGGCTCTCTATTTTGATAAAGAAGGAATGCTATGGATTACTGCACACACAGGTGTTGCTCTTGTAAAATTCAATCCAGTTCTTGAAACATTTGAAAGAATAAGCGTTCTGGATCCTGAAGCTTTACCTTTTGGAATGGCAGAAGATAGATATGGTAACATCTGGTTTGCACAACACGCTATAGATAAAATTGGAGTTTATGATCCACATAATGATAATCTTATAGAGATACAAGTACCAACAGAAACATCATTTGTACAATTTATTACAGCTGATGATGAAGAAAATATTTGGTTTGTTGAACAACAGGGTAACAAACTAGGTATGATAAAAATTTCAGAGATTCCAAGTTTAGGTTTAGCAGATTTGCAAACTAAAAAAACTGAAATAAAATATACTGAACTTGTTTCGCCACTAATTTCAATGGGGATAATTGCAACATCGTTATTTTTTGTAAAAAGTGTTAGAGATAAAAGACGAATAGATTCTCTAATTCAATAACCAAATTTTAAAAATTTCTTCGTTATTGATATCATTGAAAATAATCCAGTAGCTAAAACTAACACAGCAAGCCATCCAAATTCTGGCACAACAACCAAACCAAACTCAGTTTCGGAGTCAGTACCTCTAATATTTTCAAATCTTATTACCGTTGGTCCTGTTTGAGATTCCTTGAAAGTATACTCCTCGAATTGTCCACCTACTTCTGCATTTCCAGATGTTCTATAGACTTCGATATTATTTTGTAAAATTACAAAGTCGTAAGTGGATAGCCGCAAAGGCGCTCCGGTAACTGCATCACGAATTGTAAAAATAAATTTTGTATTTTTTTCAGGTTCTATTTCTATAGGGTCCCATGAAAGATCAACTTGAAACTGTTCATCTCTAGTCATTGCACTCCTTGGAAATCCTACTTTGTCACTTATTTGAAGGGAAAATAACATTGTATTAGGAAGCTTATCCATGGTCTTTTTCTGCTGTTGTTTAAGATATTGTAGATGATCTTGAAGAATTACAAAATGGACAATTCTTTCATCTTCTTCGGTATAATCATCTATTATTACGTTAGATTTGAATAAATCTATTCCATTAATTTCTCCAGTATAGCTAGGACTTGAGAAATCTACAAAATCTTTAGGAAAATGAACTTCTGTATGAACAACTGGAATATGTGAAATAATTTTTTCACTCCAATCAAAGGGCATTTCAAATGTTACTTGATTATTTTCAGAATCATAATTAAATTGAGATAACTTGTCAAAATATGATTTAGATTTAAAATCAATTAAATTATTATCTGCACTTTGAAATTTATAATCCGCTGTATCTATCATACTAACATCTACAGAATAAACTCCCAAATCTTGTACAATGTTTGTAGGTTCATCAATGGTTCTTAATTCAATTTCAAAATTAAATAATCCACCTGATTGAAAAATAGGTCCTTCTAATTGAATAGGTTGGGAGTCAGTTGCATACCAAGCTTCTAGTAGTGTATCTTTTTCTGCAGTTATTTTAGTTACTGGTGCAGCAGTAGGAATTACATAAATTAACAGACTACCATCAGGAGTAAAAAAATAATTTCTTAAAATAATTTGATTATTATGAGATAAGCCAATTAAAAATGTAACATTTTTTACATTTTGTTTTGTTTCTTTATCAATCGCAGTAATTGTAATTACTTTATCTTCTGATTCATCAAAATATTGTGGAATTTCAACTGAAATAGAAATGTCTCTTCCATCTAACTTAATTGTAGTTGTATCTACTCCCCACCCATGTCCAAAACTATTTTGTATAGGGATAAGAAAAAGTAACGTCATACAAATACTAGTAAAAATTATTAAATTATTTAATTTCATATTGTGACGAGTTTTACTGTATCCATTTTTTTATTTGTTTGAAAATCTTTTGTAATTGTAGATACTCTTTCTGCTTCACCATTAATTACAAAAAGCTCCATACATTTATCACCTTCAATTTTACTATGAAGATGGGTTGTAATAAGATCTTCAAAATTATGTTTTATTCCACTAACAATATGATCAAATTTATCACTATGAACTACTAGTAATATTGCATGTACCTTTCCAGAAAGTTCTGTCTTTTGTTTTTCTTCTGAAACAAAGTTTCGAATTCCAGCTCTAATTGCTTCTGATCTTCCAGAAAATCCCAATGATTTTTTGAGATTATCAATTTCAGAAAGAATATCTTGATTTAGTGAGATTGAGACAATTGGCATGAGCTTAATATTATTAAATATATTATAAATTTGTAGTTAAAATTATTAACTTTTCTTAGATTTATTAATAATATCGTTCAATCTTAGGGATGAATAGTCAGGTAACTGCAGCAATAGTAGCTATTGTAGTAATAATTCCACTATTGTCATTTGGACTTTGGAATTCTGAATCACCAATAGTAATTGAAAAAGCTGAAGGTAAATCCAAAATTACTGCCATAACATCTTTTTATCCTCTTTATGAATTTACAAAGGAAATTGGTGGAAACAAAGTAGATGTTTCATTATTAGTTCCGCAAGGTGTTGAACCACATGATTGGGAACCAACAATACGTGATATCCAAAAAATTGAACAAGCTGATTTGATAATAATTAATGGCAATGGATTTGAAAAATGGGTGGATAAAATTGATTCTTCAAAAGTTTCAATAATTAATTCTGGTAGATCATTTGGTTGGGTTACAGAAGAACCAACACAGTCTGTTGATTATCATTATTGGCTTAATCCTCTTTCTGCCAAATTGCAAATTACAGCAATTACAGATGGATTAATAGAAGCTGATCCTGAAAATGCAGATTATTACAAGAACACAAAAAAAGATTATGACTTGAAATTAGATGCACTTCATTCAAAAATCAAAACAGAATTAAATGGATGTAAAAAGGATTTTGTGGCTTTTCATGATGCATTTTCATATTTTGCACATGAATATGATCTTAATCAACATACCGTAATACAATCAAATTCCCCACATAGTGAACCTACATCAAAAAAGCTCGAGGACATAATTCAGCTTGCCAAGTCATTAGATATTGATATAATATTTGCTGAAGAGGGAGTTGGTATACGAGCTTCACAAGTTATTGCAAATGAAATAGGTGGTAAGGTTCTGATTTTATCTCCTTTAGAAATCGTTGAGGATGGTTCATCATATTTTAAAAAAATGGAAGAAAATCTTTTAAATCTTAAAGAGGCTTTATGTAATTGAAAGTTGTAGAGATAAAAAATTTAACATTTGAATACCCAGGAGTGAAAGCAATTGATAACGTAAGTTTTTCAGTTGAACAAAATGATTTTTTGGGAATAATTGGACCAAACGGAGCTGGAAAATCAACACTATTTTCTTGTATGTTAGGTCTAAATAATCAATACGATGGAACAATTTCTTTTTTTGGAAAAAATATTCGAGAATCAAAAAAATATCTAAAAGATATAGGATATGTACCTCAAAAACCAATTTTTGAGAAAAATTTTCCAGCTACAGTTAGGGAAGTAGTACGTATGGGTTTAAGGAAAAAATTTGATGAAAAGAGAGTAGATAAGGTACTTCAGGATGTGTGGATCCATGAGCTTAGTCATAAACGAATTGGGGAATTATCAATTGGTCAACAACAACGTGTGTTTATTGCAAAAGCTCTAGTTGGAGATCCTAAAATCCTAATTTTAGATGAACCTGTAACTGGAATCGATATTCAAAGTACAGAATTATTCTATGGAATATTACGGGATCTCAATAAAAAACAAAATATTACAATTATTTGGGCATCTCATGATTTAGATGCAGTAAATAGGCTTGCAAATAAAGTAGCGTGTCTTGATAGAACTTTATTTTTCCATGGAGTTTCTGACAAATTTTTCAGTAATGAAGAGCTAGTTAAAAAATATGCTGAAGCATCAATGCAAAAACATATGCATCAACACGTTGAATCATGACACTCGAAATTTTTACCTACGGTTTTATGCAAAGAGCTCTTGTTTCTGGAATAGCTATTGCATTGTTATGCTCAGTAGTTGGTTTATTTTTGGTTTTAAGAAGATATTCTCTTTTTGGTG
>JACZUQ010000020.1:4886-8016 GCA_022573065.1 Nitrososphaerota archaeon
ACAACATGTTTTTCCTCAACAGATGAAATCATTATCACCTTTGCTGTTGGATCAATTTTTAGAATAGCTCTTAATGCTTGTATTCCATCAGCCTTAGGCATGTTTACGTCCATAGTTACCAAATCAGGTTTAATTTTTAAAAATGTCTTAACAGCTTCAATTCCATCACCGGCCTCAAAAATTTCTGATGCAAGCCCATTACTTTTGATAATATCTTTTAAGACACTTCTCATAAATGATGCATCATCAACAATTAAGATTTTAGAGGCAACTCCTCTAGTCATTATTCTCTATACCTCTGTTGCATGAATTTTGTTTTCTTAAATTAAGTAATAATTCTAAGTTTGTTCGGCCTGAACATACATTTTTTGAAAATTTAATCATATTTTTTTGAGTGATTATAGTCAAATTCTTCGTCATTTTATTTAGCCTCGATAAAATTTGATAAACGATCTGTAGGTGTGGTATAATTACTAATTACAGCATTTTGATTTTTATTTGAAAAAGAATCTAAATTATTTTCTGATGGTAATTTTTTTTGATATATTCGATCTCTAGGATGTAGTGATAAAAATGAATTTTGAAGTTTGTGACCCCAAAGTGTTTCATCCATTCCTAAAACAAGGTAGCTTTTAGGTTTTAAAACAGTATAGAATTTTTTGAATATGAGATCTTGTGCTTCTTTTCCATAATAGATTAAAAGATTTCTACAGAATATTACATCAAGATAACTTATAGGAAATGTTGTAATATCTGCAAGATTGAATGATACTAGATCTTTAATTTCGTTGATTACTTGATACTTTGTACTATCAATTTTTTTGAAATATTTTGTAATTAGTAATGCATCTAAATTTTTCAAATTATCTGCAGTATAGATACCTTTTCGTGCTTTTTGTAAAGCATGAGAATTGATATCTGTTGCCTGTATTTTGATTTTGTTTTTAGGATTATCTAGAGCTTCACTAAACATTATTGCTAAGCTGTATGGTTCTTCCCCTGAAGCACAACCACAACTCCATATACGTGATTTCTCAGATATTTTAGAATCTTTTAACAAATCAGGAATAATTTTATTTCCGAAAACTTGCCATACTTTTTTATCACGATAGAATTTTGTAACATTAATTGAAAGTGAATCATATAATGTTCCTACTTCATCAAGATCTGAATTTAGAAGTTGGGCGTATTGTGAACTGCTTGTCATATTCAAAATCTTCATTCTAACACCAATTCTTCTTGAAAGAAATGCTGGTTTAAAGTATGATAAATTCAATCCACGTTTTTTATGTACAAATTCTGTAATTTCTTTGAGATCTTTATCTGAAATTAAAATATCCAAAGTCAAAATTAAGTTTTCTCCTTTTGTAATTCATTTACAAGATCATCAAGCTCAGAGTTTTGTGACCCAGTAATGAAGGACTCTGGATCTAATAATGAGGAAAATTCGGATGGATTTTTCTTACCATTTTGATTGAGAATTTTTCTTGCATCATTTGAATTTTGAACTATTATCATATGTATTCTAATTCCACTTTTTTCACCTACAAGCTCTGCATCAGCAATAATTGCTGATTCAGTTTGTTTTACTACATGCTTAGTGGATTCAATTATCATCGATTCTAAATCACTTTGTAAGTAGTTGGGAGTAGAAAGATCTACTCTGAAGCCAGTTCCTATAGACAATGCATTAAAAAATGAACCTGTTAAAATATTTGCAACTTCCTGAATTGCAGACGTTCCCATCTCATCAATTTCTTCAATTTCTTCTCGCCCAAGTAGTTTAGCAGCAATTTTTTTTGCATATTTCATCTTAATGGCATAACAGATTTCTATGTGAATGTCACCCTTTCCTCCAAGTCGCACTCCACACATTTGAATTTCATCTGATGCTAGCTTAAAGTTTTCTGGATTGAAAAATTGTTTATCTAAAATCATTACTTTGTAATTAATTGGTTCTGACAGTAAAGTTGAAAGAGCTGATGAAGTTTGTGATGCTATATATTCATTAATAATTTTAGAAAAAGTCTCAATTTCTTTTGGCTTTAGATGTGATGTTTTATCCATTTTATTTTCAATTCCTAAATTAACATTGATGGATCAAGTATTAGCGCAACTTTTCCATCAGGAAGGATTGTAGCATTATGGAAAGCATTTTCTGAATCAGAAGCATTACTAAATTTTTTAATTACAATTTCTTGTTTGCGTTCAAATGAATCTACAACAAGACCATAAGGTTTTCCACCTTTGTCGACAATTACAATAGTAACTTTACCTGGAATTACATATTGGTCTTGTTGTATTTCCAGTATATCAGAAACTCTGATAATTGGTACAATTTTATCTTGATATTCAATAACTTCTATTCCATGTAAACTTTTTATTTCGTTATTATTAATTTTTAACGTAGTTGTAATACTAGTTAACGGTAAAACAAATTTTTCGTTTGAAATGTTAACTATTAATCCACCTATGATTGAAACACTTAATGGTAATAACAAGATCATTGTAGTTCCTTTTCCTGTTTCAGTAGTTATTTGAACATGTCCTCCAATGTCTTGTACTTTATTTATTACAACATCCATTCCTACTCCACGGCCAGAAATATCAGTTATAGTTTTAGCAGTTGACAATCCTGGTGTACCCAACAATTCTATCGTTTTTTCATCAGAAATTTCATTAGCTTCTTGTTGTGTTAATATTCCATTTTCTACTGCCTTAGCTTTTACTTTTTCTAGATCAATTCCCTTACCATCATCTTCAATCTTAATGGCAATTTGCTCTCCAACATGATAAGCAGATAATTTTATGTTTCCAGATTCAGACTTTTTCAAAGTTTTTCGTTCCGAAGGGCTTTCTATACCATGATCTACACAATTTCTTAGAATGTGTAAAAGGGGATCACTTATTGCATCTAAAATCGTCCTATCAAGTTCAAGCTTTACCCCATCTATTTGTAAATTAACTATTTTTCCTAGTTTATTGGCAGTATCTCTAACTACTCTTTCAGATCTTTTGAAAATTGTATCAATTGGAATTAGTCTCAGTTTTAAGGACTGATATTGTAAGTCAGATACTAATCTTCCTAAATCTACTAATGCGGTTTTTGATTTAACCGAGTCTTCCTTTC
>JACZUQ010000020.1:8116-12520 GCA_022573065.1 Nitrososphaerota archaeon
AGTTGGTAATAATTTATCTACTGCATGAAGATCTACTGCAGCCTTTGGCATTCCATAGATAACAGATGAAGAACTATCTTGAGCAATAGTGCTTCCTCCTCTTTTCTTTATAGTTTTCATTCCAAATGCTCCATCGTGTCCCATTCCTGTTAGTAAAATTCCAATTGCATTAGAACCAAAGACTTCTGATGCTGAAACCATAGTCATGTTGACTGCAGGTTTTACTCCAAATCTTTTTGGTCCATCTATAAGCTTAATTCTCATATTAGATTCAACAATCATATGATAACCCCCCCTAGCAACCAATACCTCTCCCTCTTTGATTATATCACCATCTTCAGCTTCTTTTACAGGAAGTTTACAAGTCTCATCTAATCGAATTGCAAGTGATCTGGTGAATTCTTTAGGCATATGTTGTACGACTAAAATTGCAGATTTCAAATCTTCTGGAAGCGCAGAAATTATTGATTGGAGAGCATTAGGACCTCCAGTGGATGAACCTATAACAACTACTCTAGTTGCAGCATTAGGTGCTGGGATAGTTTTATTCTTAGGTTTTAATTTTTGAATATTTTTTATGATTAAATGCTTAGGTTCAGATTTTGACGCAATTTCAATTTTTGAAATTAAGTTCTCTTTTAGTTCTCCAATTTGATCTGGATTTGTTGTAGATATAGGAACAAAATCTATTGCTCCATTTTCTAATGCATCTAAAACTACTTTGGCTCCATCTTGAGTAAAGCTGCTAACTACAATAATTGGAACAAGTTTATCCTGTCTAACAACTTCTTCGATGAATGTTAATCCATCCATAGTTGGCATTTCAAGATCGAGTAAAATTACATCTGGTTTATTTAAATTAAGTTTACGTAAGGCTTCAGCTCCATCTCTTGCAGTATTAGTTACTTTGATGTTATCTTTTGAAATTAGATCACTTAGAAGTTGAGTCATGTATTTTGAATCATTAACGATCCAAACATCAATTTGATCTTCAACAGATTTTGTCATCAATTTTTATCATTCAAAATTCAAAAAAATTCATGATTACACTTTGTGTAAATCATGAGTAATGGATTATTTTGGTACCTCCTTTGAATTGTCTTTTTCGCTATCTTCTCTGAAAACTTCTTTGAGTTCTTCTGGTATGTCGTCTTCTGTATTTTCTAGATTTGATTTTATTTCAGAGTTTGGTGTTTGATTCTTTTCCTCATTTGTAGTCTGAATTTCTGGTTGAAATTCCTCATCTGAATTATCTTCAGAATCTTCAAGTAATGCAATAATATCTAAAAGAACAAATAATTGGCCTTGGATTTTTGCAATTCCTTTAATGTAATGATATGATTCAAAAGAATCTGATGGTACAGGCTCAATTTCTTTAGAAGATATGTGCATTACATGCTCTACTTTGTCAACAATTAATCCATAAATTGAGTCCCTTACATCTGCAATAATTATTTTATAATTTGCTTGATTTTTTATGTCTACTTCTCCAAAACCTAATCGTTTCTTAATGTCAATTACTGGAATAATTAATCCACGAAGATTCATAACACCTTGAACATATTTTTTGGCTTTTGGAACTGTTGTTATGTCTGTGAAATTTCTAATTTCTTTAACTTGTTCTATTGGCACTGCATAATTTTCTTTTTTTTTAGTAGTTTCATTAACTAGACTAAAAGTAATTACCTGGATAGAGTCAGTGGGAAGAGTTTCAACTTTCAATTTTTTTCTCCGCTTCCGTTTCAGAGCTAGTAGCCTGTTCAAATTCATCAATAGAACTATTATCTTGAAATTCTTCGTTTTCTTTGTTTTTTGAAAAATTATCAGGTACTGATTTATTTAATGAAGGTAAATCGGATGATGGGACTTTAAAAGATCTAACCTTTTTTGCAAGTTGCTCAGCCATTAAAGCAATATTTCGGTTTGAAGATGAGATTTCTTGTGTGGCAGTGGTTTGCTGCTCTACTGCTGCATATGCTTGGTCTGTTGCAAAAGCATTTTGTTCTGCTACTGCTGCTACTTCTTGTACTTTATAACTAATTTTAGATAACGCATTAAGAGAAGAATCTACGACTGAACGTCCTTCTTCTATTTCTATAGCACTATCATCAATCGAAGCTACAGCTATGTGAATATCTTCTTGTATTTCTCCTATTAATTTATCAATTTCTTCTAATGATTTAGCTGAACCTTCAGCAAGTCTTCTAACTTCATCCGCTACTACAGCAAATCCTCTTCCTGATTCTCCAGCTCTTGCTGCCTCAATTGCAGCATTTAATGCTAACAAATTAGTTTTTTCAGAAATTTCTCTAATTACTTCTACAACAGATGTGATTTTTTTACTTTTTGCTGCCAGATTTTTTACTTTTGCTGAAGATTCGTTAGTTAACTCGATTATTCTAGACATTTTATCAGCAGCAGTTTGACCTTCTTTGGAATTTTGATCCATTACACTATCTACAATTGTTTTTGCTTCAGCAAGCTCTGCTGCTTGTGATTGAGAACCAGTTGCTATTTGTTGTACAGTTGTAGAAACTTCTTCTACACTTGCATTTAGTTCCTCAGAGGCTGCTGCAGATTCTCGAGCATCTCGAGCAACTTTAGTTGCAGTATGATTTACGTCCATAACAAGCTGACGAAGACTTGTAACCATATTGTCCAGAGAATTAGTAAGCTCGTTTATTTCAGGAGTAGAATTTGTTCTAGGAACTGTAACATTTAGATCACCTTCACTAATCCTTCTTGTAATCTCTGCAGCATTTTTAATTGGTATAGAGGTATTATTGCCAATTAGTGTTATTAAGATAAAAGTACCTATGGAAACGCCAATCATTATTATCATAGTAGTAATGATGTTATCAACTAGTACTTCTTCTCCATAATTTACTGAAAAAATTGTATATGCACTGCCAGCTAAAATGGTGACTATCAAAACAAGTTGTAATACTAGAGATTTACTATTTACACTAAGAATTGTTGAAAACTTTCCTTTACTACTCACAATTCATTGTTTTGGTTAGAGCCAATAACCCTACATGTGTATGATGTGAACGAACATTTTTTTCAAAACATTATATGAAGGATCAAAAAACCAGTGATTTCTGGATGAGATATCCCCTTAAAAAATTAAAAAGTCTGATTAGGCTCCAGTATCTCCAAAGTCCAATATGGAAGCTTCAAGGAAATCAGTCATCAATATATCCATAGCAAATACTGTCATAGACCCTAAAACTGCCAGTAATGCTATGTGGAAAAAGACTGTTTTATACAATCCACCCCGAGATACCATTAGTGCTGCTGCACTTAACACTGAGGTCATTAGAATCATTATTGGTAAAATCATTTCCATAAATCCAGGATCAATTGGGGATAGAGGAAATGCATTGGTTGTGATTTCAATTGAGCTCATTAATTCAAAAAATATTGATGTTAGTTTATTCATCAAACCAAATACTCCAAGAGTTAAAACGTGTAATACAATTATGATTGTTTCAAATGTTTTTACAGTCTGTGCTCTTTTTCCACGTAGCTCATTTATTTTTATTGTTATGTTAGCAACTGTATTACCTGTTATGTTCATATCTCCACCCTTATCCAATGCAGTTGATATGACTTGATTTCCATTTGCAACTATTTCACTTCCACAATCTCTTGAAAATAATTCAAAACCATGTGGTTGATCCACTTTATTTTTAATTCTATTTTTCAATGAGATTACATATTTTTGAATTGGACCAAAGTCACTTCTTAGTACTGCATCTAATGCTTGACCAATTGAACCTACAGTTGCTAAAATTTCACCAAAATGTCTTATGAATTCAGGATACCATTCATTGATGTTTTTTATTTTTTGTTCCATTTTTCTAGCTAGTAATCCTGGATAAAACAGTGGTGCTAGTGAAATACCTACGATAAGACTTATTGGAACTACTTGTGATATTAATAATACTGTTCCAATTCCTGCGCCAGCCCCTAATGAGATATAAACTTTGATCCTAAATTTTAGATCTTCATCTTCCCTACTATATCCAAGTTTGTCTCTAGGAAATAAAAAGTACATCATAACTACAAATATGCTCATAGTAGATCCTACTCCTAACAAAGAGTATACTAAAATTAATTCAGCAGAACTAGCTCCTGTTAACATTGTCATAATAGAGTTTGCAGCAATCATAAAGGCAGCAGTAGACATTAAAGTGTAAAACATTTCAAGAAATAGTTTTTGCATCTCTAATTTTCTTTCATATTCTATTGTAAAGCTAAGTAATGTACCTGTGAGCTCTGCCTTAAAATATGTGCTAAGACGATCACCGAGTCTTATAACTTGGGCAAATTTTACTAAAAGTTGTTTTAGCTGATTGCCCGAATCGGTAGAAACCTTCAATGCAACCATTTCAAGGGCTT
>JACZUQ010000020.1:12619-15031 GCA_022573065.1 Nitrososphaerota archaeon
ATAAACAAACTTTTCATCATTTTTTTTTAAATCACTTACCGACAATGACTTTAGAAGTGATAATTGCATTACAGGGTATCAAGCTCCTTTAGAAATGACTCCAAACCAATCTCTCTACAATGTGAAATGGAATCAAAAACATCATAAAAATTGAAGATCTTCTTTTCAACCATTTTTTCAAGGATTTTAGCACGTAAAGCTAATTCATCATACAACATACCCTCATCTCTTTTATCCATTCCTCGCATTTGCATAAGCTTACTTGCAAATAATGCACTACTTCCCTTTCCCCTAAATTTTGTAGTATCAGTACCAGGATCCCAATTAAAAATAGGTATGAACATGATGTTGTTACCTTGTGGATTGTATCCTAAGATTTCATTAATTGAAAGAACTCTCCTTACTCTCTTTCCTCCAGGTCCTTGTACTGCACTTTGGAAAATTGCAATGTTAAGGTTATCCATGTGAGTTTTTGGAACATTAATTGGGTCGTTAGAAAGTCTTTGTATAAGAGATGTCATGTTTGCCGCGTGGAATGTACTAATTACTGGGTGACCTGTCTGCATGGCTTGAAATGCAATATTTCCTTCCGCACCTCTGATCTCACCGACTATGATATAGTTTGGTCTCTGTCTTAAGGCAGCCTTCAATAGATCAAACATAGTTACACTTGAGTAGTCATTTCCAGTGTATCTTGTTACTTCTGTGATCCAGTTTGCATGTGGCAAAGTAAGTTCAGGAGTATCTTCTATAGTAACAATTTTCCAGTTTGATGGAATAAATGCAGTAAGTGCCATTGCAGTTGTAGTTTTACCTGAAGCAGTTTCTCCACAGATAAAAGTACTCATTCCTTCAGCTAACATCATCCACATGTAAGCAGCTTCATTATAATCAAAGGCTTTAGAGGTTAATATTTGTGTCATTGAAAGAGGAGTACTTGCGAATTTTCTTATTGTAGTGTTTGTTCCTTTTCTGCTAATGTCTTTACCATACACTATGTTAATTCTAGAACCATCAGGAAGACTTGCATCTATTACTGGTCTAGCATGAGAAATTGTTTTCCCAAATTGTTCTGACATACTAATCATTAGCTCATCAATTTCTTCTTGACCTAGAAACAACGGAGATTTTAGAGCACCAAATGACTTGTGGATAACGTAAACATTACCTGCTCCTATAATTGAAATATCTTCTAGATTAGGATCAGCAAGAAAGGGATCTAAGATTCCAGTACCTGCACGTTTTTGCAAAAAGTGATATTTGAATCCTGGATAGTCCTTTTTAGAAATCGGTAAGGTTTCAAGCTTGTACGGATCACCTAGTTTTGAATAATCTATGGGCTCATCTGTAATAGTGATATTTTCTTCAATGTAGGCTTCTACCATGTTGAATCGTTCGGTAATTTCAACTGGTGGATCTAAATCACCTGATTTTGCAGCAAACATTCCATCTGCTATCTCCATAATTTTACGTTCAGGTAAATCTGGCTCTATAATTACATACTCCATGTAGCCATCATCAGATGATGTATGAGGATTAATGTGAATGAAAGATTGATCAGATACTGGATACAGTACATTTGGTTCTTTTAGCTTTTTGTGTTCTGGTTTGAGTTGGTCAGTAAAGATTGGTAAAGGATTTCCTTGATTTGTATAATTATCCAAGTATCTTAGCAAATGGGGTGTTTTTTTAAGAACTTCTATCAAGTGTTCGTCTTTTACTTGAGAAAAATCAAAGGGCATGACCTAACTTTCACCTCTATGCGTTTGCCATTGAGATTGGTACAACTTTAATTCCAAATATTTGATTAACCTCAAATGCAAATCCAGATTCGGGTGTAGTATCAGATCCAATTAATTTAACAATTTTACAAGTTTTAACATCTTTACCACCAATATTTGTTGAACCAAGTTGTAAATACACATCTACGCTTCCTGTAACTCTTTGTGCAATATCAGGAGGAATGTCATTAGGATGAGTAGTTAGTATTACAGTCATTCCACTTGCTACAAGATATTTACATTGTGTAAAGAAATCTAAAATTTTTGCTGGATCAGCAAATACTGTTAGTAATGATAAAGAATCTATTATTACTACATTAGATTCTTTGAAGCTATTGCTAATGTATTTACTAATTACAGGTAAAAGATATGCAGCTTGTTTTTTATTCCACTTGATACCATATACATGAAGTGGCATAATGGTTAATTTGTTTTGTAAAAATGCATGAGAAAAATTGTAAGTTATAGCTTTCATATTTTCGATATATTCTTTTACTGTGTTTTCAGTAATGAATAGAACTTTTTTTCCACTTTCAAGAAGACCGTGCATAAATAATGCAACCATTGCACTTTTTCCAGTTCCATGTCCTCCTTCAATTAACATTAAAGTAGGAATTGGTATTGAATCACC
>JACZUQ010000062.1 GCA_022573065.1 Nitrososphaerota archaeon
AGTAAATCAGAATAATAAAATCTTGAAAGATCTTTTTCTGTACATATAATTTTGATTGCGTCTTTTGAGTCTTTGATCATTTCTTTCATTTTATTATTAATTCTTGGAATTCCTTGCAACATCTGAAATTTTTCTAGTTTACCATCATTTGATTTTGAATCAAACATTGGAATATTATTCCATAATTTAGTAACCTCAATTTCTTTCTTGGATAGTTTGTTGACATTTTCTTGTGCATCATTGATCATAATCAAGATTGCTTTATTCATTGATAGTGCTGAATATTTTGTTGGATGGTGAAATTCTGAAGAAATTATTCCAAGATTCAATAAATCGTTTAGAACATTATAAGTTTCAGTTCTTGGCAATTTAAGAGCCTTACAAACATCTGGAGATGTTTTTGAACCATACTTTCCTAGATATATGAAAACTTTTGCCTGATTTTTAGTGAGACCAAATTTATGTAATTCATCACAAATTTTTTCAAGTTCAAGTTTGTATTTATGTAAACGTGATTCGGGTTCAGAATCAAAAACGGTGATTAATGTTGGTTCTGTTGTTTTCATAACCATTTTACTTCATAATAGCATATAGTCAATATGGAAAAATTTTCAGATTTATTGTTCCAATGTGGAAAAATTCAATAATTTTTCAAATTCTAAAATTTACTCCAAAATTGAATCTGAGGCCTTATAGTATCCACGAAGGTTTTTTGGCAATCTTACAGCAAATAAAGTTGGAGGACTTGAAACTTCAATATTTCCTCCATGTTGCTCAACAATGTTTTTACAAATTGATAATCCAAGACCTGTTCCAGTATCCTTTGTTGTGAATAATGGGTCAAAGATCTTTTCCATTACGGATTTTGGCATACCTGGACCGGAATCTTCAAACTTTATCAATGCATCTTCACCATCTTCAACAACTTTTATTTTGATTTCTCCTTTACCATCCATAGCTTGAGATGCATTAGTAATAATATTTATAAAAACTGCTTCAATTTTTCTTGAATCACAGTTTATAATAATTTTTTGTGAATTTAGTTTTATTTTTACTTCTTTTGGTATGTCAATTCCAGCAAGTGTAGATTTTAAAATTTCTTCAACTGATTGCCTTTTTAAATGTAATTCAGATTGTCTTACAAAGTCCAAAACATCTTCAATTTGGTACGAAATTTTTTTCATGGCAGACTCTATGCGTGCAAATTTTTTGCTAGTTGTTTCATCCATTGTTTTATTATTAATTTTTAAAAGTTCAACAGTACTTTTGATAACACTTAATGGATTTCGTAAATCATGTACTAATCTAGAAGATAATTGGCCTACACTAGCCATTTTTTCTGTTCGTATAAGATCACGGGTTTTTTCTTCAACTATCAAAGAAAGCTTGTTTCGTTGAATCTCAAGATTTTTTTCTCGCATTACAACATTTCCAAAGTCTTTTTTGAGTTTTTTTGATAATTGGTTATAATGTGCCTTTTGAGTTTCTAGTTCTAGATTCAAACGTTCCAAGTATTGATTTTTTTCATTGAGACTGTTGGAAATTTCTTGTAGAAATTCTACTTTACCCTTTAGTTCCCTATTTATTCGTGCAGATTCTTGAATTTTTTGATTAGATAAAGTTGCAAGATCCATTAATTGAAGCTCTTTTTCAGTAAGTACTTGTTTAGTTACTTCAAGCTCTTTGTAGGTCTTAACAGTCATTTCGGATAAATCTTCTAATAATTTGTTAGTATGATCTGAGTTCGATGTCTGCAAATGAATCTAGAATATTTTCTAAAAAATTTCCTATTATCTTATGTGTGTAAATTACGGACACACATTATTGCCTCTTCAATTTGTGCTGTGGAAGCCCGTAATTTAGGCATAATGCCAATTTGGAACCAGTAAATTCAAGCAAATTCCGCCCTCGATATATGAAAATCTGTAGTATATACAGCATGTTTGAAACAAGGGTGAACTTGGGCAACGGGATAATCAAAAACCTCTCATCTATTCTAATAGATGAGAAGGGAGTTCCTATGGAAAATATCTGGGACACTATAGAAGAGTTTGGCATACAAAGAGGGGACTTGAAGAGGCTTGATCCCTCCTACAAAGAACTATTTGAGATATACTCTGCAATTAGAGCATATCGAGTAAGTGTTAGATATCTAAAACAGCTAAAAACTCGCTTTGCTTGAATCGTAAAAATCGAAATAATCACAAGGAGAGACATTTAGACAGTGAGGTGTCGATATGTATATCGAAATCTTTAATCGCCGTTCTCAAACAATTGAATTGGGCATAGGGTAAGGAAAATGGAGAAAAATGATTTAAAAGAAAAAGTGATAGTATTTGGCGCAACATTTGGCTTATTTCTTCCTGTACGACTAATTTTCTCGGCATATGTTTCAGAAGACTGGTTAGGAAGTTTAGGAATCATGTCTGCTTTAGCAATTTTACTTGTAGTATTAATTAAATTCAAAAAACTTGGCTGGTTTGGCGTAATTTTTGAAAAACAAATGAGAAAAACGATAGGAGGTAAGACAGGAAAATACCTCATTGGATTTGCAATATTTTTCCTGATTTATTTTGGAGCTACCTTGATGTTCATTGATAGAGGAAATACGATCTATGCAGAAGATGCAGAAATATTCTATCTTGCAATAATGGAAAAAGGTGGATACAATATCAATGATTTATCTAGTTACGAACTCATAGGACCACAATTAACATATCATCAAGGTTCACAAAACTTCAACATTTTATATAATTTTGAATATATGTTTTCCATAGCGTATTCTGTAATGAATGATATGTCAAATGGGTGGATAGAGCACTTGCTAGTGATTATGATGGTAGAACAAATTGAGTTAATAGGATTACTATGCTTTTATCGAAAATTATTTAAGCCAATTTCCAAGGTCGAAATAACAAATTAAATAATCATCTAATTTCATCTCAAATTCTTTGTTGCCTTTGAACAGAATTTTTCATCAAATGAACGACTTATCAGTCCTTCGCGTATCTTATAATCAAAATTTACCTTACTTATTCTATGAAACAATTATTTATCACATGTCCATCATGCGAGGGGAATAATCTTTATTTCTCCAAGTATGATGCTCCTTTAAAGATTTTAAAAGAGAGAAATTGGCTTATTTGCAAAGATTGTGATTATCAAATCCAAGTGGAAGAATACAAAAAATCCCTTTTTTGTGTATAGTTCCAAAATTCTTTTTTTTTTCTAAGAATACACTCCATATGGAATTTGTTCAATATGAACAAACAAAATGGGAAATAATTTAATCAGACATGAAATCTGGGTAAAATGGAAATTAGATTTTCAAGGATTTATGTAATAATTCATCTGTTTGTAGTTTTGGCACTATTTGTATCCCCTTTTATTTTCTTTAATGTATATGCAGATAACACCCAAAATGAGTGGAAGATAACTATTCCAGACGGGGCATCAGATCAAGATACGGTCCAAGGGTTTTATCCTAATGAATTACCTGTTTTAGTAGGAGATGTTATTGTATGGGAAAACAAAGACAATGTTAATCATAGCATTACTAGTGGGTTACCACAAAACCCTGATCATTCCGGATTATTCTTTAATCTTGGTGAGATAAAACCTGGAGAGTCAATCTCATACGAATTAAAAAATTCAGATTTTAGTGCATTCTATTATTTTTGTGAAATTCATCCATGGATGACTGGAAAATTCTTCTTTAGTAACTTAGAAATGTCTCAATCAGAAACTGACATGCCCATAATTTTAGAAAAACAAACATATTCTTACGGCGAAGAGATATCAGTTTCAGGTCAAGTGCATAAAGATTTTGGAGGAACGAAATATTCTACACTAGTCTATGATCAAAATAATGTATTGGTTGATTTTTCAAATGGGATTTTTGATAGTAGTGGTTCTTATCTACAAACAATAGAAGCCAAAGGGGCTAAATGGGAAATGAATGGAAATTATCAAATAAAATTAGTTTATGCTGTACCAAGTAAGGTAGTAGCTACTAATTTTCAATTTTCAAATAATTTTATCGTAAATGAAAATTCACAAGTTGTTCCAGACTGGATAAAAAATGTTGGGAATTACTGGTGTAATGATCAAATAGATGACTCTGAATTTATTAATGCTGTACAATATTTGATTAAAATAAAAGTTATTGAATTGAAAAATACTGTATCTGATACTTTTTCTGATCAGGTACCAGAATGGGTAAAAAATAATGCGTGCTGGTGGTCTGACGATAAGATCCCCGATATTGATTTTATTTTTGGAATGGAATACTTGGTAAACATTGGAACAATTCGGGTGTAGTTATTTTTCTTTTTTGTACAATCGTACAGCCTCTAAATGAGAACAGTTAGCTTTTAGTCCTGTTCCATGATGAAACTTGTAAAAGTTCTTGAACCCAAGACATTCACAAGTTTCTGATGTAACAAAATATGATTTATTTGGATCAGACGAGGATTTTATTTGAAAAAGATCTACATCGATCTGTTCTACGCCATCACTTTCAACTAGTTTTTTTGCTTTTCTAATTGTACTTGCACTCATTTATCGATCTAATATTCTGATTTTATTTAAAATATTGATGTTTTGCTTTCATAGGCAATCTAAAATAGTAAACAAAAAATCATTTTATTCGAAGGGGAAGTAACTGTCAGTAGAGAGGAGATTCAATCAAACACCTGGTGACACTAACCTTAGTGTTTTAGGATATTTAACTAAGATTGGTTCTTGGTTGAACCTAAGACAAATTACAACAGGTACGCCTGGATCTGACTTGAATAGGGAAAGACTAAAAAAAATCATGGATAGTTTTATCGAAAAAGGATTTGTCGAAACACGAGATAGTGAAAATCCTAAAGCTAAATTAGAATACAGAATTATAGAAAAA
>JACZUQ010000063.1:0-2478 GCA_022573065.1 Nitrososphaerota archaeon
CTAAATCAACTTTGACTTTAACAATAGTTCCATCTTCTAGTTTGAAAGATACAAATTCATTTTCTAATCTTTCGTAATCCAGCATCTTAAATTCAATTTTATTTGGTTTTTGACTCATCAGTTACTACCTACTTTTTAATCGTATTTGAACATATGATTAATACAAGTAACTCATGAGTTTGATTTGTTCTTGGGTAGTGATAATATTTTTAGAAGTTAGAATCTGTAATAATTCCTTAAACAGTATTTTATTTTCTTCTGACATTCCAGCTCCGCCTTGTTCACCTGGTGGACCTGGAGGACCTCTTGGACCAATAGCTCCTGGAGGACCTTGTTCTCCTCGAGGCCCTTGTTCACCTGGAGGACCATGTGTACCAGATTGTCCTCGTTCACCTTGTGGGCCTTGAATACCCTGCGGGCCAGCCGGACCTTTTTCTCCTGGTGCACCTGCTTGACCTCTTGGACCTTGTGGGCCCTGTGGACCTATAGGTCCTTTATCTCCTGGAGGACCTGCCGTACCAGTAAGACCTTTTTCTCCTTGTGAACCTACTGCTCCTTTTTCTCCTTTATCTCCTGGAGCTCCTGGAACTCCTGTTAATCCTTTATCTCCTGGTTTTCCTTGAGGTCCTTGAGTTCCTTTATCTCCCTCAGAACCGCTTTCACCAGTTAATCCTTTTTCTCCTTTTGCACCAGTTTCACCAAGTGATCCTTTATCACCAGTAGGACCCCTGGTTCCTCGTTCCCCTGTAGGGCCCTTGTCACCTTTGTCTCCTGAAGGACCTTTTTCGCCTTTACCTCCTTTTTCGCCTGGAAGACCAGATGAGCCTTTGTCTCCTTTATCTCCCTTGTCTCCAGTTAGGCCTTTGTCACCCTTCTCTCCTCTTGGTCCAGCTAGTCCTTTGTCACCCTTGTCTCCAGGAGGACCAGAGTCACCTTTATCACCTGAAGGGCCTTCTGATCCTGGTAGGCCTGGATCACCTTGAGGACCTGGAGATCCTGTCCGTCCCGTATCACCTTGTTCTCCTAAAATACCACGAGAACCTCGCTCTCCACGAATACCAGAAGCATCACGAGGTGATGGAATTTCCTTCTGGATTTTTGGACTTTCTGGAGGGGCTCTTAATTCAGGCTCTATTCTAGGAGTTTCAATCTGAGGTTTTTCTGGTGTAGGTTTCTTTGTAGGGGTTTTAGAAATTTGTACTTCAAAAACAGAGTTTAATGAGGAAAACTGATCTGAAACAATTACCCAAACTAAAGTAGAATCTAATACAGATTTTGGTAGTGGGTTTTCTGCACTACCTAAAATTTCTTTAAACTTTTGGTTTTCTACCTGTAAATGAAAATTTCCCTTCCAGAGAGTTGGAAAATTTTTTGAAGTAAGACTCTGCTCTGAGGGTTTTTTATCAGATATAGCAATTTGAACCTCAAAAACCCCGGAAGGTTGTTTGAATGGAGAGGTACCCTGAATCTCAATTTTGGGATTAGTAGACACTATCGTAGTTGTAATTATGAAGTATTTTTGTATTTAGCATTTGAAAATTAGTGAAAAATAGTGAATACGAGGTAAGTTTTAGGAATAGTATTTATCTAGAGAAAATTTGTTATAGTAATCTATATGAAAAAGCCGTTTCAAAAGAAACCAAAAGAAATCAAAGAAGAGACAAGTCTTACAGATGCAGATTATAACAGGAATAAACTTTTCAAAAAAGGCATCAACTTAATGGCAGATGAAAAACTTGACGATGCGTCTGAAGTATTTGAGAAAGTTTTAAGAATCGATCCAGATAATGTTGATGCTCTTTTAAAATTAGGATATACACAATTTCATTTAGACGACTATGCAAATGCATTAAGAATATATGATAAAATTTTAGATATCGATGTAACAAATGCAGAAGCTTGGAATTTAAAATCACTAGTTCATTATGAACAAAAACAATATGCAAAGGCACTTGATTCTGCTGAAAAATCAATTGAATCTGAACCAACTTATGGCATGGCACATTATAACAAAGCATGTTTTCTATCTCTTTTGTATCAAATTCCAGAATCTTTAGAATCACTAAAACGAGCAATTGAAATCGATGTCGCAAATGCAAGAAAAGCAGTAAGAGATAGAGATTTCATAAATGTTAGAATAGAAGAAGGTTTTAAACGAATAATTGAAGTTGTTGTTTTAGAATCTGTTAGACAGGGATATCATACAATAGGAGCTATAGTATGGACTACATTTCTTGATAAGAGTGATACATTAGACGCATTAGCAAAATTAATTGAAAAAGGATTAATTTTAAAACATAAAAAGGCTCAACTATTATCTAAAATAGATTATTATGATCTTGTCCCAGGAATGACAAAAAAAGTTGGCGTAGTGAAAAAAGGTTTACTAGGAATTACACAGAAAAATTTACCGGTATTAGTTAAAGATCTAAAAGAAATTAGTCAGTCAATTCAAACCATCAAATCTTCGATAGAAGA
>JACZUQ010000063.1:2577-4816 GCA_022573065.1 Nitrososphaerota archaeon
ATGACAAAAAAAGTTGGCGTAGTGAAAAAAGGTTTACTAGGAATTACACAGAAAAATTTACCGGTATTAGTTAAAGATCTAAAAGAAATTAGTCAGTCAATTCAAACCATCAAATCTTCGATAGAAGATGAAGACATGGTAAAAACAATTGAAAATTTTGACTTGTTTATTGACCCTAAAAAACATGGTCAACAAATGATAGAACAGTTCTTTGAAGAACATAGAGAAATCAGGCTCTGGAAAATTAGACTTAAAGATAGAGGAATTGATTATTTGCAAGAACACAAGAAAATAATGTTAGATACTTTTGATAATATTGAGGCAACTATTACTCAAAAGTTACGATATGAAGTAGCACGGACTAAATCTTAAAATTTATTCTGCTGAAAGATCCCAATAGTGTGCATTTTCCTGTTTGTCAATTGGTTTTTTAAGATTTTTCCATTCCTTAAAAGAACGGACATACAATTTCAAATTTGAATGATTAACTGACTTTAAAGCGTAATATGCTAGTCCTGAAAGTGTTCCAACACTACCACAGTATGTAATTATTTCAGAGTCAGGGGATATTCCTCTATTTTCAAATAATCGTTTCATATCGTCTTTAGGTCGAAGAATTCTTTCTGAAGTACCAAGTGATCTATAAGGAATGTTCATTGCTTTGGGAATATGTTGTTCTAGGAAATTTAATCGTTCTCTGTTATCTAGTAAAATTACATCATCTTTTTCTTTTGCTTTTTCAAGATAATCAGCTGTTGCCATAATTTCTGGTCTTAATTTTAGAGAATGGTTTTTAGATTCAATTATAGGTGTTTTAGAATCAGTTTCTAGTCCTAAAGAATTCCATTGCCCAAAAGTCATATCAAGAAGAGATACATCATTATGACCAAGATATTCTAGAGTCCATGCTACTCTTGATGCTAAGGCCCCAAAAGTATCATCATAAACTACCACAGAAGTTTCGTCATCAATTCCTAGGTTGCTCACAAGTTTAACTACACGTTCTGGAGAGTCGTCAGAGAGTAAATTTGCAAGAGGCATATTAACAGATGTCGGAATATGATTTTTTTTATAATCTTCTTCCCGTCTTACATCAATTACTATAACGCTTTTGTCTCGGATCTCAGAACGTAGAACGTCTGCATCCGTAGTAACACTCTTGATGTTTTCTTTGCTCAAGCAGCACATTCACCTTTTCCAGTGATTGTATGGTAATTTGTGTCACTGCCGTAGTCTGAATAGAAATCCGCATCGCTTTCTTTAGTTGGAGACACTACAAGAGGAGCTAAAATTTGCTTCAAATCATTTATAGACTTTATTTCAGAATTTTCATTTCCTTTAATAACTCTATTAATCCATGATGAAAGAGTATCTTCTGATTGTTTGTTTTTCTTGAATATTTCAATTATTTTTAGAATTACTTGAATAATCCTTTTTGCAGGAACTCGCATACAAATAACTCCCAACATTGTGTCCCTATCTGATCTGCCACCTAATGACATTTGATAGGAAGGATACATATCTTTGCCAACTCTTCCACCACCACCATAAAATCCTATTGTAGCGATTTCGTGTTGGCCACAAGAATTAGGACAACCACTTATTTTGATAGTTGAATCTCTAAGTTCATCATCTTCATCTAATTTTAATTCAAGAAATTTTCGTTGAATTTCTTTTGCTAGACGATGAGAGTTGGTAAGTGCCAAGTTACACGATGTAGTACCTGAACATCCTATAGGAGATGCCATGGACAATGTTCCAGGCTTTGCAAGTCCTACCTCAAGTAAATTTGAATACAATCGAGGTAAATCACTTTCATGTATCCAACGAAGCACTATCTCTTGAGAAAATCCATTTCTAGCAAAACCTTCTGCTGAAAACGTCCTACAAATTTTTGCAAGAGCATTAAGTTGGTTTGCAGTAATATCTCCAGCTTCCAAGTTTACAAAAACAGAATGGTATCCTTCCTGTTTTTGCTTAAATGCAGATGTTTTTAGCCAACGTGAATAACCTTCAGGAGTGGATTTTCCACCTTCGTCAGAAACAGTAATTGATCTTTTAATGTCATTGGGAGTATTATCGATATCAAGTTTTACAATTATTGATTGTGTTGCTCTAACAATAGCTCTTTCTTTTAACACCAAGTTTTGAAATTTTTCCCAGCCCATCTCATCAACTAAATATCTCATTCGATTTCTTGCCATATTTTTCCTATTACCCATTCTATCGAATATTCTAA
>JACZUQ010000021.1:0-1686 GCA_022573065.1 Nitrososphaerota archaeon
ATGCCTTTTAAATCAAAACATCGAATCGTTCTTTAATAATATGGTGTTTAACACCTAATCATAACTTTTTTTTAATATTCTGTGTGTAAAAGCGAATCATTCTTTAGTCATTAACTACTATATGGAAATAATGGAATTTGAAGAATTTGTCGATGAGAGGATTCTTGTTAGTCATGATACCTTTAGAAAAAAAGTATTGAAAATTAAGATACTTGAAGTTTCTGATGAAGTTTCTCCTTCAGCATGGAAATTTGGAGACAGAGTTAAAGTAAACAAAATATTAGTGACTATAAAACATTTAGAAACACAACTAGTTGAAGAAGGCGAATTTGATATTGAAAGTATCGAAAAAGAGCTAATTGAAAAACGTCATTATTCATCTACCAATAGATGGGTGCCTACAACAGAGATTAAAAACGGATATCTAGTAAATTCAAGGCATACTACTTTAATTAGTGATGCATCTGCTCTTGGGTATATTGAATTTTAGAAAAATCAAAATTAGTTTTAAAGTATGCTGATTTCGTGAACATTGATTTTTGGCAAAAAAACCTATAAGATAGAAAATTAAAAATTCATTTATGAGTACTAAAGAGTTCGAAGTAAACGGAACAGGCTTTAGAGTAATTCTTACAGATCAAATCATTAACCAAGTAAATGACCTAAAGTCATTATACAGTGCAAATTATGATGATCCTGAAAGTTTTGAACAAGTAGGCGCTGAAACCTCCAGCATCATAAATGATATAGCTGATTCTGTAGAACCAAGACCATCAGATAATGATCTTCATGAGTTAATCGAAGAAATTATCAAAGTTGTTGATGACAAGGCTGCAGCAATTGAAAAAGAGATGAAAACAAAAGAACCAAGTTCCAGAAAAAAAGGGTCTTCAAAGAAAGGAACTAAAAAAACTAAAAAGTAATCTGGTTTGAGTATATTATCATTAAAAAATCAATAATTTTCCTTATATTCTGTTTTTGTGTAATTCAATTATGAATAAAAGTTGTGAGTGCGGTATTTGTGGTCATTATACTGAAGAAGAATGTATTAAAAATGAATGTAAATGCTGTAGTAATTTCCATTTAAGATCTGGACCAAAAACTAAAAAAGATTAATAATTTTGCTAAATGGTTAAAATAGAAAGTGTAGAAGAGCTTAGAAAAATAAAAGAATCTGACTTTGGATTTGTAATACTTCTTTCAGAATCTATGCCAATAATTCATACCACAAATTGTAAATTAATTTTTGAAAATGATTTTTTACAAAATAATAAAATTCAATCACATCATTGGTTCTCCACACATTTATTGGCTGAAAAGGAATTAGGAGATCTCAAATCGTGTAAACTTTGTAATCCTTGAATTATTTGATGTTTTTAGAATTAAAACAGCTACATTTTTTTGCTATATGACTCACGCATCCAACGAGTCTATGATCTTTGCATCCACAAATTACACACTTTTTCATTTTTTCTTCCAATTATGGGAATATTATAATTTCTCCATTATAGAGTCTACTTTTTCGATTAATTTTTTGTCGTTTAGGGATTTCAAAATCGAATATCTGATATTCTTTAATCTATGAGAATCATTAGAATATAATTTTGACATTGTTTCAATCTCTCTTTCAAAAGAATAATTTTCTAAGTAATATCTTGCCGCAGAAGATAAGCGCATATATTTATC
>JACZUQ010000021.1:1786-3935 GCA_022573065.1 Nitrososphaerota archaeon
AATATCTGATATTCTTTAATCTATGAGAATCATTAGAATATAATTTTGACATTGTTTCAATCTCTCTTTCAAAAGAATAATTTTCTAAGTAATATCTTGCCGCAGAAGATAAGCGCATATATTTATCAGAACTATTGTCAATTGAATCGAGTTTATGGACAATCACTTGAAATAATCCATTTATTTTTGCCAATTCTTTTTTAATAATTTCTAGATCTCCAGAATTATCTTTTAATTCGTCAATAATTTTTATAGAATCCTTAATTTGAGATAACAGTCCGTTCAGATAATTTTCAAAATCACTCAAAGTTAATTCATAAATAAAAAAAGATAATCTAAAAGTTGTGATTTAGCGAACAAAAATTGGCAAGTTTTATGAATTTAGGAATTAAAATATTTTATATTTAAATTACAACGCATTACCTATCAACATTGCAAGAAAATGCATATCTAAAATGTATAGATCCTAAATGTGGTTTAGAGTATTCTATTAAATCTGGAACTTTAGAGTGTGAAAAAGGACATCTGTTAGATGCCAAATATAGAAAAGTTCCATCTAGAGCGCTAAAAGAGCTATTTTACAGTAGACGTAATCCTCAAGGGAGCATATTCAATGAAAGTGGAGTATGGCGCTTTCGGGAATTATTGAATTTTTGTCAAATAGATACTGGGAATCTGGAGGAATGCTCGAATCATTTAGTATCATTAGATGGTGCAGAAGGGAGACAATCAAAACCATATCATATGACAAAGGTAGCAAATTTTGTCGGGATGCCAAATGATAATTTGGTACTTCAGCCAGAGGGTTACAACCCAAGTGGATCATTCAAAGACAATGGGATGGCAACAGCTGTAACTCATGCAAAACTCATTGGTGCAAAAAAAATTGTATGTGCTTCAACTGGAAATACATCTGCTGCCGCTGGCATGTATGCAGCTAATGAAAATATTGAATGTGATGTATACATTCCTTCTGGGCAAATTGCACCAGGAAAATTAAGTCAAGCATACCAATTTGGCACACAGATTATTGAAGTTGATGGAAATTTTGATGATGCGTTTGCTAAATCATTAAATGACGCAAAAAAATTTGGCGGATATACAGTCAATTCAATTAATCCATTTAGAATAGAAGGCCAAAAAACTATTCCATATAGAGCATTAGAAAGTCTAAACTGGGATGCACCTGATTGGATAGTATATCCTGGCGGGGCACTTGGCAATACATCAAGTTGTGGAAAAAGTTTGATGGAATTATATGAATGGGGATGGATAAAAAAAATTCCTCGAATAGCAGTGATAAATGCAGAAGGTGCAAATACAATTTATGAATTGTATAATGGAAAATTTGAAGATACGGAATTACGATGGAATAAGGGCAATCCAGATACAGAGTTGATTAAAAGATATTATTCTCATTTAGATGAAAAGAAAATACGTCCTAAAACTAAAGCAACTGCTATTCAAATTGGTCGACCGGTAAACATGCTAAAAGGATTAAGAGCATTAGAATTTACAAATGGGGTTGTTACCCAAGTTTCAGATTCTGAAATGCTTGATGGAATGTCGATTGTTGGGCTTAATGGGTTTGATTGTGAAATGGCCTCAGGCGCAGTTCCTGCAGGAATTAAAAAATTACTTCATGAAGAAATTATCAAAAAGGACGATGTAGTAATTGGAATATTAACTGGAAGACAAAAAGACGCAATGCTACCTGTAGATTATCATAACGATCCTAACAATAAATTCGCCATTCCTCCTAAGCGTTAGTGTTACTCGTAGATTGTATACAATTTTTATGAATGTGTTCTAATTTTCTTGTACGAATCCTTAAAAGGTATTCTGACAATACAGTGATAGTCACAAAATGTGGTGGTTTCTAGTTTAAGATGGATGATAAAGTGCGGCGTCCATGTAGGATTATAGGAGATAAAAATGGTTGAGTTTTGGATTGAGTTAGTCGCGTTAGCAATTCTAATTGTCTTGTCCGGATTTTTTAGTGGGTTAGAAGTTGCATTAGTTGGAGTTAGTAAATCGAAAGTACTTCAATTATTTAATTCAAAAGCTAAGGGAGCAAAAGCACTACACAAACTAAAATCTAATCCAAGTTGGATGATGTCAAGTGTTAATCTTGGAAACAATCTTGTTA
>JACZUQ010000021.1:4031-9341 GCA_022573065.1 Nitrososphaerota archaeon
AGTTGGAGTTAGTAAATCGAAAGTACTTCAATTATTTAATTCAAAAGCTAAGGGAGCAAAAGCACTACACAAACTAAAATCTAATCCAAGTTGGATGATGTCAAGTGTTAATCTTGGAAACAATCTTGCTAATGTAGCGGCATCTGCTCTTGCTACAACTATTGCAATTAGGACATTTGGAAACGATGGTTTAGGGATTGCAATTGGAATAATGACATTTATTATTTTAGTTTTTGGTGAAATTTCTCCAAAAACTTATTGTAATGCAAATGCTACAAAAATTTCCTTAAGATTTGCCCCAATATTACTTGGATTTAGTTATGTTCTTTATCCAATAGTAAAATTATTTGAATTGATTACTAGAGTAATTGTCAAACTAGCAGGAAGTAGCTATTTGCCCCCACCAATTACCGAAGAAGAAATTAAAGATGTTATTGATTTAGGCATGGCTGAAAAAGCTATAGAGAAAGAAGAACATGAGATGATTCACGGAGCTTTAGAATTTGATGATACTGTAATTCGCACAGTCATGACACCAAGGACTAAGATGTTCACTTTGCCTGCCAAGATGATATTATTTGAAGCATTACCACAAATTAATCAACGTGGTCATTCTAGAATTCCAATTTATGGAAAAAATAAAGACGATATTGTAGGTTTTATTCACGTACGAGATGTTCTAAAAGAGCTAGAAAAAGACAACAAAATGATAAGTTTAGAACAAATGGCACGAGAACCTGTTTTTGCTTCTCAAGAGAAAATGGTTAGTGGGTTACTCAAAGAAATGAAGGGAAGAAAAACTCACATGGCCATTGTAATTGATGAACATGGAGGGGTAGAAGGTCTAGTTACATTAGAAGATTTGATTGAAGAAATTGTAGGAGAAATTGAAGACGAGTCAGATAAAGCACGCCCAGTTGAGTATTATAATATTGATCAGCATACAATAATCACTAATGGAGATATTGAAATTGATAAGATTAATCAAATTTTCAAAACAAACGTTCCTGAGGGAGATGATTATGCTTCATTAAATGGTTTACTTCATGAAAAATTACAAGATATTCCTAAAGAAGGTGATAAAATCGAAATTGACTCACTTAGAATTATAGTAGAAAAAGTAACTAAAAATAAACCAGAGAAAATTAGAATTGAAAAAATAAATTAATTATTTTTTTGTAAAATGTTCTTCAAGTAATTTTTTCTTTTCTCCCATATGGAATAATTCTTCGGTGTGCTTCATGGCGTCATCATATTTTTTTTCAAATAGTAATGCTTGCATTAAAATATGATTTTCTGGAATAACTATTCCTGTTTGATCATCCGAATACATCATTTTGATAGTATCGCCAATAGATTCAAGCATATTTGTATGAATGTGAATCATATTAGTATCCTTGAAACTAAATTTGATAGAATCGGCATAATCTCTAACTTCTTTTGTTCCTTTAGCAGTATGTAATATAGCAACTCCATATTCATTTTTGAAAATATCTAGAAATTCAGATAAATCGGGGGGAGAGTCTTTAAAACGTATATCAAGGATATGCAAATGCATTTGTCTAGTAGGAACTTTGATTGCACGTAAAAATAATGGTGTATCTTTTCCCATATAGCTTTTTACATCGTCACCTTGATGTGGATTCTCTGACCATTCAATAGTATCTGTAAGTTCTTTATCAGTTTGATCTAAATCAGCCCATCGTCTAACTAATGTTATATCGAATCTGAGTATTCTGTCACCATATTTTTCACGAAGTGGTTGTAAAATTTTTCCCATTCCAGTTACGTTGCAACTTCCCTGCATTACATGTTTTTTCCCTATTGCATGTTTGTAATTTACACGTGAATTAAATAACAAATCAGATACAGCTTTTTCGCCATAAACTGTTTCTCCGCCTTGATAAATTGCCTTGATATTTTTTGGTTCGTAAAGGTTTTTTTTATTCAAAAATCCCTGACCAGATGGAGATGCATCAATTACTAAATCACACTCATCTAATGCTGTTTCTATAGTACCTGAAATTTTATAATTTTTAAAGGAATCTTTCTTACTCTCAGGAACATAGACTGAAAATCCATTAGAAATTGCACGATTAACTTTTTCGTTAGGAGAATATTTTCCAACACCTAAAACTTCAATTTCAGGATCATCTTTAATAAATTTAGAAATTCTACTGCCAATGGAGCCATAACCATTTATGAAAACCTTCTTCACATGGTTTCTAAAATTTTACCATTTATTTAGATTACACAAACAAAGAACTAAATCTATCCTAAAATAGCACAGATTTGAATGGAAGAATCCACTTTAGATAATACAAACGAGGTTTCTCCTCAGTCTAGTCCGTCTACCACTCCCACTCCTAAAACATCACGAGGTTTACATGGACCATCTTTAGGAATTGGCGCAGGAATTGCCATTGTTTCAATAATTTCAGCCTTTTTAGCTGTTAGTGTTATAGATATTAATCCAGAATTACAATTTGAGGAAAATACACCAAAACCCCAAACTGCAGGTAATGCTATGACATTATTTACAGCAAATGCATCCCCTTATCTTGGAAATGAGGATGCGCCAATTACTCTTATAGAATTTGGAGATTACCAGTGTTTATTTTGTAACAAGTTTTTCCATGAAACTGAAGCAAGTATCTTGAAAAATTATGTGGAAACTGGTAAAGTCAAAATTATTTTCAAAGATTTCACAATTATTGGTCCAGATTCTATTGTAGCAGCTAATGCAGCTCATTGTGCCGAAGATCAGGGTAAATTTTGGGAGTATCATGATGAATTGTATAACAATTGGGCTGGAGAGAATAATGGTTGGGCCTCATCTGAAAATTTAGTAAAATTTGCCCAAAACATTAGGCTAAATGAAGAAGAATTCAATCAGTGTATGAGTGATGGAAAATACAAGCAATTAGTTACTGCAAGTAGTAATGATGCAAAAAATCTTGGGATCACAGGCACTCCTGCATTTTTTGTAATTGGTCCAGATAATCAGGTTACACGGATCTCCGGTGCTCAACCATACGAAGTTTTTCATAATATTTTCCAAGCGGAATTACAAAAATAGTAGGTTTTCCAAGAATTTTTAAAAAAATACCAAAATTATCAAATCTTGCCTAATTTGTGACACATGTTAGGCCCAATACCTTTATGTACGAATTGGAAATGGCTAGCTCATGGCAGCAGGTATAGATGACATAGGGATCTATATTCCTAGATTATACGTTGATGCGACAGATTTTGCCAAAGCTAGAGGTGTAGATCCTGCAAAACTGGTAAAAGGTTTAGGGATTTCCCAGATGGCCATGGTCGATACTAATCAAGACCCCGCCTGTTTAGCTGCAAATGCATGCTTGAGAGTTATGAAAAAAAATAATTTGTCACCAGATGATATTGGCAGGCTCTATGTTTCTACAGAATCAGCATTTGATGAATCAAAAGCAATGAACTCGTATGTTATTGGAATGCTAGAACAAGTTTACGGAAGTGATTCTTTTGAGCATTGTGGGGGTGTTGAGACAAAATTTGCATGTGTGAGTGGCTCATATGCATTGTACGATAATGCTAATTGGATTAGAGCGGGAGAGGCTGAGGGAAAGAATGCTTTAGTGGTAGTTTCAGATATTGCAAAATATGATCTTGGTTCTAGTGGAGAGTTAACTCAGGGAGCAGGAGCAATAGCAATGCTGTTAAATGATAGTCCGCGACTTATTACTTTTGATCCTAAAGTTACTGCAACTTCAATTAAAGATGAATATGATTTTTACAGACCTTTTGGAAAAGAAACACCTATTGTTCATGGCCAATATTCAAATTTACTGTATCTAATTCAAGTTAAAACTGCACTAATGGCCTATAAGAAAAAAGCATTAGCACAAGGAATTATAAAATTAAAAGAAGGAGAATCAATTTTAGATTATATTGATTACATATGCATGCATCTTCCATATAGCAATATGGGTAAAAAAGCATTGGCATATCTGGTAAGACATGAATGGAGAGGATTACCCAGATGGAAAAAAATTATTGAACAAATTGGAATGGAAGAACCTGTTCCAAAAGATCCACGTGGAACGATAGAATCAGTTCTGGGAGATACAGAGTTTATGTCAAAAGATCATGAATTTACAAAACTATTTACAAAAACAGAAGAATTTCAAGACATCTATGAATCAAAAATTGCCAGTTCATTAATTGGTTCAACAATGATTGGAAATCTATACACTGCTTCACTTTATCTTGGTTTTAGAAGTGCATTAGAGTTTGAATTCCAGAAAGGAATTGATTTAGAAGGCAAACGTTTTGGATTTGGTTCTTATGGAAGTGGAGCTAGTGCCATGGTATTTAGTGGAGTTATTCAACCAGGTTACAAAGAAATTGTAAAAGACATGAATTTAGAAACAGAAATTGGCCCAAGAAAGAAGCTGAGTCTAGAAGAATACGAGGAAATTCATGAGAACAAACGCGCCCGCACCGATAGTATTCTTGAGGGAAAAGAAGAATTCATTTTAGTAGACATAAAAACTATTGCTGAAAGCAGAGGCGAACGTAAATACCGTTTCAATGAATAAAATTTTAATTTTATGGATACTACTTCGCCTATAAAAGATATCTTATATCAAGAAATAACTAATATTTCAGAAGATAAAATTCAATTAGAAATTTCTAAAAATAATAGTTCTAAAATAATATCTCAAATAATTTCTAAATGCTATACAAAAATTCAAAAAATTAGCACTAGTATTGATGAAGATTTGGGAATTTTTGCTGAGGGTCTAATGCATTATCTGTTAACGGCATCATTAATTCCTAGTCAAAGAAAGATCTCAAAAAACAATGTAGAGATCGATATTGTTATTCCTGATATTTTAACACTAAATTCAAGCCCAAAAGATTCGCTGATAATTTTATTTCCAAAATCAAAAAATGAGAATTTGATTAAGAAAAGAATTTTAGAATTAGAAACAATTCAACCTATAAAAGAAAATATCTGGTTAGTGCTACATCATAATTTACAATTTAAAAATCAAACTTATTTTATTCAGAATGATGATAATTCATTAAACAAAATATTGAATGACATAAACAAATTTTACTCTTCAAGAAAACAAAATAAATTAAAAATTATGAAATCCTAATTTTATATAAATTTTTTATTGAAATAATGAATCAAAATCAATTTCATTAGCAATAGTTTTTGAAAGTTGTTCTAGATTAAATTTTTCAAAGTATGGAATTGAACCAATAACAGCAATATTTGTCAACTCTTCAAGATCCCTTTTAAGAACATCTAATGAA
>JACZUQ010000021.1:9439-14364 GCA_022573065.1 Nitrososphaerota archaeon
GTGTTGATTATTATTCCACGAATTTTAATTTTGTAATATTGACACATTTTACATGTCATAATCGTATGATTGACTGTTCCAATTTTTGAGCTAGTAACTATTATTGTTTCTAAATTCATATCTTTAATTAAATTAGTTACAAAATAATCTTGTAGTATTGGAGTCATTATCCCACCAATTCCTTCAACTAACAAAATTTCGTGCAAAGAAGATAGTTGTTTAAAACAATTTAGTACAATTTTTAGATCAACTTTAGTTCCAAGATTTTTTGTTGCAGTAAATGGAGATGCTGGAATTAGAAAAAAATATGGGTTAACTAATTGTTCTGGATCGTTAACTTGTGCCGCTTTAGCAAGTATTTGAACATCCTCTGATTTGTAGCCAGTTTTTTGTGGAGTTCCTGCAGCAAATGGCTTCATTATTCCAACATCTTTTCCTAATTTTTTTAATACAGCAGCAATTCCTGCGCCTACATAGGTTTTTCCAACATCAGTGTCTGTACCAGTAATGAAAATAGATTTCAATAAGAATAATCACCCTAATTGAATAAATCCTCAAAAATCATATTTTTTATGTATTTTTTTAATTGTTAAAATTGTTCTGTCTATTAGAAATTCTAACTCCTTTGATGAAATTGCAAGTGGTGGAACCAACATTACTATATTTCCAAGCGTTCTCAAGTAAATTCCGTTTGATTTTGCCATTTCAAATACTATTTTATTAATTGATGTTTTTGTTGAGATTGGGATTTTTTCTTTTTTATTTTTTACTAATTCTATACCCATTAACATTCCTTTATTTCTCACATCACCAACTAGATCACATTGATAAAAATCAGTTTTTCGTTTTTCGAAAATTTTAGAAGTATCTTGAATTTTTTTTATTAGGTTAGTTTTTTCGTAAAGTTTTAAATTTTCATTTGCTACTGCAGATGCAATAGGATTACCAGTAAATGTATGACCATGAAAAAGATGTTTCATTTCATTAAATTCTCCTAAAAATGTATTATAGATTTTTTTTGTTGTCAAAGTAGCTCCTAATGTAAGGTAACCACCAGTAAGCATTTTACCATATGCTACAATATCTGGAATGCTATCTTGAGATTTGTATTGTATTAGACTACCTAGTCTACCAAAACCGGTAGCTATTTCATCTAAAATTAAAAGGATATCATATTTTTTACATAATTTGCTGATTTTTTTCTGAAATCCATCAGGATAAATTATTACACCGCCTGCTAATTGAGCTCCGCTTTCCATAACAAAGGCGGCAATTTTTTCATTGTTAGAAAACAAAGATTCAACTTTTTCTAAACAAAAATTTTGATATTCAAAAAATGAGTATCCTATTGGAATACGATACTTGTTAGGAACTGGAATTTGATGTGTTGAAAAAAGTTGATCTTTAAATTTTGAAAAATATTGTGGGACATATCCAACAGACATTGCTCCAAAAGTATCTCCGTGATATCCATTTTCAAGTGTTGCAAATTTATTTTTATTTTTAATTCCAAGATTTTTCCAATATTGTAAAGCAATTTTGAAAGCAATTTCCATTGCAGTTGAACCATTATCAGAATAAAATACATGATTCATGTTAGGCGATATTTTCACCAGTTTTTTTGCAAGTTGTTCTGCAGGTTCATTTGTGAGATTAAATAGTGAAGAGTGTGGAATTTTTTTGGACTGTTTGATAATTTCGTTAATTAACTCTTTTTTTGAGTGGCCCCAGACATTACACCACATACTAGCAACCCCATCTAACAAGCGATTCCCTTTAGAATCAATTAACCACATTCCTTGGCCTTTTACAATTTTATCAAAATTATTCCACTCATTCATCTGAGTGTTAGGATGCCAAACTGAGCTAAGATTTTTCATTTCTTGTATCTAATTTTATATTTGCATATGGTAATAAAAAAGGTAAACCTTGATACTTTAGTAAGGTTAACAATTCTAAAATCTTAATTACTCCTTTTCTGCCTAAAAATCAATGATTTCAGATCATCAGTTTATCTTAGATTGTCAAAACAAAGTTTTCAAAAGACATTCACTTGTATCACATGAAGCTGAAAAATTACTAAACATTCCAAAATCAGAGCTAAAAACTCTATCAGATAGCGCAAATAAAATTACCAGAAAATTCCAAGGCGACATCATAGATGTTGAACAATTATCTAATATCAAAAAAAATTATTGCAGTGAGGATTGTACATTTTGTGCTCAATCTGCTTTTTTTAATACCAATATTAAGGATTATCAATTACTTTCTAAAGAAGAAGTAGTAAAACAAGCAAAAAAAGCAAGTGATGAAGGAGCACAATCATATTGTTTGGTTGCAGCTTGGAGAGAACCAACTGAGCCAGATTTTAAAAAAGTTTGTGATATTATTGAAGAGATTAATAATAAAGTTGGAATTAGTGTGGAATGTAGTCTTGGTTTTCTTACTGCACAACAAGCAATGAAACTAAAAAAATTAGGTGTTAAAAGATATAATCATAATTTAGAAACATCAAGATCTAAATTTCCTGAGATTTGTACTACACATACCTATCAAGATAGGATTGACACCTTAAAGATTGCAAGAGATGCGGGACTTGAGCTTTGTACTGGAGGAATTATTGGGATTGGAGAAACACGAGAACAGAGATTAGAATTAATTTTAGATCTTGCAAAATTAAATCCAGAAGAAATAACTATCAATTTACTAGTACCAGTACCTGGAACTCCGTTAGAATTACAAACTCAGCTACCCATTGATGAGATTCTTAGAACTTTTGCAGTAATTAGATTTCTTTTACCAGATTCAATAATCAAAATTTCCGGTGGACGGGAAGTTAATTTAGTAGATGATGGCGAGGCACTTTTACTAAGTGGTGCAAACGGAATAATTAGTGCCGGATATTTGACTTTAAGTGGAAATGAAATGGAAAAGGACCTAGAAATGATTAGAAAGATCCATCTTGAAGCCTAAACTGACTTTTGTTAATAACAAATTAGAAAGCATCAAGAAGAAAAACCTATATCGTGAAATACGATTTGGGCAGGTCAATAGGGCTATTATTAATATCAAAAATAAGAAACTTGTAAATTTCTGCTCAAATGATTATCTAGGAATTAGTATTTCAGATACAATATCAAGACAAATGCAATCTAGTTCAAGACTGGTCGGTGGAAATGACATTTCATTTCAAATTTTAGAAAAAAAACTTGCAAAGCATAAATCTCAAGAGTCTTCTTTGGTTTTTCCTACGGGTTACATGGCAAATGTTGGAGTAATATCTACCATTATTGAGAAAAAAGATTTAATTTTAAGCGATGAATTAAACCATGCAAGCATTATTGAAGCATGCAAGCTTACTGGTGCCAAAATTTCTATCTATAAACATAATGATATTAACGATTTATCTTCAAAACTTAACCAACATCATAAACGAAAATTTGTTATTTCTGAAGGAATATTTAGTATGGATGGAGATTATGCAAATCTAAAAGAAATAGTAGAAATTGCAGAAAAAAAAGACGCAATTATAATATTAGATGATGCGCATGGAGATTTTACTGTAGGAGAAGATGGCAAAGGAACGCCAAATCACTTTGGAGTAACAAAGAAAATTGATTTGTATGTAAGTAGCCTTAGTAAAGGACTAGGCTCTTTTGGAGGATATGTAGCAACACAAAAAAATATTATTGAATTTTTAATAAATAGATCAAAATCCTTTATCTACACTTCTGCACTTCCTTCGTTTCTTGTAGAATATTCATTAAAAAAATTAAATTCGGATAGAGAAAAACAAAGGAAAAAACTTTGGAAAAATGTAGAATTACTATCTTCAGGATTAAAACAAATTGGATATGATTTTGATTCATCAACTCATATAATTCCATTAATTATTGGAAATGAAAAAACTGCATTAGAATTTGGAAAATATTTATTTAAAAAAGGAGTTTATGCACTTCCAATTAGATACCCTACAGTTCCAAAAAACAAGGCAAGAATAAGGATTTCGGTAACAGCTTGGCTTACTAAGAAGCATATTGAAAACGCATTGAAAGTTTTTGAATTATCTGCTAAAAAATTTGGGATTATCTAGATTAACGAAGTGAGTCAAATCCTCCAAACATTGGAGACCCAACAATATATGCAAGAATCACAACTGTCCCTAAAACTATTCCAACTATGATAAAACGTCTGTTCATAGGGTTATCACTATGAATAAATATCTCGTAGGCACGAATTGAATCATGTCATATCTTGAGATAGAACACACATTTGAAGGCTTTGTTAAGAAAAGAGAAAAGAAAAATTCGTTTGGTACAGTTAGAGGTTTTAAGACAATGTTCAAGTTATTTGATAATTTCTGCATTAGTCAATATCAAAAGGGAATGCACCAGGTAATTAGTGACATTCAGGCAAATCCAGATAAAAGAGTATGGAAGGTATTACAGGATTGGATTGATCATCAGCAAGATGATGGATTGGGAAATAGTACAATTAAAACAAGATTCAGCCTTCTTAACAAGTATCTTTTCTGGATGAATATTAAATTAGATATGCGAGATGTAGAGCAAAACTTAGAATTTCCAGCAAAAGAGATTGATAAGAAATATGCGTTAAAGCTTGAGGATATTCAGAAAATTCTTACCGTAGCTAGTTATGACAAAAAAGTCCTATATCTATGTCAAATAAGTAGCCTAACTAGAATCGGTGAATTACTACAATTACGAAAAAAAGACCTGGATCTATCTACAGACAGAATTACAGTTAATCTTAGAGCTAGAACTACCAAGAAAGGCAAGGAAAGAACCACATTTTTCAGTAAAGAAGCTAGCGTATTACTTCGAGTCAAGCTTAAGAAACTAGATGATGATGATCTAGTATGGCCTCATGATGTCAAAATATTAAGTAACGCTGGAACGATGGAA